>JBEANQ010000084.1:0-10342 GCA_041165345.1 Pseudomonadota bacterium
GCGCGACAAACAAAACGCCGAAACCGCCAGTATGCGCCGCGATTTGGTCGGCTCGGGCGACCGTTCTGAGCGCATTCGTACCTACAATTTTCCGCAAGGCCGCATGACCGACCACCGCATTAACCTGACCTTGTATAAGCTTGATGCCATCATGCAAGGTGACCTGACCGAGCTACTCGATAGCCTGCACCGTGAATACCAAGCCGATCAGTTGGCGCAACTGGCACAGGACAACGGTGGATGATCGCCATTGCAGCGGCATTGCGTGACATTCCGCAGGGTATAGGACCGCGTGAGGCCGAAGCCCTGTTGCTGTGGGTGTTACAAAAAGACCGCGCGTTTTTGCGCACATGGCCGCAGCATGAATTGACGGACGCACAAGCCGAGCGCTATCAACAGGCACTGTCACGATTGGCGGCTGGCGAACCGTTGGCCTATGTGATGGGCGAACAAGCTTTTTGGACCTTGGTGCTGGCCGTTACGCCTGACACCCTGATTCCTCGCCCTGACACCGAGCGCTTGGTTGAGCTTGCCCTTGACGCATGGCAACGCATGGACAACCCCAAGCGAATCCTTGATTTAGGCACGGGTAGCGGAGCGATTGCGCTGTCTTTGGCCAAAGAGTGTCCGCACGCACAGGTGACGGCCACAGATTTCTCTGCTGCGGCGTTGGCGGTGGCGCAAGCCAATGCGCATCAGTATGGTTTAAGTCATTGTGTGTTTAAGCAGGGCAGTTGGTTTGATGCATTACACTCTGATGATCGCTTTGACATGATCGTCAGTAATCCCCCGTATATTGACCCCACTGACCGTCATTTGCCGGCCTTGATCCACGAGCCAATCAGCGCATTGACTGCCCCCGAACATGGCTTGGCAGATTTGCGCCAAATTGTCCAAGGTGCAGCACATTACTTGCAGCCACAAGGCTGGCTATTGGTTGAGCATGGCTATGATCAGGGGCAGGCCGTGCGTGATGTGTTTGAACATTCAGGGTTTACGCAAGTGACAACTGTACAAGATTACGGCGGCAATGAGCGTGTCACGCTTGGTATTCGTGGGTTGTATTTCTAATGAAAGATTTTACTCGCCTCAACATGAGCTGTCATACGGGGTGTGCTAGGGTCGGCATTCAAGGGTTTTAGCATGTTTGTTATTGACCGCAATCATTTGTCTGATGCGGAATTATTACGCTATAGCCGTCAGATTTTACTCCCAAACTGGGATATCGATGCACAATATCGGCTCAAAGCGGCACGCGTCTTGCTCATTGGCATGGGCGGGCTGGGTTGTCCTGCGGCGCAATTGCTGACAAGGGCAGGGGTCGGGTTTTTACGGTTGGTTGATGGCGACACGGTGGACGACAGCAATCTTCAGCGCCAATTGCTGTTTAGTGCCGAGCAATTAGGGCAGCCTAAAGTACAGGCCGCCAAACACACCTTAAGCCAGATTAGTCCGTGGGTCAGTATTGATGCCCGTCACCTGATGGCAACGGCGGATCACTTGCCAGAACTTTTGCAAAACATTGACTTAGTGCTGGATGGCTCAGACAATTTTGCCACCCGTGATGCCGTCAATGCCGCCTGTGTGGCGGCGCAGGTGCCGTTATTGTCCGCAGCAGCCATTGGTTTTGAAGGCCAAATGACCCTCATTTTGCCCGATGGCCCGTGCTATCGCTGTTTGTTTCCAGATGCACCAGACGACGCGCGCCGTTGTGCGGACAGTGGCGTGTTGGCCACCACAACCGGCACCATGGGCGCAATGCAAGCGCACGCGGCGTTGCTTTATCTGGGCTTGGGACAGTCGCCATTGGCGGGGCGTCTGTTATTATGGGACGGCTTGAGCTTTGGGCAGCGTTTGATTCGTTACACCCCTGATCCCGAGTGTGCGGTCTGTGCCGCAACCCGTCGGGCGGGTTTTAAAGACTGACACCATCAATCAATAATGACTGCATTGATCGGTGTTGATTCAATCGTATATTCATGTTGCTGCGCTTTGTGTCGGAGGATTTTCATGTCCCGCAATAATCCTGTATTCAATGGTTTGCGCAGTTTGGCGCGTATTGGTCAGACCGCTGGTGTGCTGGCAATGGCAGGTCTGCGCTACAGCACCGAAGCCCCCCCCACGCCGCAACTGTTGCGTGAGACCTTTGAGCGTTTGGGCGCGACTTACATCAAGCTGGGACAGTTTATTGCCAGCTCGCCGTCGTTGTTTCCGCGTGCTTATGTCGAAGAATTTCAACGGTGCTTAGATCAAACCCCCGCGTTGCCGTTTAGCCAGATTCAGGCCACGTTGACCGATGCTTTTGATCAACCGTTGGATCAAATTTTTGCCTCAATTGACCCCACACCGTTGGCGTCAGCGTCGATTGCCCAAGTCCATGCGGCCACCTTGGTGACCGGTGAGGATGTGGTCATTAAAGTGCAAAAACCCAATGTCGAAACCATTTTGCATACCGATTTAGGCTTTGTCCATGCGGCCACACGGTTGCTAGAGCTGGCCGTGCCTAAGGTTAAATTTGCGGCCTTGTCTGGCATTGTCGACGAAATTCGTAGCCGTATGGTGCGTGAAGTTGACTTTGTCGAAGAAGCGCAAAATATTGCCGATTTTCAGCAGTTTTTAAGCTTTAGTGGCAATGTGCAAGTGGTTGCACCCAAGGTGTATCCACAAGCCTCGACCCGCACCGTGCTGACCATGCAACGCTTGTATGGCGTGCCGATGACCGATATTGACGTGATGCGGCAATATGCCAAAGACCCTGCTCAAGTGTTAATCACGGCCATGAACACATGGTTTGCCAGCTTGATGCTGTGCAAGAGCTTTCATGCCGATTTGCACGCCGGAAACCTCATGCTGTTGACCGATGGCCGGATTGGTTTTATTGACTTTGGGATTGTCGGCCAGCTTAAACAAGAAGTGTGGGGCGCGTGTATTGCCTTTATGGAGTCGCTGCAAAAAACCGATTACGTGGCGATGGCCAGCAATATGGTCAAAATGGGCATGACACATGGGGTGATTGATCAGGTTCGTTTGGCGGATGACCTCGAAAAAATGTTTACCGTTTTGCTGACCGCCGACCCGCAAGCGGTGCTGTCTGGCGAAGCCTCCGATTTGAATGCGTTAATGCTAGAAATGGTCGGTGTTGGCGAGCGTCATGGCATTCATTTTCCGCGTGATTTTGCCTTGTTAATGAAGCAAATGTTGTACTTTGACCGCTTTATGCGCGTGCTTACTCCACATATGGATTTGTTTGGTGATGCCCGTCTGCAATTGTTAGCAGAGCCAGAGCCGGTTTCTAAACTGATTCATTAATCATCAACTGATTGGATGATGGGTCACGACATCAGGGTTTTTACCCTGATGTTTTTTTGGGGTGTGTAGGTGCTGTTCTGAGGTTGTCCTGTTGCCACAAGGCGGATGGGTCGTATTCACTGCGCACTTTCTGGGGCTGTGGCGGAATAAAGTCATGACTGATGTAATGATTGATGTGGCCGTCATTGGCGCAGGGATGGCGGGTTTAAGTTGCGCACGTCGTTTGGCCGATGCCGGACGACAAGTGGTGGTGTTTGACAAATCACGCGGGGTCGGTGGGCGAATGGCCACACGGCGCAACCCACATGACCCGATTGATCATGGCACGCCATTTTTTATGGCGGTTGACCCTGCGTTTTGTGCGCAGGTGGATCAATGGCAGCAGGCGGGGGTAGTGGCTGAATGGGCCGGTCGTTTTGTTCAGTCGGATGCACCTGCGCAGTGGCAAGCCATGCCACTCACCCCGCGTTATGTGGGCTTGCCCCGCATGAGCGCCTTGGGGCGGCATGTGTTGGGTGATGGTGTTTGTCACACCCAGCATCGGTTGACTGCATTGACCGATGACGGCACGTCGTGGCAATTGTCTTTTGACGGTCAAACGACTCACACGGCGCGTCATGTGGTGTTGGCGTTGCCCGCACCGCAACTGGCGGCCTTATGGCCGGTTGACCACACTTGGCATCAGCTTGGCAAAGCCGTCACATTTGCGCCGACGTGGGTAGTGATGCTGCATTTTTCGCAATCGTTACAGTTGCCCTTTGAGGGGTGTGACATCACCCACGGGCCACTGATGCGTGCAATCTGTAATAGCCACAAACCCGCTCGCCAAGCCTCACCCACGCAAGGAGAGTCGTGGGTGTTACATGCCAGTCCAGCATGGTCACACGCCCATGTCGATACATCAGCAGCAGCGGTTGAAGCAATGCTCTTGCACGCATGGGCTGAGCTCACAGGCCGCGCTGTTGCCGACCTCGTACCCACTCAGGTGATGAGCCATCGGTGGTTATATGCCGTGCCGGATCGGCCGAGTGACCGCCTATATGACTGGAATGCTGGACAACGTGTGGGTGTTGCGGGCGATTGGCTGTGTGGCACAACCGTGGCCAGCGCATGGCAATCGGGTCTGGCCTTGGCCGATGTCATCTTGCAATAGACCACAACCATCGGTCGGTCGGCTTAACCATCCACGCCTGCTGGGGGTGACTGGGTTGGCAGTTCTACGCATAACGCCATGCTAAGATACGCCTAAAGACCGACAACACACCGGCATCGTCAGGTCAGTAACGGTTTTGCAGACGATGCGGTACAACGTGGTATGACCAACGAGAGCGACAGCATGCCTCATCTATTAAGCCACCGCAGACCCTCATGGCGTCATTGCATCGCAGCGCTGCTGGTATGGGTTGCACTGTCTGGATTGCCTGTTCATCCAGTCTGGGCCGCAGCACCCGAAACAGTCAGTCATATTGACCTCAAACGATATGCGGGCACATGGTATGAGGCGGCTCGTTTCCCGATGTTTTTTCAGCGTAAATGTGCGCGAGACGTCACAGCACTGTATAGCCTGCGTGCCGACGGCACCGTCAATGTAGACAATCGTTGTGTGCAAGCCAATGGCAGTACCCTACAAGCAACAGGGCAAGCAACGGCGGTTGACCCCAGCAATAGCCAACTTGAAGTGACGTTTTTGCCCGAGATGCTGCGTTGGTTGCCTGTCGGGCGAGGGGACTACTGGATTCTTAAAATAGACAGTCAATATCAGACGGTATTGGTGGGTAGTCCAGACCGAGAATACTTGTGGATCTTGTCACGCCAGCCGCAAATCAACGAGAAAACCTACCTCGATTATGTCGAAGCCGCACGGCGGCAGGGCTATAATATTAGCCGCCTTCAACGTACCACCCAAACCGCTCGTTAGAGTGTATGGAATACCGTTGAGTTGTCTTTCATTGTTTGTCAGGAGACTTTAGATGTCTGACAGTATGCCTTTTGCACAACGTGATCGCGCTGCGCAAACTGAATTAGAAGCTGCCGCATTTCGTCGGTTATTGGCCCATTTGCAAAAGCGCACCGATGTGCAAAACATCGACCTCATGAACACCAGTGGGTTCTGTCGCAACTGTTTATCTAAGTGGTTACGCGAGGAAAGCGAGCAACAGCAGCAACCGCTTAGTGATGCTGATGCACGAACCTATGTGTATGGGATGCCATACCCAGAATGGAAAGAAAAATTCCAGATTTAACGTGCATGTTCTTGCTAGAATATGCACCCTGTGAGGAAGCCAGTGCGATCCACTGGCTTTTTTGATGGGCAGATGTGCTGCCCCAGAACGCATACTTGCCGTTACCCGATGACACCAACAGAGGACACGTCCGTGAGCCAAGACAATATCCTTGCGCTAACCCAAGAACACATGGGTCGCTGGAAAAACCGTGAAGAAATCGCCGAGCATATGATCTCGATCATCGGCAAGCTCTACCGCGAAAAAGATGTCGTGGTCACGGTCTATGACCGATCACTGGTCAATAGCTCAGTCATTCAAATTTTGAAAGCGCACCGTCGCGCGCGCATGATTTCGGTTGAGCTTTCCGCCGTTGACACCATGCCCATTTTAGAAGCACTAGCCGCCCGTGATAATTTGCCACCCTGTGAAGTTGATTTGGGCAAGCTGGCCATTCAACTCAAGCAAACAGGCAAAACCCCAGATGAGCTGCTAGACGACGTACTCTCCGTTGTACCGTGTGTGCCGGTCAAAGAACCTAAAGACGTGGTGTTATATGGTTTTGGTCGTATTGGTCGTATTCTAGCGCGTCTACTGCTTGAAAAAAGCGGCTTGGGTCGCGGTCTACGTTTGCGTGCCATTGTGGTGCGTAAATCATCCGAAAATGACCTGTCTAAGCGCGCATCGTTGCTACGTCGTGACTCGATTCATGGCTCATTTGGCGGCACCATTTCGATTGACGAAGAAAACGAAGCCATTATTGCCAATGGTCACTACATCAAAGTGATCTATGCCAATAGCCCAGCGGACATCGACTACACTGCCTATGGGATCAACAACGCCTTATTGATTGATAACACAGGCAAATGGCGTGACATGGCGGGTCTGAGTGTGCATTTGGGTTGTGCCGGTATTGGTCGTGTTATTTTGACCGCCCCATCCAAAGGTGAGATGAAAAACGTTGTATTTGGGGTCAACAACAAAGACATCATCGACTCCGACCAAATCATCAGTGCGGCAAGCTGCACCACCAACGCCATTACCCCTGTGCTCAAAGTCATTGAAGACAAGTTTGGCATTGAGTGTGGACACGTTGAAACCGTTCACTCGTTCACCAACGACCAAAACTTGATCGACAACTATCACAGTGCGGATCGTCGTGGCCGCAGTGCGGTGCTGAACATGGTCATCACCGAAACGGGTGCGGCTAAAGCCGTTGCCAAAGCCTTGCCACAACTCAAAGGCAAGCTGACTGGCAACTCGGTTCGGGTGCCCACACCAAACGTCAGTTTGGCGATTTTGAACCTGACCATGAAAACCGACAGCCACCGTGACGAGATCAACGAATACATTCGTAACATTTCGTTGAACTCGAACCTGCAAGGTCAAATTGACTACACGCACTCGACCGAAGTGGTGTCGACCGACTTTATCGGTTCGCGTGCGGCGGGTGTGTTTGATGCGCAAGCCACCATTGTGACCGGCAACCATGCCACCTTGTATGTCTGGTATGACAATGAAGTCGGTTATAGCTGCCAAGTGTTGCGGATTGCCGAACAAATGGGCGGCGCCGCGTATCCAAGCGTTCCGCCAGAAACCACCGTCATTGACTAAGCCTCAAGACGGGGTGTGAGTGACAAAAAGCCGCTGAATGATCAGCGGCTTTTTTAGATCAACAAGATGCTTATTGTGCGGGTAGCGTCACACTTGTGCCAACGTTGGCAGGATTAGCATTAATGTTGTTGATGTCATCACGGTTCATGATCGACGCGTCTTCACGAACCCAAATTTGAGTGCGACCCAATGCAGATACTCCCACATAACCGCGCAGGATAAGGCGGCGATTATCAGGACTGAGCTTCATTTTGCCGTTGTAGATTTTGCCACTGAGTGGATCAATCACATATGCATCACCATAACTGATGGTGCTACGGCCGTTATCATTGTATTTTGCGTTCCACAATAATGGAAGGCCAAGAATTTTTTTACCCGTGAAGGGTTGTGGGCAGTGAAAGCAGTAGACCTTAGGGGTGTAGTCTGGACGAGGTACGATTTTCACAATGGTTCCTAAATAAGTCCCATCGACGGCTTTTTGTATCCGTACAATTGCCTTAGAAAACCCTGTTTGATCGTCAATTGTTCGCCAATAACCAATCACGTCATCGGGATTTTGTGCTGCCATTGCACTCATGCTACTGACGGCTAATAAACCTGCACTAAGCCATACTTTCATCATGGTTGAAACTCCGTTCATTTTTTCCAATAGTGTTCAATAACAGGGATTGAGTCAAACAAAAAAGAGCGAAGAGTCTCCTTTTTATTGCCCCAACATGTTTCCATCCAGTAGACGCCGATGAAGACTGCCGGTTTTTATACTGCGTCACATTGGCGAAAACAATGAATTTCGGTGAAGAATAGGACAACAACCCCGCCTGCCGCTATCCATCTGACCACAGGTCTGTCAAAATATGCCGTTTTTCGATCAGCCCATAGGGGCGAGGAGCAGATCATGCGCTTTGTAGACGAAGCCGTTATCTCGGTATTAGCCGGAGACGGTGGCAATGGCGTGGCTAGCTTCCGCCGTGAAAAGTTTATTCCTTTTGGTGGTCCAGACGGTGGGGACGGCGGCAAAGGCGGTGATGTCATCATCGTTGCTGACGGCGACGCCAATACCTTGGTGGACTATCGTTATACCCGCAAATTTCGTGCTGAGCGCGGCAATAATGGCCGTGGCGCAAACTGTTCGGGCAAAGGTGCGCCAGACGTGTTGCTGACAGTGCCTGTCGGCACAACCGTTGTCGACGTCGACAGTGGTGACGTGATTGGTGACTTGGTCTCACATGGCCAGCGTCTGCTGGTTGCTGCGGGTGGTGTGGGTGGGTTAGGCAACACCCATTTTAAAAGCTCGACCAACCGTGCGCCCCGCAAATGCACCAAAGGCTCATCTGGTGAAGGCCGTGAAATTCGGCTAGAGCTGAAAGTATTGGCCGATGTGGGGCTGTTGGGCTTGCCCAATGCCGGTAAATCGACGTTTATTCGTGCCGTCAGTGCAGCAAAACCTAAAGTCGCCGACTATCCGTTTACGACGCTCGTGCCTAACTTGGGTGTGGTTGACGTCGACCGTCATCGCTCCTTTGTCATGGCCGATATTCCCGGTTTGATTGAAGGCGCGGCAGAAGGCGCAGGTTTGGGCATTCGGTTTTTAAAACACTTAGCTCGTACCCGTATCTTGCTGCATTTGGTGGATGTACAGCCGCTTGACTGCTCAGACCCTGTACGCAATGCCGAAGTCATCTTGAATGAACTCAAGCGGTTTTCGCCTACGCTGGCCGAGCTTCCGGTGGTGTTGGTTCTGAACAAACTAGACCAAGTCCCTGAAGACGAACATAACGCCCTGTGTACGCATATTGTGGCCGAGCTGGGTTGGACTGGACCGGTGTTTCGGACATCCGGTCTGACGGGTGAAGGCACCAAAGCGGCCACCTATTATTTGATGGATCAAATTGAGCAAGAGCTTGAGCGTGAAGCTGAAGACCCCGACTTTGCCCAAGCACAAAAAGAACGTCGCGAGCGCCTAGAGCAAGAAACCCGCGAAAACACCCTTGAGCTGCAAGAAGCGCAACGGGCTGCACGCCGTGCCGAGCGCGACGCGGCAGGCTTGCTGGGTGATGACCTAGACGACGATGACGATTGGGACGACAGCGACGGCCCAGAAGTGATCTATGTCCGTTAAGTCTGTTGGCTGTTGAATAAAGGAAACCCACACCATGCACGCCGCTGTTGCACACCGTACCCTGACGGCCAAACGCGTCATCGTCAAAATTGGCTCAGCATTGCTGACGGCCAATGGACGTGGGCTCGATCAAACCGCCATTGCGGCATGGGCGAGTCAACTGTCAACCTTGCAACAGCAAGGCTATGAGCTGATCTTAGTCTCATCGGGTGCGGTCGCCGAAGGCATGGTACGGATGAACCTGAGCGAGCGCCCGACCCACATGCCTGCTATTCAGGCGTGTGCTGCGATTGGTCAAATGGGTTTGATCGAATTATGGTCTAAGGCGTTATTGGCGCATCAGATTCACAGTGCCCAAGTGTTGCTGACCCATGATGATCTGTCAGATCGTCAACGCTATCTTAATGCAGGCGATGCGTTACGCGCCTTGGTCGATTGGCGGGTGATTCCGGTCATCAATGAAAACGACACTGTCGCCACCGACGAAATTCGATTTGGTGACAACGACACCCTTGCCGCTATGGTCGCCGGTTTGGTCAGTGCAGACCTCATGATCATTTTAACGGATCAAGAAGGCATGTTTGACGCAGACCCACGGGGCAACCCCAACGCGCAACTGTTATCCACCGTTCGGGCCATGGATGAACGCCTGTTTGACATGGCGGGTGATGGCGGAAAGTTTGGCCGTGGCGGCATGGTGACCAAGGTTCGTGCGGCACGCTTGGCCGCAATGTCTGGGTGTCCCACACTGATTGCCAATGGCGATCAACCCGATGTCTTACTGCGACTTATTGCTGGCGAATTATTAGGCACACTATTTACCGCAGATGACGACCGGCTCACCGCTCGCAAGCAATGGTTGGCCGCACACTTGCAAATGGCCGGTCGTTTGGTCATTGATGATGGTGCTGTCCGCGCTTTGCGAGATGATAAACGTAGCCTGTTACCCGTTGGTGTGAGTGACGTACAAGGCAGCTTTAGGCGTGGCGATGTGGTTGAGTGTGTCGATCAGTACAGTAACCGTATTGCTGTTGGACGGGTAAATTTTAATAGCCACGAAGCGGCTCAAATTGCGCGA
>JBEANQ010000085.1:0-10306 GCA_041165345.1 Pseudomonadota bacterium
TACCAGCCCAATGATCAGGTCATCAGACACTAATCCACCGTTGTCCATAACACTCTTGGCCTGCATTCCAAGCTCAGTGCCTTGGCGAATCGCCGCACGCAGCATATCACCGGTCGAGATTTGAGGAATGTTATAGCGCTGGCAAATCAGCTGGGCTTGAGTGCCTTTGCCGGCACCTGGTGGGCCAAGAAGGATGATACGCATAAGGCGTCCTCGTCAAAAACAGAAAAAAACAGTCTGGTTCAAAATTGCTGCCAAGATACCGTCCAGACCGTTCAGACTCAAGCAATTTTGCATGCTAGCGAGTCTGATCAATACGAACGGTAAACTGATGATCGTTGCCTACAGGTACAGGCAGTGACTCTAAATCACCAGCAGCCCCTAATGGATTCCCTGATTTACTAATGCGCGCACCCACAACCAATGGAATTTGGCTGGCACGAGCAGATGAAATGGTTCGCTCTGGCATCATGGTGGTGCTGTCGGATAACTCAACGATCAGAGGTTTACCTTGCATTAAGCCGACTACATCTAGTTTTTTTGCTGCATACGGCATGGGTGGACCTGTTAATGCACGCGCATACACAAACAAGGTGTCACTTGATGAGACCTGCGCCAACAATGTTGGATCAACCTGAATGCTGAGCGTCAAACGACTCTCAACACTGGCTTGCAAGGCTTGTTGTGCACTAGCAATGGCACTGTCGAGCTGTGCAAGGGTATTACTGCTTGCCGTCTCTGGTTGGGCTTGACGTAAGGTTTTAAGACGTGTCAACCACGTAATGGCCGCCGGATAATCTGCGGCACGATATGTCCCCATCGCCATCAACATCATCGCACCTTCATGCTGAGGGTTACGTGCCAATACATGATGAACGACCTGCAACGCCTCGGCATCTAGTTTGCCTTGCTGACTAAAAAATCGCATTTGGGCATAGGTCATGCCAATATTGTCATCGTCAGGAGCCAGACGATACGCACGAGCCAAAGACTGTAATGCTGGCTCAACAGCCTCAGCAGCTGTGTAGGCTTTTGCTAAAATCATCCAACGTTGTGGATCAGTCGAGTGCTGATACACATTCGCTTGCAAGGCTTGTAACAAGCCTATGCCATCCTTTGCGCTGGTGGCAGAAGGGGCATCAATTTTACCTGTAAGCAATTGCTCCGCTTCTATATGATGCCGATCAATCGCTTGCCAATACTGCATAATGATGGCGCGATCACTCAATGACACATACGCCAATACAGCCAGTACAGGGATCCATAAAAAGACCATCCCCACAATCAAACGTGGCACATGTGAACCAGTCAATTGAGGGGCATCATTGGTAATGGCCAACAGTTGACGCTCTAGCTCCGTTTTTTGAGCATGATAACTCTCAAGGTCGATTTGATCAGCCTTGTAATCTGCATCTAGCTCCGCCAGACGCTCCCGAAACACGGTCACATTTAAGTCCAGTAAACTGGCTGATGTATGGACAGGACGTAACCATGGCCAGATCACGACTAACGACAAGAACAATAGCAACGCCAGCGCCGTCATGACAAACAAACTAAACGTCATGGGAGTCTCCTACACGGGGGGTCACAGGTTGACGGGTCGTGTCTTCTGATGATGTGGCTAACACATGTGCCAAACGTGCTTGCTCGCTTGCACTCAAAGGCAGATGTTGTCGTTGTTTAGTCCGTTGCCTTACCTGCCAAAACCAGCCACCTAACACCAAGACCAATAACACTGGCGGCAAAAACCACAACACCCATGTTGAGGGTCGAACAGGCGGGCGATAGCTAATAAAGTCGCCATAACGAGCAATCATGTAGTCACGAATTTGCTGATCCGTCTGGCCGTCTTTGACCATCTGGTAGGTTTTTTGCTTGAGGTCTTGGGCAATTGGTGCGTCAGAGCCTGCCAAATTTTGATTTTGACACTTGGGACAACGCAGCTCGTCGATCATGGCTTGATACTGCGCAGCTTGAGCAGGGCTATCAAACTGATGCACATCTACGCTGGCTTGCACGAATGCTGCCCAACCACCACACAACATCAGCATTAGGCTCATTGCCACACAGCACCTCAAGCGCTTAAATGTGATCATGGCATCACTGGACATGCATCTTGCTCCTGCTTCGCGTGCTGTAGTGCGTCTAAACAAGGCTTGATTTGAGTCGTCCAATTGCCTTGCTCAATCACGCCCACCACATGCAAGCGCACGCGACCTTGCGCATCAATTACAAAACTTTCTGGCGCACCTGTCAGCCCTAAATCCAAGCCCAAACTGCCCGTTTGATCTTGTAGATTGAGCCGAAATGGATTGCCATTTTTTGCCAAATACGCCAAAGCATCTGCGGGTTGATCTTTGTAGTTAACTCCCACCAGTGACACTCCAGTCGCTGCCAATTGCGTCAACATGGGATGCTCGGCCAAACTGCTCGGACACCACGACCCCCACACATTTAAGATAAAAGGGGTTTTTGGCAGGTCAGCCACAGTGCGCAGTGTGCCATCTGCTAAGTCGGGCAATTGAAACACTGGTAATGGTTTGCCGGTGGTAGCACTGACCTGCACCGCAGGGTCATGACCTAAACGACTGCCCAACAGCACCGCCAAGCTCACAAAAGCCAATAAGGGAATCAGCCAAAGCCACAACCGGCGACGGCTAAGAACGGGTGAAGGTTGCCCTGTGATACTCATGCGGACTGCTCCACAGATGTGGTTCGCTTGGCCAATCGATAACGACGGTCAGTCATGGCCAATACGCCACCCAAGGCCATGAGCAATGCCCCTAACCATAACCACCGCACATAAGGCTTGTAATACACCCGTACTGCCCACGCGCCATTTAGATCATTAGGATTGAGAGGCTCACCCAACGCCACATACAAATCACGGCGCAAATTACCGTCAATCGCGGCTTCGGTCATGGGACGTTTTTGCACCACATACAGGCGTTTTTCGGGGTGCAAGGTGGCAATCAACTGCCCGTTGTGACGCACCGTCACTGTGGCGCGTGTGGCGTCATAATTGGCTCCTCGCAAAGTGTGCAGATGATCAAAGCGGAATTCATGCCCAGCCAATGTAATCGACTGACCCTGTGACAACGCCACATCACGCTCAATGCTGGTATGCGTGGTCAAACTGACCCCCATCACCACGGTCAATAAACCCACATGCGCAACCAACATGCCGTAGTAGCTGCGCTGCAAACGCCGTAGCCCTGCCCATACGGACGGTGCATGGCGGATTTTTTGCCGCACATCCCACCCCATAAACACCAATACCCACACACACAACATGCTGGTGAGCATGACCATCCAATCGGTCTGGCCTGACAAGCAAAACGCCACACCAGCACCTGCCAGCACCGATGTCGTGGCAATCGCAGCAATCGGCCCGTACAACGGGTGACGCTGTTGCTTCCATTGGGTTACTGGCCCCATGGCCAAAAACACCAATAACAACCATGTGAGTGGTGCAAACAATGCATTAAAATACGGCGCACCGACCGACACTTGACCCAATTTGAGGGCATCAGCGATCAGGGGATACAAGGTGCCAATCAACACAACGCTGGTCGCCACCAAGAGCACCACGTTATTGACCACCAATAAGGTCTCACGCGACCACAAGGCATAACGTGACTCACTGTAGAAGCGCCAACCGCGCAAGGCAAACATCAGCAAGCCACCGCCCACCACCACCGACAAAATACCCAATACAAACAAGCCACGAGAGGGATCAGCCGCAAACGCATGTACCGAGGTCAACACCCCCGAACGCACCAAAAACGTCCCCAGCAGACTAAGCGCAAAAGTCAAAATAGCCAGCAGCACAGTCCATGCCTTAAACACACCGCGCTTTTCGCACACGGCCAACGAGTGAATGAGCGCTGTTGCCGCCAACCACGGCATAAATGAGGCGTTTTCGACAGGATCCCAAAACCACCACCCACCCCAGCCTAACTCGTAATATGCCCACCACGATCCCAACGCAATGCCCACGGTCAAAAATGACCATGCCGCCAACGTCCATGGCCGTGACCAACGTGTCCATGCTGAATCCAAACGACCCGCCCACAATGCCGCCATAGAAAAGGCAAAAGGCACCGCCATACCGACATACCCCATGTACAGCATGGGTGGATGAATAATCAGGCCAACATCTTGCAACAAGGGATTTAAGTCTGCGCCATCAACCGGCAACATGGGCAAAGAGTAGGCAAAAGGAGACGACGTGGTGACGATAAACGTGATCATCGCCAGCAACACAGCACCTAAAATTGACAGCACACGCGCACGCATCTCTAACGGCAAACCCCGCGAAAATACAGCAACAGCGGCTGACCACAGGCCTAAAATAGTGACCCACAGCAACAAAGAGCCTTCATGCCCACCCCATACCGCAGACAGTCGGAAATACCATGGCAGCAAACTATTTGAATGCCCCGCCACATACACCAAAGAAAAATCATTATCCAAGAATGCTTTGGCCAAACCGGCAAATGACACCAAAAGCGACAATGACAACGCAATCGCTAATGATGGTGCCAAACGCTGCCACACTGACTGGCAACGCAACACGCCATACATTGGCAATACAGTCTGCAAGAGTGCGATCACCATTGCAGTTAACAGAGCAAAATGCCCAAGCTCACCGAACATGCGGCCTCCTCGGCAAAGGTGCAAACGCGGGTAAACACCCACATTAAAAATGGCGTGCCATCATAACATGGCACGCCATTCGCTTTGTGAGACAATCACAAACACACGTTAGGACTATTTGAATCCAAACACATACTGCAAATAACCAGCCAGCGCACCCGTCACTCCGCCCAACACAATCAAAATCCACTCGTCCTCAATAAAGGCAGGACGCAACAAATTTTGAAACTCTTTGGGTGTTAACGACGCAATTCGATCACGAAACAAAGAAAAAATCTTCGTCGCTCGGCTTTCATTCAGCACAGGGTCAGAAATTGGCACCATTGTTACTTCAATCGACTTATCAATTAAGTCGGTTTTCAGTTGCGCGTACTCCCGCATCCCCAAACTCATTTGGAGTGTCGTTCGTACCAAAGGTGTTTCCATGATGGTATTGATATGACGCTTTAAAATACGACGTGTACGCTGTTTGCGGCTGCCATACATCATTTCAGTCATAATGCGTTTGAGGGTGATCAACTCACGAGTAGTGATATGTGCAAACACCTCAGACACTTCAGCCTGACGACGCATAAACGCCCCATGTAAGGTGTATGTGCCAATGTGGGGCAATGTGGGTACCACAAAGGGAAAGCCCTTGACTCGACGCGCCACCTTGATAAAGCGAATATAGACCGGCTCCACAGGATTAAATACCATCCAAATGGCAATCCAATTGGTCAACAAGCCCCACAGACCCGCCCAAAAAATAATGGTCGAATGCCAAGGCACAGCCAACCAAATGCCCATCTGCAAAATGCCAAAGGCCAAGCCAATAAAAAAGCTCATATGCCAAATAAAGTCGATTTCTTTTTTGCCGACCAACAAAAACATCCGCACCATCAAGGAACGGTCGTTTTCCATTTGCGTGACAATCATTTCACGCATATCGACCAGATTTTCGACGTTATAGGTCAGCTCAGTCACCAACTCACGCAGCATATTGGGCATTTGCTTATGTGCTTGAGCATAAATACGACGCTTAATGGCATAGGGTAAGTTTTCCCACAGCACCGCATTACGCTCAAGCATCAATTCATCAATCAAATGCTCAAGCTCATTGCCCACTTGCTCACTGATCATTTCTGCCATTTCGGCAGGATCCATGGCATGAAAAAACTCTTGCAAGGAGCCTAATTTGGACAGGGTTTGATCGACAATAATGCCCGAAATTTTGCCCGCTTTGCGCGGCACAATCCCTTGCCACCCGATTGGCAATGGGCCAATTTTAATCCCCCAAAAATTGACGGGATAAAAAACCATCTTGAGCGCCATCCAAACGTGAATCCACGTTACAAACGCAGCCACAGGCGCAATGGTAATAAAACCCCAAAAGTCAGGACGGCTGACAAGCGCGTGCCAATACTGTTCAATCATGCAAAACCCTTCAGTGACGCACAGACAACGCTGTGACCTGACGAAAAAAGTGGCGTCCAGTGCACAAAATGAAGTCCTAAAATGCCCCAACTCCAAAGGAGTAGCTAAACAAAATGGTGGGAATGGCGCGTTTTTTCTCACCGTTATTGGCAGTTTTTTCCACACCAGCACCCACAGCCACACTAGCTGCCGTGATACGTTGAGTATTCATCCATAAGTATGACAACTCTAATCCTGCACCCAGACGGTTATACCGCTCATTGTCTAGACGGTCGTTTTGAATGTGTCCGACAAAACCACCTAAATAATACCCGTCTTTGTCGACGCCTGTCAGCGCATAAGGATAACGCCAGCCCATCTGGCCTGCGACCCCTTGACCATCATAAAACTGGCCCATTTTAGCATAGACATTACCATAGGCTGTGGGTGCCTCAGCATTCACATGCACCAAGGCATTGGTCAAGCCCACACCTAGATAGACATCATGCAAGCCTTTGGTATCTGGACGAGTTTCCAGATCTAGCCAATCGATGACATCAGCTTGTGCTGTTGCACCTGCTAATACACCACCGACCAACATCAGCACACGTAAAGCATTCTGCATGGCACCCTCCCCTTTCGCTGTTTTTGTCGTCTAGAAAGTCATCACAGACTTTGATCAGCGCTGACTGTATCAGAAAATGTCGGACAATGGACTGACTCTGTTGACCAAAACAAATGTGAATCAATAGACATTTTATGACACACCCTTTCTTCAACATCTCGACAAACGGTTTGTTGATTGTGAGTCACTGCTCAAGCAGATAGAATTTAGGCCGCCCCTTGTCTTGATCTGCCATGAAGCGTCCTATCCCCATTCGCAACATTCAACAAGAACAAGCCATTTTTCGGCGACGAATTTGGTTTTCAAGTGCTGTGGTGGTGTTCGGATTACTGTCCCTGGTCGCACGGTACGCTTTCTTGCAAGTGGCTCAGTTTGATCACTTTCGGACAGAATCAGACAACAACCGCATTAAGTTACAAGCGGTGCCCCCTACTCGCGGCTATATTTATGACCGCAACGGTATTTTACTCGCCGACAACCATCCGGTCTTTACTGCGGTGGTCAACCATGAAGACCAACAACAAATCGAAGCCTCTCTCCGCATTTTGACCTCAGTGCTAGAACTGACACCTGATGACCTTGAAAAATTCGCAAGCCGCATGAAACGCGCTCAGGCTTTAGATCAAGTTGCGCTGAAAATTGATTTGACCGAAGCCCAGATCGCACGATTTAGTGAGCGAAAACAGGAATTTCCAGGTGTTTCCATTCAGACCAAAATGACCCGCTTTTATCCCCATGGTGAACTCTTTGCCCATGTGATTGGGTATGTTGGCCGCATCAACGACAAAGAAGCCGCGAGCATTGATAAAGTTGCCTACGCTGGAACAGACCTCATTGGCAAAATTGGTATCGAAAAATATTACGAAGACCTCCTGCATGGCACGCCTGGTTACCAATATGTAGAAGCTGACGCCCATGGTCAGGTTCAACGCCAACTCGGACGCACAGATGCAAAACGAGGCAATGACCTCTATCTGTCGATTGATTATGGCCTACAACGAGTTGCACACGAGCAACTCGCCGGACGACGTGGGGCGATTGTGGCATTAGACCCTCACACAGGAGAAATCTTAGCATTTGCGAGTAACCCCAGTTTTGATCCCAATCCTTTTATTGCAGGCATTAGCAGCAAAAGTTATGCCCAACTGCGTGACAACCTAGACCAACCACTGTACAACCGCGCACTCCAAGGACTCTACCCTCCAGGCTCAACCATTAAACCCTTTGAAGGCATGGGTGGTGCGCATTATGGTTTGGTTGATTGGCAATCGAGAGTATATGACCCTGGATATTTTCATTTACCAGGTGACTCACATCGTTTTCGGGATTGGAAAAAGACAGGGCATGGCGTGGTCAATATGGACAAGGCCATTGCACAATCGTGCGATATTTACTTCTATGTTCTTGGTTATCGCATGGGAATTGACCGCATGCATGCATGGATGACCCAATTTGGTTTTGGTAGTAAAACAGGCGTTGACTTACCTGGTGAAAAAGGTGGTCTTTATCCATCTGCGGACTGGAAAATGAAACGCCGTGGCAAAAACTGGTTACCCGGTGAAACCATCTCCGTCAGTATTGGCCAAGGTTATTTTACGGCCACACCACTACAAGTCGCACTAGCAACAGCCATTATGGCCAATCGTGGTTATCATCTACGCCCCCATTTACTGCGTGAAACGCGTGGCCCTCTTCATGTTCCCATCGCTAATGTGCCTGACGGTAAAATCCCCTACAACGGTGATGCAAACGACTGGCTACGTATGCGTGAATCCATGAAACTTGTTGTGAATGGTGGTACCGCTAGCGGTCTACGCCGTGGCTTACATGGTTATGAAATTGCAGGAAAAACAGGCACGGCACAGGTTAAAAGTATTGCTCAAGGTAAACGCTATAATGAATCCACACTAACAGATCGACAATATGATCATGCATGGTTTATGGGCTTTGCACCTGCTGACGACCCTAAAATTGCGGTCGCTGTACTGATTGAAAATGGTAAACATGGCAGCAGTACCGCAGGTCCGGTCGCCCGTGCATTATTTGATTATGCGGTTCATCGTATGGACAAAGACCCCATCAAACCAGACCCAACCAACCAACATCAGACAGAACCAAACGCTCATCCCGCTGTCAATCCCCCCTCCTCTTCACCTACAACGACTCAAGCCGCCTCAACCGGCGTATTGGAATAATCGCATCATGAATCAACTCCGCATTATTGGTGGCGAATGGAAACGTCGGCTCATTCGTTTCGAGTCTGTACAAGGCCTTCGTCCCACGCCTGACCGTGTCCGTGAAACCCTGTTTAATTGGCTCATGTGGGAAATGGGGGGAGCAAACGTATTAGATCTTTGTGCAGGAAGTGGCGCGTTAGGGCTAGAGTCTTTATCGCGTGGTGCAGCACATTGTGTGTTTATCGAAACCGACCGAAAACAGGCACTCACGCTTAGTCATACCCTCGCAGATTTAGGCGCAAAGACACGATCATCCGTGCTGCACAGTACGGCTCAACAAGCCCTCACTCGACTAACCGGGCCTTTTGATGTGGTGTTTTTAGATCCACCCTATGCCCTAAACTTATGGACCGAATTAGCCATGCAGTGTGAGCCTCTGCTGAGCCCACACGCATGGATTTATATTGAAGCCGACCGTGCACTAGATAGCCTTGTCCTACCTCCAACATGGATACTGCATCGGCAAACGCGCGCTGGAACTGTACATGCGGGCTTATACCGGCGTCAGTCAATCATCTTGGAATAAAGATCAGCACGCAAATATTCACGTTTAAACGACTCTAATGACAAATGAATCGGCTGAGGTCGGCTAAACGCAAAGCCTTGAATCAAAATACAACCCAAGCGATGGAGTAAGCGTGCCTGCTCCATATGCTCTACGCCCTCTGTAATGACGGACAATCCCAAGTCATTTCCCATCGACACAATCGCACGCACAATTTTTTGATTGGATTCATTGGTTAAAATATCTTGCACAAAAGAACGATCTATTTTTAATGTATCAATGGTATAACTCGATAAATACCGCATGGACGAATAACCTGTCCCAAAGTCATCTATTGAGATTCGCAAGCCGCGTTGACGCAAATCGTTCAACATGACTCGCACCCCTTCAACATTGTTTAATGACAAATCTTCTGTTACTTCCAACACCAATTGATCAGCCGGAAAGTTAGTCTCTGACAGAATTTGATCTAAATGCTGGCAAAAATCGGCACTATATAAATCACCCACAGAAACATTCACTGCTAAATACAGGCGCTTATCTTCAGCCAGTAATGCCTGAAACTCATTGCAACTGGTTCTGAGCACATAACGGGTTAAATCGGCCATTTGCCCTGACTCAGTGGCGACGCGCACAAAATCGACGGGCGAAATAAAACCTACTTTGGACTGCCGCCAACGTGCCAACGCCTCATACCCCACCACCCGATTTTCTTGCAAACTCCGAACCGCTTGATACTCCATAGTAATGGCTTTTTCTTGCAAGGCTCTGGGCAGCATCTCTTCGATTTCACGATCGCGAATATTGTCTGCATGCATATGTGCTTCAAAGACCAAATGTGCCACATGCTCTTTTTTGGCACGGTGCATCGCGGTTTCTGCTTCA
>JBEANQ010000086.1:0-10217 GCA_041165345.1 Pseudomonadota bacterium
CGTGTGACCCATCGTTTTGCGGTATATCTGTTGTCCTGCCTCGTGTTGTGGGGCTTAGGGGCAGGGGTTGCGTATCAGGTGTTTTCATGACGGTGGCTGCGCTATGCTGTAACGATCCAGCCCTTCTCTGTAGCCTGACCGATGACCGCGACAATCTATGGCATAAAAGCCTGTGACAGCATGAAAAAAGCCTTTGCCCTGTTAGATGAGCTGGCCGTGGGCTATGAATTTCATGATTATAAAAAACACGGCATTGATGCCGACATCTTGAGTGGTTGGGTGGCGCAGTTGGGGCTAGATGCTGTGTTAAATCGGCGCGGTACCACATGGCGCAAACTGACCGAAGACCAAAAAGCCCAAGCAGACAGCATGGCAGGTGCGATAGCCCTAATGCAGGCACAACCCAGCATGATCAAGCGCCCGATGCTGTGTCATCAAGGGCAGCTCATGGCAGGGTTTGATGCAGACGCTTATCGCCAACAATTTGCACGGCCATAACAGCCTGTGAGGAGGTTGGTCTGCATCCAAAAAAATCCGGCGTATGAGCCGGATTTTTTGCAAGTCTGCCAGTGTCTGCTGGCAGTGCCTTAGCTATACGACTGGTCTGGGCGGCGAATCGTGGCGTTGGGCATGATTAGCCACAAAATCAGATAAATAAACACACCCGGTACCGCAGCACTAAACACCGAAATCAGCACAAAAATAATCCGCAGTAGGTTGACGTTCCAACCGTAATGCGCAGCAATGCCCCCCATCACTCCGGCAATCATCCGATGTTGACGTGAACGCGCAAGGGTGGTCATGGGGTATTCCTCTTAAAAACTGAATCATCACGTTGCACCATGCAACGTCATCACAATAACGCCAATCGCAGCAGTATGATCATGAGTGTTTGGTTATTGCTTTGCGATGCTTTTGTACGGATGTAGCAGGCATATACAATATGCATTGCAATCCCGTAAATAGGCACTAGTAATCAACAATCATCACACCATATCGGCAGCAGGGTTCTTGTGTTTTAGACGGTCGATGTTGTGGAGGTGAGGCGGTGATGCAAAAAACATGTGTGCCGTTGGTGGTTCTGCTCATTGCAACCATCACTGGGTTGGGCGGTTATCAGTTACAACAATCGAGTGCGCGTCATAGGGAGTTCAATGACCCTTTGACGGTCAGTGCCGTAGCGATGTCTCATCCGTTGGCTGAGCGTGCTGCTGTAGTACGGCAATTACAGCAACAAGATGAGGCCGATGAGCTTCAGGTTAATTCTGTTGAGTTAAGCAACATTAAGACGTCAAGTGCAGCACCTATCATGCCTTAAGCAAGCCGCATGTGTGATATCAAAAAGGGATGCCACTGGCATCCCTTTTGCGTGTTTCAGATCAAGTGTTAACCAAAGGTGAAATGTTCAATGTCCATTTGCATCAGTGATTTGGATGGGTTAACCATCGATTCTGCATGACCATTGGTGCGAGGCAGCAGACGGTCAAAGTAGAATTCGGCGGTTTGGATTTTGGCTTTGTAGAATTCAGGCGCTTCATTGCCGCCGTTTTCCAGCTTGTCAAATGCCACAGCCGCCATTTGCGCCCAGAAGAACGCCATCATGGCGTAGCCGGAGTACATGAGGAAGTCGTTGCTAGCCGCCGACACGATGTCGCGGTCTTTACGGGCCATCAACATCAAGCGAACGGTGAGGGTGTTCCATTGGGCGCAGACTTTGGTCAGATCCCAAATGTAACGACGCATTTGCTTGTTACGGGCGTGTTTACCACAAAACTTAATGATGTCGGTGGTGTAGTCACGCACGATCTTGCCTTTGGTGCCCAGCAACACTTTGCGACCCAGCAAGTCAAGCGCTTGGATGCCGGTGGTGCCTTCGTACAGGGTAGAGATACGTGCATCACGGGCGATTTGTTCCATGCCCCATTCTTTGATGTAGCCATGACCGCCGTACACTTGCATACCCAAGTTGGCTGATTCTAGACCCAGTTCAGTCAAGAAACCTTTCATGATGGGGGTGTAGAAGCCCAGCTTGTCATCCCAGTAGTCGTATTCAGCTTGACTACCTTTGAGTATGCCATCAGTCATTTTGTCGGCCAGTGTTGCCGCATAATAGATCATGGCGCGACCGCCTTCAGCGACGGCTTTTTGAGTCAGCAACATCCGACGAACGTCAGCATGGTGAATGATCGCATCGGCCACTTTGTCAGGGTTCTTTTTGCCTGACAGTGCGCGCATGGAGGTGCGGTCTTTGGCATACGGCAGTGCGCCTTGATACGACAGTTCGGCGTGTGCAATCCCTTGGATTGCAGTCCCAATCCGTGCGGTGTTCATGAAGGTGAACATGCACTCAAGGCCTTTGTTTTCTGGCCCGATTTGGTAGGCTGTTGCGCCGTCAAAGTTCATGACGCAAGTGGCCGATGCCTTAATACCCATTTTGTGTTCAAGCGAACCACAGGTTACGCCATTACGCTCGCCCAGTGTACCGTCCGCGTTAACCAAGAATTTTGGCACGATGAACAAGGTAATGCCGCGAGTGCCTTTAGGGGCGTCCGGTAGGCGTGCCAACACAATATGAATGATGTTGTCGGTCAGATCGTGTTCACCGCTAGAGATGAAGATCTTGGTGCCGTACATGCTGAACGTGCCGTCGCCGTTTGGTTCGACGCGGGTTTTAACTTGACCCAAGTCGGTACCACATTGTGGCTCGGTCAAGCACATGGTGCCGCCCCATGTACCGGCAACCAGTGGCGGCATGTAGGTGGCTTTTTGCTCGTCGTTACCGTATTGCAAAATGGTGTTCATGCAACCCACGGACAAACCAGGGTACATGGTGAATGACCAGTTGGCGGTGGCCATCATTTCGTTTTTGATCAGGTTCAAGGACATAGGCATGCCTTGACCACCAAACTCTTCGGGGTATGACAACCCTTGCATGCCTAGTGCAACGTAGTTGTCGTAGGCTTCTTTGTAGCCCTTTGGTGTGGTGACAACGCCGTTGTTAAAATGGCAACCTTCGTCATCACCAGTTTGATAGATGGGTGACAGTTCGTTTTCGCAGAAGTCAGCGACACCGTCCAAAATCATGTCGATGGTTTCGCTGTCAGCATTGGTGCCGTTGGTTAACGTGGTGTAGTGAGTTTTGAAGTCAAATACTTCATTCATCAAAAAGCGGGTATCACGTAACGGGGCTTTATAAGCAGGCATGTCACTAATCTCAGTCGATGAGTTGAACGAATACGGGGTCGACTTGCATTGTGCGGGTGCTTGAGGTGTCCTACATTGGTTAAGGATTGAAAAACTTCTGTCATCGCAGCAAATGAACAACGCTAAGACAGGGCAATCTCACCAGTGAAGCCAAGGTCAGTGCTACTCCAAGAGGGGGGGCATACAAGCCGCTATCATAGCGGTATCTCGGTCACTCATCAGTGTGACCGAGCGGATTGCGTACTAAGGTATGAGAGTGGGTCGAACCGCATTCCATACATAAAAGGACTCTGCGGCTTGTCCAGCCAACATGCCCATACCGTCGGCGGTGTGTGCGCCACGTTGTTTGGCCTGCTGTAAAAAGCTGGATGGTTTGCCATAAGCCATCTCGTACGCATGGCTAAACTGTAGGGTAGGCGGCAGTAACAAAGCATCACCGCTTAAGCTGGCGGAGGTGGCGTTAATCACCACATCAAACGTCCCGTTCAGGTCGGCCAAACTGAGGCTCGACAACTGTGCGTGATGCGCAAACGGTAAGAGGTCATCCACCAATTGCTGGGCGCGGCTGGCCGTGCGATTGGCAATCACGAGGTTGGTCACGCCAGCATTGATCAGTGGAACAATCACGCCACGGGTGGCGCCACCTGCGCCCAAAATGAGCACCCGCGCCCCTTGTAATGACCAACCCAAGGCCAAGATGGCATTAACCAAGCCTGCGCCGTCGGTGTTGTCGCCATGCAGTTGGCCGTCTTGCATCCATAAGGTATTGACCGCTTTGGCGGCTTGGGCGCGTTCGGTTAAGACCTGCGACAGGGCAAAGGCTTCTTCTTTAAACGGAACGGTCACGTTTAGGCCGTCACCGCCCCCCGCAAAAAACGCGTCAATCACGGCGGCAAAGCTATCAAGGGGTGCCAGCAGTTTTTGGTACGACAATGCAATGCCGGTGTGCGCGGCAAAACCGTGATGAATCTCGGGCGAACGACTGTGGGCAATCGGGTTGCCCACCACAGCAAAATGCTTCATACCGCAGGAACCTGTGTGGATGCGTTGAGCCAATCGCGTGGCACTAAAAACTCGGTGGCTAAGCGAGCTTCTGGCGAGTCGGCGTCCCATTCAGGGCGATAATGCCAACTGACGAGGTTGGGCAAGCTGACCAAAATGGATTCAATACGGCCACCGGTTTGCAGCCCAAACAAAGTGCCACGGTCATAGACCAAGTTGTATTCGACATAGCGTCCGCGCCGATACAACTGAAATTCACGCTGTGCCTCGGTGTAAGGGGTGCTGCGGCGGGTGTTTAAAATGGGCAAGTAGGCATCAAGATAGCCGTTACCAACCGCTTGCATAAACTCAAAACAGCGCTCAAACCCCCACCCATTGAGGTCGTCGTAAAACAACCCGCCAATGCCGCGTTGTTCGTTGCGGTGTTTTAAATGAAAATAGTCATCGCACCATGCTTTGTAGTCGGCATACACGTTGCAACCAAAAGGTGCGCACAGGTCATGCGCGACTTGATGCCAGTGTTGGCAGTCGGACTCAACCGGATAAAACGGGGTCAAGTCAAACCCGCCACCCATCCACCAAACCGGCTGCATGCCCTCTTTTTGTGCCACAAACAGCCGAATGTTGGCGTGTGAGGTGGGGACATGTGGGTTTTTGGGATGAATCACCAACGACAACCCCAGCGCTTGAGCGGTTGCGCCTTCAATTTGTGGGTGCCGTGCCGTGGCCGATGCAGGCAAGTGCTTGACCTGAATGTGTGAAAACATCACGCCGCCTTTTTCGATCACATGGCCGTCTTGCAGCACGCAGGATCGACCCCCACCGCCTTCAGGGCGCTCCCATACGTCAGGCACAAAGCGTGCTGTGCCGCCGCCTGCGTGTTCTTCGGCTTCCAGTGCCGCACAAATGCGATCTTGTAGATCCATTAAAAACGCACGAACACGCAGAATATCGGCATGATCAGGAAAGTCAGACATGGCAGCCTCGTAACACAAGCGCAAGGGGATAGCCGCGATGATACGCGTATTGGTGAGTTTAATCCCATAAAAAATATATGGGATTAAGCGGGACTACTCAATATGCCCCATGCGCTCACGCTTGGTGCTGAGGTACCCTGTGTTATAGGGATTCATGCCCACATGAAGAGGGGTGCGATTTACCACATGAAAGCCCAGTTCTTCAAGGGCTTGGCGTTTGGCGGGGTTGTTGGTGATCAGTTGAATCGTGTGAATGCCGAAATGATCCAGCATGGTTTTGCACATCTCATAGGTGCGTCCATCTGCGGGCAAGCCGAGCATGAGGTTGGCATCTAGGGTGTCATGGCCTTGATCTTGCAGCGCATATGCCCGAATCTTGTTGGGTAGACCAATCCCACGGCCTTCTTGGCGTAAATACAGCAGTGCGCCACGGCCTGTTTGTTGAATCAAGGCCAAGGTGGCGTCGAGTTGTGGACCGCAATCGCAGCGCAACGAACCAAACGCATCACCGGTGAGGCATTCAGAGTGCAGGCGTAATAACACCGGTTGGTCATCGGTGGCAGGCAAGCCCAGCGACAACATGACATGTTCTTCACCCGTGCTGTCGTCTTCAAACACCGAGATGTCAAAATGACCGTGACGGGTCGGTAGTTGAGAGGAGGCCACAAATTGAAAGGGCACCACGTACTCCAAAGTCACAATACAAGAGAAAGCACAGTATAGCGGAGAAGCCCCCTTGCATATGAGTCGATCACTGAACAGTCTGTTTACAGGACTGTTCATATGTAGGCGCTAGGCCGTCGCGTTTGCAAATGGTACGATTCACCTGTGTGGCCTGTCCGTCTGTTTCGGGGACGCCGCTCGGCCAACCGGCCCCGTACCCCAAGCTATACATTAGCTCAGGCTTATAAGGCACATGATGCATCACGAGATCCCAGTTCAACGTCCCCATACTCCCTTGCTTGATGGTGTGGACCATCCAGACCAGATGAAGTCGTTTTCGGTTGATCAATTGGTTCAACTCGCTGACGAGCTTCGGCTGTATCTGCTCTATGCCGCAGGGCAAAGTGGCGGTCATTTTGGCGCTAACCTTGGTGTAGTAGAGCTAACCGTGGCGTTGCACCATGCCCTTGATACCCCCCGTGACCGTTTGGTCTGGGATGTGGGGCACCAAGCCTATGCGCATAAAATCTTGACCGGCCGCCGTGAGCAAATCACGCGTATTCGGGCAAAAAACGGCTTAACCGCGTTTCCAACGCGAGAAGAGTCCCAGTTTGACACCTTTGGCGTGGGGCATTCATCCACGTCAATTTCGGCCGCGTTGGGCATGGCCTTGGCACTGCGGTATCAGCATGATCCACGCCGTGTGGCCTGTGTGATTGGTGACGGTGCAATGACCGCAGGCATGGCCTTTGAAGCCATGAACGACGCGGTGCATCATCAGGCCGATGTGTTGGTGGTGCTCAATGACAACGACATGTCGATTTCGTGCAGCATTGGCGGGTTTTCGCGTCATTTGGCTGCGCTGTGGCAAAGTGGCTATCAAGTCGGATTAAGCAAGACCGGTGAACCGGTCATGCAACAACGACCGGATATGCCGTTTCGGTCGCGCAAAACCGCGCCAGACTGTGCCGACAACCTGTTTACCGCCATTGGTTTTGAATATTTTGGCCCCTTTGATGGCCATGATCTGCCCGAGTTGGTTCGGGTGCTGTCGGTATTAAAAGACCGCAAAGGCCCGCGTTTACTGCATGTTTACACCACTAAAGGCAAAGGGTTTGCACCTGCCGAAGCCGACCCAATTGGCTATCATGCCATTGGTAAAGTGGCTGCTGCCCCTCGTCCATCGGTTCAGACTGCCCCGCAGACACCGGCCAAGCCGCAAAAATATTCAGACGTGTTTGGGCAGTTTTTGTGTGATCAAGCCGCGCAAGATCAGCGTTTATTGGCCATTACTCCCGCCATGAGCGAAGGCTCGGGCATGGTGCATTTTGCCCAGCACTATGCGGATCGTTTTTTTGATGTGGCGATTGCCGAGCAACACGCGTTGACCCTAGCCGCAGGCATGGCCTGTGAGGGTCTTAAACCGGTGGTCGCGATTTACTCTACTTTTTTACAACGCGGTTATGACCAGTTGGTGCATGACATCGCCCTGCAAAATTTAGATGTCACCTTTGGTATTGACCGTGCCGGTTTGGTCGGAGAAGACGGTCCAACCCATGCGGGTGCATTTGACTATGCCTTTATGCGTACCTTGCCCAATATGGTGGTCATGGCACCCAAAGACGAAAACGAATGTCGCCAAATGCTGCACACCGCCTATCAATATAGCGGTCCTGCGGCGGTGCGTTATCCGCGTGGCACCGGCTGTGGCAGCGTGATTGACCCTGTATTTAGCGCCCTGACCATTGGCAAAGCCGCCGTGCTGGCGCATCACAACCCGTCTGCCGCCGCGCAAGTGGCGTTATTGGCGTTTGGTAGCATGGTCATGCCCAGCAGTCATGCTGCCGTGCAACTGGCCGAGACCGGACTTGGGGTGCGCGTGGTCAATATGCGGTTTATCAAGCCGTTAGACCTAGACTTACTGCGTGAACTGGCCAGCCAAGGCATCGCCTTAGTCACCCTAGAAGAACATGCCGTTATGGCGGGGGCGGGCAGTGCGGTCAATGAAGCCCTGCATGCCATGAACCTGTATGTCCCTGTGCGTAACCTCGGATTGCCCGATGCGTTTTTGGCACACGGTCCGCATGCCGAGCTACTGGCAGAATGTGGCCTTGATGCCGCAGGCATTGTGGCGTCAGTACACGATTTTATGCAGCATCTGCCCAACAAAACAGTTTGAGCGGATTGCGACAGCAGACAAGCGAGCGGCGGGGTTATTTGTTAGAATGTCGCCCTTTTTCGTAAATCCTGATGGCGGGTGAATAATGGAACCGATGGTCGTAATGGCGGCGAAAGCTGCAGAAAAAGTCGGTGGCGAGCTGATGAAGGCTCACCAGAACCGTCACAAGATCGACTTGCAAGTGACCAGCAAAGGCATTGACGGCCCAGTCACACGGCTCGATCGCTATGCCGAAGAACTGCTGATTGCCACCTTGAAAAAAGCCTATCCCAAGCATAGCTTTATGGGTGAAGAATTTGGTTTTCAAGAAGGTGTCGGTGAAGACGCTGACTGGTGCTGGATCATTGATCCCCTTGATGGCACTCAAAATTTTGTGCATGGTTTCCCACACTTTTGCATCTCGATTGCCGTGCAACACAAAGGCGTCACACAGCATGGGGTGGTGTATGACCCTGTCCGTGACGAATTGTTTTCGGCCAGCAAAGGTCAAGGCGCAATTTTAAACCAACGCCGGATGCGCATCAGTGACAAGCCCGTGCTAGACGACGCCTTTTTGGCCGTGGGTCATCCATTTAAAGCCATGCGTAATGGCCAAGTGGTCTCGTTTGCCGAGCAACACTTTGCCTCATTATTGGCGGTGACCCAAGCTGGTGCCAGTGTGCGTCGGGGTGGTTCGGCTGCCCTTGATTTAGCCTATGTTGCGGCTGGGCGGGTGGATGGATTTTTTGAATTAGGCTTAAAGCCTTGGGATATTGCAGCCGGTGAGCTACTGGTGCGTGAAGCTGGCGGTACCGTCGTGGATGCTCGTGGGGGACAAGAGAGTATGGACAATGGCCAAGTGATTGCCTGTTCCATGAAAATGCTCAAACCACTGATGCAAACGGTTGTGCCCGCATGGGGTGATGCGGCACGATAAGCCCAATAAAAGCCCGCCTAGAGCGGGCTTTTTCTACAAGTCAACGTGAATCTATATTCATGCTTTGGGTGTGGGGATTGTCAGTCAGGGATGACACAAACAACCCAATTGGCCTACGTCGATGAAGACGGGGTCTTCCTTAATCGTATAGGAATAGGGATTGCACATGATGTTTAGTGCTGTCGTGGCCGATTTTCAGGCCAATGCGTTGTTATACCTCATGATTCCGGTAATCAGTGGACTCATTGGTTACATCACCAAGGTGGTGGCTGTGCACATGATGTTTGCACCATTAGAGTTTATGGGGATCAAACCATTTTTAGGCTGGCAAGGGATTGTGCCGCGAAAAGCCGAAAAAATGGCCACCATTGCAGTCGAACTCATGACCAGCAAGCTGATCAAACCCGAAGAAATTTTTGCCCGCTTAGACCCCAAACGCATTGCGCAAGAAATTGAAGCTCCCATGCTAGCGGCGGCAGAAGACATTACGCGGGACGTGGCGCAACAGTTTCAACCGGGTTTATGGGAAGCCATGCCAGAGTTTGCCCGCCAGCGAATTATTCGGCGTGTCAAAGCCGAAGCCCCTGCGATGGTGGCAGGGATCATGTCTGAGGTGCAGCGCGACGTCACCCAATACTTTGATATTCGCCACATGGTGGTGAGTAACCTCATGAAAGACAAGCGACTACTCAACGACATCTTTCGTAAAGTGGGCCGCCAAGAATTCAAGTTTTTTAGCAATATTGGGTTTGGGTTTGGTTTTGCCATCGGCCTGATTCAAATGGTGTGCTGGTTGCTGTTTAAGCAGTCATGGATGCTTCCCGTGTTTGGCGGTTTTGTGGGCTTTTTTAGCGACTGGCTGGCCTTACAAATGCTGTTTCGGCCGCAGCTGCCCACCAAAATTATGGGTGTTACCTTTCAGGGGTTGTTTTTAAAGCGGCAACAAGAAGTCGCCACTGACTACGCCGAACTCATCTCTAAACAGTTGCTTACCCCTGCCAACATGATGGAAGAACTCCTGCTCGGCCCCATGTCTGACCGCGTGCTGGCCTTGGTACATCGCAACGTCAAACGCATGGTGGATGAACAAGCCGGTATTGCCCGCCCCTTAGTGGTGTACGCCGTAGGCGGGCAAACCTATATTGATATGAAATCTGCTGTGGCCGACAACCTGATGGCCAAACTGCCCGACACCATGCGTTATGTCGAGTCCTATGCTGAAGACGCCATGGATATTCGCACCACCTTAGTCAGTCGGATGCGTCAACTGACCCCA
>JBEANQ010000087.1:0-10089 GCA_041165345.1 Pseudomonadota bacterium
GCAGAGATTCGCCTGTTTGACTCATTGTTTGCCACGGCCAATCCTGAAGCGGGGGACGACGTGATGCAAAATATTAATGCGCAATCGCGCACCGTGTTGCAGGCCATGCTTGAACCCGCGTTGGCGCAGGCTGTGGCGGGTGAGCGTTTTCAGTTTGAACGCGAAGGTTATTTTGTGGCCGATGAGATTGATCATCAGGCCGGTCAATCTGTGTTTAACCGCATCTTGGATCTAAAAGATAGCTTTAAACCATCCTAAGCGTCACCCACAAAAAAACTGATCTCCCACGAGTCAGTGAAACAAAAACACCAGAGTCGATTCGGCTCTGGTGTTTTTTTGGCAGTGTCGTTTTAAGTGAATTTGATGGTGCGGACCTTATTCACTGCCCCAAAAAGACTCCTTTTTGACACAAAAGGCGCTATTGCTGCTGTGGTCAACCCCCCATGTGCGATAGCCCTGTGTATCAATATGAATTTGTCCTGTGGGATACAACCCCATACCCATATTGAGTGATTCGCCGTGGTCTTGCCAAAATTGACACAGCCGCGCTTGAGCTTCAGCTCGACCCATTGGTTCGGCTTGTGGGCCACGTAAGCGGATATCAACCGCAGCATTAAGCACATGTTTACTGCCCAAGCTACCGCCAGCACAGGCATTGAGTTCGGGGTCTCGGTACACGGAGGTAAGTTCAAAATGGGTCAAAATGCCCATTTTTCTGAGCCGATCAAGCAGCTTAAGGGTGGGGATCATATTGTCCCACTGGGGTTGTGGCGGTAGGTTGTATTGCTCACGGCCACAGGTCGACCAGTCGCGTGCGCTTGTGAGGAGTTGATACATGGGAGGAATAGATTGAATGTGATGTATTTTTAAGAATTTTCTATAATTTTCGATTTGTTGTGAGTCATGTTGATTGAGCCAGCTGTGATAGGTTTGCGGCGGGTGTGCATCATCTGCGGCGTCAATCCAATCGTTATCATTGGGATTCATGGGCGGTAAAGCTGCTTCATTGGGCAAGTTTAAAATGGGTGGTGTGAGAATAGGGGGCAAATGCAATACAGGTCGTTTACTGTGTGGTGTTGGGGTCTGTTGGCAACTGACTAACCACAGCGGCATACTGCATAGCAGTCCAATGGTGACAACACGAGTCAACGGCTTGGACTGAGGGCGCATAGCAGCATCCTTAAGCAGGGTAGTGAGAGAGTAGACAGTCGTGTCATGAATATGAATTGTGCCGTAAAGAGGCAACAAAAAACCGGTCTACATGACCGGTTGATTGTGCAGCACGATCAGCGTGTCTTAGCGCTCAAGCAGCGCCAATTTGTTGGGCTTGCCGTCCCACTCTGCTGCGTCGGCTGGGCGATCACCAATCACGGTAATGTTTGGCCATTTGTCGGCCAGTTCGGCATTTAAACCAATAAACACTTCTTGGCCTTTTGGCACTTCATCTTCTGAGAAAATGGCATTGGCAGGGCATTCTGGCTCACACAGCGCGCAGTCGATGCACTCGTCTGGGTTAATGACGAGGAAGTTGGGGCCTTCGTAGAAGCAATCGACGGGGCAGACTTCAACACAGTCTTGATATTTGCATTTGATGCAGTTTTCAGTGACAACAAAGGTCATGGCGGTTGGCTACCTGATCTTAAAAATCCAATAGCGGCTAGTTTAGGCGCTTTTGGGGGCGAACGACAATTGCTTTAGTTGATATGCCTTATCAGGGCAGGACAATTGTCGTCAACAAGACATGCAATCGGCTGCTAATTCTTCAGGAGTGCTTTTAACTGGTACAACTGCTCTAGGGCTTGCCGTGGCGTTAAATCATCCACGTCTAAAGCCGTCAGTGCCTCTAATGCAGGCGAAGCCACCGGTACTTCAATCTCAACGATTTGCACATCGGGGGTCGGTACTGCATCAAACAAATCATGCTGATTGATTCGCCCTGTCGCGTGTGCTTGTTGGCGTTCTAAAATTTTAAGCCGTGCGCGGGCTTCTTTGATCACGGCAGCAGGCACACCGGCCAATTTGGCCACTTGTAAGCCATGACTTTGGCTGGCGGGCCCTGCGTGGACTTGGTGCAGCAAGATGAGTTCGCCGTTGATTTCACGGGCAACCACATGTGCGTTGGCCATGTGTGGCTGATCACCCAGTTCGGTCAGTTCAAAATAATGGGTGGCAAACAAACACAGGCATTCGATGCGTCGTGCAAGGTCTAACACGCACGCCCATGCCAGCGACAGGCCATCATAGGTAGATGTGCCGCGTCCGACTTCATCCATCAGCACCAAGGATTCTGGCGTGGCGTGGTGCAAAATTTGGGCGGTTTCGGTCATTTCGACCATAAAGGTGGACTTGCCTGATGATAGGTCATCTGCCGAACCAATACGGGTAAAAATTCGGTCAATGGGTCCGAGCGTGGCCTGTTGGGCAGGGACAAAACTACCCGAATACGCCAACAAACAAATGAGGGCGGTTTGGCGCATATAGGTCGATTTTCCGCCCATATTGGGGCCGGTAATGAGTAGTAGGCGGGTGTCGTCATTAAGTTGTGTGTCGTTGGCGGTAAACGGCGCGTTGAGCAAAGACTCCACCACGGGATGTCGCCCTGCCACAATGCTGACCCCACGCTCGGCTTTAAACTGTGGCCGCGACCATTGACGGTTGCGGCTTTGATGCGCCCAGTTGGCCAGTACGTCAAGATCAGCCAGTGCCGCGCTCATCTGCTGTAACGGTGCAAGGTGCTGCCGCAGTTGTTCAAGCAGTTGTTCATAGAGATGTTTTTCGCGCTGTAGGGCGCGTGAGTCGCTAGACAATACTTTGTCTTCAAACGATTTGAGTTCTGGGGTGATAAAGCGTTCGGCGTTTTTGAGAGTTTGCCGACGAATAAAATGCGCGGGGGCGTTGTCGGCTTGGGCGCGGGTCAGTTCAATAAAATAGCCGCTGACACGGTTATAGCCGATTTTGAGGGTGTTGATGCCCGTCAGTTGGCGCTCGCGGATTTCCATGTCCAGCAGCAGTTGACCAGCATGGTCACGGATGCTACGTAGCTCGTCGAGTTCGGCATCAAACCCTTCGGCAATCACGCCGCCATCTCGCAGTAACACCGGCGGTTGTTCAACGATGGCGCGCAGCAGTTGTTGGTTAATGTCGGCAAAGTTGGTGTGCGCATCGCCATTTAAGGCGTCGTTGAGGTCGTTCAATATAGGCGTGTGAACGCCGTCGGTTGGGGCTTGGATCAAGGCCGCAATGCTGTGCCGAATAAGTGGCAATTGGCCGCAGGTTTGCCGCAGTTGTACCAAGTCACGCGGCCGAGCCGTACCCAAGGCAATACGTCCCAAGACGCGTTCGGTGTCGCCAATCGGTTGTAAGGCATTACGTAGCGGCGTGTCGTAGTCAGTTTCACGCAGTTGCAGAATGGCATCAAGGCGTTGATTGAGCAGAGCAGTATCGCGCAAGGGCTGCATTAAATGGCGGGCCAAGAGGCGACTGCCCATGGCGGTTTGGCAGGCGTCCACCAATGCCAGTAACGATGTGCCATGCTCAAACAAAGGTTCGACCAGTTCAAGGTTGCGCCGTGTGACGGGGTCAAGGGCAATAAATTGGTCGGCGCTTTCGAGGGTAATCGCTTGGATATGCGGCAGGGCGGTCTTTTGAGTTTCACGTGCATAGTGCAGTAAGGCCGCCGCACAGGATTGCGCCAAGGGCAAATGCTCAATACCAAACCCCGCCAAGGTGGTCACGCCCAGTTGTTGGCACAGGGTGGCGCTGGCGTTGTTCAGGTCAAAGTCAACATTGGGGCGTTGAGTGATCGGGCAGTTGACCAATTCACGTAACAGATCAATATTGGCGTCTTCATCGACCAAGAGTTCGGCTGGCGCAAGGCGGGCCAGCTCAATACTGACGCGTGGCAAGTCCATCGGCATGTCTTGCACAGACAACTGACCCGATGCTAGCTCAAGCGTGGCAATGCCGACACGGACACCTTGACGGGTTTTGCTGGCGTGCAGAGCGACCACACGGACGCTGTGCTTGTTGGGCAGGAGGGCGTCATCGGTGACGGTGCCAGCGGTTAAAATCCGTACCACTTTACGCTCAACGGGACCTTTTCCCGTTACTTCACCTACTTGCTCACAAATGACGACGGTCTCGCCTTTTTTGACCAGCCGTGCGATGTAGCCTTCGGCGGCATGATAGGGCACACCTGCCATAGGAATGGGTTCGCCACTAGACTTGCCCCGATGGGTCAGCGTAATGCCTAACAATTTAACGGCGCGATGCGCATCATCAAAAAACAGCTCATAAAAATCACCCATGCGATAAAACAGCAGCGCGTGCGGGTACTCGCGTTTGATGCCTAGATATTGCTGCATCATGGGGGTGTGGCTGGCGAGGTCGGCAAATGGGTTCATGGTCTGAGCGGGCGTCTGTGACAAGATTGAGCGGTGGCTATGATAGCAACTCGGTTGGGCTGACGTGACGAGGTGTATTCAGTTTTTTAGAGTGGTTGGTGCAGGTTTGGCCGCAGCGATGATTTAGCGTGTGATGACGGGGCGCTTTGCGCGCTGATCACAATAACAAAAGCGGCCATAAGCCGCTTTGTTTGTCTTGCACAGTGCAATTAACGATTAAAACCGTCGTCTTCGAAGGAAGGTTGATAGTCTTGCTCGAGGTGTTGCAGGTGTTCATGCATGGCGCGTTCGTGTTGAATGCGCTGATAGATTTCTTCGCGGTGGACAGCGACTTCTTTCGGTGCATTGACGCCAATACGGACCTGATTGCCCTTAACGCCTAATACGGTGACGCTTACTTCATCCCCAATCATCAGGGTTTCACCGACACGTCGGGTCAAAATCAGCATGGGTATTCTCCTTGATACTTAATACTTCGGCCTGAAGACCAGAACGCAGTATGGCGCAAAGTTTCGTGCTGCAACAGTCCCGCAGCCGTATTTTTGTTGAACTGCGGTACTTTTGCGTACCGCAGTTCTGGGCAATTACGCTTGGGCGCGACTTTCGCCGCTGGTACGGTCTAATCCAAAGGCGGTGTGCAGTGCGCGAACCGCCAGTTCGAGGTATTTTTCATCCATCACCACCGAAATTTTAATTTCGCTAGTCGAGATCATTTGGATGTTAATGCCTTCGGCCGCTAATGCACTGAACATTTTGCTGGCAACGCCCGCATGTGAGCGCATACCTACGCCCACAATCGAGACCTTAACGATACTGTCATCGCCAGTCACTTCGCGTGCGCCGACATCACGGCCAATTTGTTCAAGCAGGGTGAGTGTTTTTTTGAACTCGCTGCGATTGACGGTGAAGGTGAAGTCGGTGGTGCCATCGGCAGAGACATTTTGCACAATCATGTCAATTTCGATGTTGGCGTCACCCACTGGCGACAAAATGCGTGAGGCAATACCCGGTTGATCGGGCACACCGCGTACGGTCAGTTTGGCTTCGTCACGGTTAAAGGCGATACCAGAGATAATGGGCTGTTCCATGATGTCTTCCGATTCTGTGGTGATGAGCGTACCGACGGTTTGTTTAAAGTGGTCGTCAAACGCGCCGTCTTCGGCGTTGTCGAAGCTCGACAGAACCCGCAGCGGTACTTGGTATTTACCCGCAAATTCGACCGAGCGAATTTGCAGCACTTTAGAGCCAAGGCTGGCCATTTCGAGCATTTCTTCAAAGGTAATGCGGTCGAGTTTTTTGGCCTTGGGGGCAACGCGCGGGTCGGTGGTGTAGACGCCATCGACGTCGGTATAGATTTGGCATTCGTCGGCTTTGAGTGCTGCGGCAAGTGCAACACCGGTGGTGTCCGATCCGCCACGTCCCAAGGTGGTGACGTTGCCGTCGTCGTCCATGCCTTGAAAGCCTGCCACGATCAACACCATACCCGCATCAAGGTCACGGCGCATACTGCCGTCATCAATCGAGCGAATACGCGCTTTGGTATAGGACTTGTCGGTACGAATGCCCACTTGGCCACCCGTGCATGAGCGTGCCGAGACGCCAATCGACTTGAGTGCCATGGCCAGCATGGCAATGGTGACTTGCTCACCGGTTGAGACCATTTGATCCAGTTCACGCGGGTCAGGCGTGTCGGTAATGGCTTTGGCCAAACCGAGCAGACGGTTGGTTTCGCCGCTCATGGCGGATACTGCGACCACGACTTGATGGCCGTGATCATGCCAGCGTTTGACCCGCTGTGCGACGTTCAAGATGCGTTCTGGCGTGCCCATTGAGGTGCCGCCGTATTTTTGGACGATTAATGCCATATCAGTGCCAAGGGTTTGCCATGTCAATGCCCAACGTGCGTTGGGCGGGATGATGTTCAGTCCGCGTGTGCTGACCGGTTTAAGCTAATTTGTCTGCAATCCACTGCGGTAGGGCTGCAATCACGTCGGCATACTGTGCAGACAGTGGCGCGCCGCCTTGTGCCAAATCGGGTTTGCCGCCGCCTTTGCCACCCAGTTGACCGGCCAAATGACTGATGATCTCGCCCGCTTTAATGGTGCGAATGTGGCTCGCGCCCACAGAGGCCAACAGGCTAATTTTGTCGCCGTCGGTGGCACTGAGCACAATCACGCCATCGGCCAGTCGCGACTTGACACTGTCCAGCAGGTTGCGCAAGGTTTTGCCATCCATGCTGTCAAGGCTGGCGATCAACACCCGAACCCCATTGATGTCGTGGGCTTGTTCGACCAGTTCGGCGCTTTGGGCGCTGGCGAGTTTTTGGTTGAGCCGTTCGATCTGTTTTTCAAGCTCGCGGCTGCGTTCAAAGGCGTTGTGTACCCGTTCAAAAGTCTGGTCACGGCTGGCTTTGGTCAGGCTTGCAATTTGGCCGAGTTGTTGGTCGGCTTGTTGTACATAGGCCAGCGCGTGTAGGCCGGTGACGGCTTCAATCCGGCGAATGCCCGCAGCAATACCACCTTCAGCGGTAATTTTAAACAGGCCAATATCACCGGTGCGCTGAACGTGAATCCCACCGCATAGCTCAATCGAGAACTCACGCGCATCGCGTGTACTGCCCATGGCCAATACACGGACAGAATCACCGTATTTTTCGCCAAACAAGGCCATCGCGCCGCGTGCTTTGGCGGCCTCCATGCCCATTTCTTCGGTGCTGACGGCGGTATTGGCAATAATTTCGGCATTGACGCGTTGTTCAATCAGACGAATCTGTTCGGCGCTCACCGGTTGGTCATTGCCAAAGTCAAAGCGCAGCACATCACTGGCGACAAGTGAGCCTTTTTGGCTGACGTGTTCACCCAAAATGTCACGCAATGCCGCATGTAAAAGGTGCGTGGCCGAGTGGTTGCGGGCGGTGGCTGCGCGCAGTTCGGGTTTGACAGCCGCGTTTAACGGTTCGCCTAAAAGGATGCTGCCAACGGTCAACAGACCTTGATGGACAATCGCGCCACCCGATTTTTTGGTGTCTTGGACCTCAAAAATGCCATTTGCACCGGTCAGTGTGCCGGTGTCACCGACTTGACCACCGCTTTCGGCATAAAATGGGGTTTGATCCAGCACGATCAGGCCATCATCGCCTTCGTTTAAGCGGTCAACCGCTTGGCCGTCTTTATATAAGGCTACAATATGGCCTTGGCCGCTGGTGGCGTTATAGCCGTCAAAGCGCGATGCGCTGTCGACTTTGACAATGCTGTTGTAGTCCACGCTAAACTTACCGGCTTCGCGTGCGCGGCGGCGTTGTTCGGCCATTTCGACGGCAAAACCGGCTTCGTCAACGGTCAGGCCGCGTTCACGGGCAATGTCGGCGGTCAAATCAACCGGAAAACCATAGGTGTCATACAGTTTAAACGCGGTACTGCCCGCAATCACGTTGCCCTGCAGGTGGGCGAGTTCGCCCTCAAGCAGCTTCAAGCCTTGCTCGAGGGTACGGGCAAATTGCTCTTCTTCTTTTTGCAAGGTGGCTTCAATGACCGACTGACGGGCAATCAGTTCGGGGTAGGCGTCACCCATGACGTCAATCAAGGGCTGAACCATTTGGTTGAAGAACACCCCTGTTGCACCCAATTTGTTGCCATGACGTACCGCACGGCGGATGATCCGGCGCAGCACATAACCACGGCCTTCATTGCTGGGAATCACGCCATCGGCGATCAAAAACGAGCAAGAACGCGCATGGTCAGCCACCACGCGTAACGACGGCTGATGCTGATGTTCAATGCCAATAATCTGCGCCGCTGCGGTGAGCAGGTGTTCAAACAGGTCGATTTCGTAGTTGGCATGCACATGTTGCATGACCGCGCTAATACGCTCTAGCCCCATGCCGGTGTCAACGCTGGGTGCGGGCAGGGGGTGTAAGACCCCGTCAGCAGTTCGGTTGAACTGCATAAACACGTTGTTCCAAATTTCAATAAACCGGTCACCGTCTTCTTCAGGCGTACCGGGTAGGCCACCGGCAATGTGTGCGCCGTGGTCATAAAAAATTTCAGTGCAAGGTCCGCAAGGGCCGGTGTCGCCCATCGCCCAAAAGTTGTCTGATGCGTAGGGTGCGCCTTTATTGTCGCCAATCCGAATAATCCGGTCTGCGGTCAGGCCAATGTCGTTTTGCCAAAAGGCGTAGGCTTCGTCATCACTGGCATACACGGTCACATACAGACGGTCTGTTGGCAGGTTAAGCCATTCGCTGCTGGTGAGAAACTCCCACGCGTAGGCAATCGCATCTTGCTTGAAGTAGTCACCAAACGAAAAATTGCCCAGCATTTCAAAGAACGTATGATGACGTGCGGTATAGCCCACATTGTCAAGATCGTTATGTTTGCCGCCTGCGCGGACACATTTTTGGCTGGAGGTGGCGCGGACATAGTCACGCTGATCTAGACCCAAGAAGCAGTCTTTAAACTGGTTCATCCCTGCGTTTGTAAACAGCAAGGTGGGATCATTGGCAGGGATCAAACTGCTAGACGCCACACGGGTGTGACCTTTGCTTTCAAAGAAACGCAAAAAGGCTTCGCGGATTTCGGCGGCGGACATGACACGCGTCACGGGCGGCTCCTTGCAGACTAAGCGGACGGCGGAAAGCCCAAGAGTATAGCAAAGACCCGCTGTTGCGTGCCATGCCTGCACTTTTTTGCGCAGCGGTCTCGGCCACTGTTGATCGGCTGACCTCGCAAAATGTGCGCGTCGTCGTGCTTTTGCACCGCATCAGACCGGTTGGTTCCTGCGCGGTGGTGCAAAACAGGCTAGAATGCCGCATCGCCTTTGTAGTAACGGATCACGCAACGTGGAATTGATCACCATTGATGAAGACACCCTGACCGAAGCGGTCGAACATCTTAGTACGATTCGTGACTTTATTCGTTTTGTCGTCACGGCTTTGCGCTCATCAGAAGTCCACTTGGGTCAAGGGACCGAAGACCATTTTGCGGAAGCCACTGCGCTGGTCATGCAAAGCCTGTCGTTAGACTGGGCGGCTGACGAGCAAATTTTAGACAGTCGTCTCTTGCCCTCCGAAAAACAACGCATCATTCAGCTGTTGGCACAACGCATTAATGGCCGTGTGCCATTGGGCTATTTGCTCAATTTGGCCTATTTCTGTGGTCAACCTTACTATGTCGATGAGCGCGTGCTGATTCCACGCTCACCGATTGCCGAACTAATCGAAAACCGCTTTGCGCCTTATTTAAGTGATGGCGGATTGTCAGGGGTACAGGGGGGCGTGAACCGTCTGCCTGCGCGTGATGTGCCCGTTGTGCCTGAGCGCATTTTGGATCTGTGTACAGGGTCGGGCTGTATTGCCATTGCCTTGTCGTATGTGTTTCATGATGCCCTGATTGATGCGGTCGATCTGTCACGCGACGCGCTGGCCGTGGCCGCCATTAACGTCTCACATCACTTAAAAGACGACCAAGTCTCGTTGATTGAATCGAACCTGCTTGAGCGCCTACCGGCACAACGGCAGTACGACTTAATCGTCAGCAATCCACCTTATGTCGATGCGTCTGACATGGCCGACTTGCCCGAAGAGTTCCGTCATGAGCCAGAAATGGCCTTGGCTGCGGGTCGTGATGGTTTAGATTTGGTTCGTCAAATTTTGCTCAAATCACAAGATTATCTGAGCGAAAACGGCCTG
>JBEANQ010000088.1:0-10029 GCA_041165345.1 Pseudomonadota bacterium
ACTGTGTGCAGGTTTGTACGACATAACATGATCGTCAAAAAACATCTCATGCAAACCGGTGGGTCAATAATGATAAAAGGTTCACATTTTTTTATTGTTAAAGTGGTCGTTGATTGTTCGCGTTGCTTGCCATACCCATTGAGATGGCGAGATCACGCATGACACCAACAACACGCTTTATCAAGGAACGAACTCATGACGCTCAAGCCCCTTTCTGCTTTGGTGATGCTAGCGATGCCGCTGGCGGGTTTGCATGCTGCGGCATTGGATCGCTCAGGTCAGTCGACTTTGGCTTTCTTTCAAGCAGGCAATTATCTCGAGTTTGGCTATAGTGATTTACAGCCAGAAGTGGCTGGACAAGATACAGCAGGGCACAGCGTATCAGAGATGGCAAAAGATTATCATTTTGCCAGTGCAGCCGCAAAGTATCAGTTAAATCCTCAATATTCCTTGGGTTTAATCTACGATCAGCCCTTTGGTGCAGCCGCTGAGTATCAAGGCCAAAATAATTTTGTTGCTGCCAACACGAGCTATGTGCTGAGCCCAACCGTTCAGCTGCCAAACGCGGCAATTGGCATTACTGGTGCAACCAATGTTGAGGTTGATAGCCACAATTTGACCGTGCTGTTGGGTTACAAACCCATGCCAAACGTCACGGTGTTTGGTGGGGGCGCATTGCAGTCGATTGAAGGCAACGTCAGTCTGCGGGGGTCTGCGTATAGTGTGATGAGTGGGTATAGTGCCCAACTCAACGAAGACCATAGCTGGGGTTATGTGTTGGGTGCGGCATTTGAAAAGCCTGAAATTGCGTTAAAAGCAGCGCTGACGTATCGTTCTGAAATTGAACATAAAATGATCACTTCGGAAAGCATTGCGTTGCCGACGGCGGCCTTAGCAGCCTTGCAAGGAACAGCCTATAAAGGCGTGCCTGCGTCTGCCGTAATTGCAGATGCGACGCAAAAACTGACATCAGTCGCTGCTAACTTGGCAGCGGTCAATGCAGGACTTCAGCAAGATCCGACCAACGCCACTTTGCTGGCTCAGCAAACCGCGTTGCAAGCGGGTGTGGATCAACTAAAAGGGGCTGTGCGTTTAGCGAGTTTGTCCCAGTTACCGTCCACCGGTGATAGCGACACCAAAATCACCACACCGCAGTCGGTTAACGTTGATTTTCAGACCGGCATTATGGAAGGCACTTTGTTGTTTGCAAACCTACGTTGGGTGGATTGGTCGCAGTTTGCGATTAAGCCTGCCTTGTTTGGCAAGACCACCGGTTTGTCAGTGGCAGGTGGCCTGAATCTGGTTGACTATACGGATGACCAATGGTCGGGCACCGTGGGCGTGGGCCGAAAATTGCATCCACAAGTGTCGGGTAGTGTGTCGGTGGGTTGGGACAGTGGTGCAGGCAATCCGATTACGACATTGGGCCCAACTCAAGGGTATTGGAACGTGGGTTTAGGGGCTCGCTATAACCCCCTGCCGATGGTTGATGTGTCGTTGGGTGTGAAGTATTTCTGGTTGGGTGATGCCAGCGCCAAGGTGAGTAGTGGGACAGTGGTAGGAACGTTTGAAGATAATCATGCGTTAGCGTTGGGTCTAAAATTGGGGTATCACTTTTAACGCTGATCACCGTGGTATGAGAAATCAAAAACGACCCATGATGGGTCGTTTTTGTTCGTGTTTGGCTGACGGAGTGTTTAAATTCATCAAAACCCGTGTCTAGGCACTGTTTTGCGCAATAATAGCGCCATGCTGTTGATGAGCCCTGCTTGCCTTATGTTGTCCCCGATTGCTCCACTGTATTTGACCACTGGCGAACCCGCCGGTATTGGCCCCGACATTACGCTGATGTTGGCCGCGGGCGGCTGGCCGTGTGTGGTGGTGGCCTTGGCGGATATTCATCTGCTGGCCGAGCGTGCGCAGCAGTTGGGGTTGACCGTTGACTTGCTGCCGTATACCGGCCAAACCAAGCCTGCGCCAATAGGGGCACTCTATGTCGAGTCGATTGTGTTGGCCGCGCCGGTGCAAGCGGGCGTTTTAAACCCCTGCAATGCCAGTTATGTCTTGGCTCAGCTGAGTCGAGCAGCGACTGCCTGTCTAAGGGGTGAGGCCGCAGGTGTGGTGACTGCACCGGTGCAAAAGTCGGTGATCAACGACGCGGGCATTGCCTTTAGCGGCCATACCGAGTTTTTTCAGCAACAAGCGGGGGTGGATCGGGTGGTGATGATGTTGGCCACGCGTACCTTGCGGGTGGCATTGGCGACCACTCATTTGCCATTGCGTGCCGTACCCGATGCCATTACTGCGCCGTTGTTGCGCCAAGTCCTTGATATTTTATTAGCCGATTTACATCAAAAATTTGGTCTGGCCACGCCCAAGGTATTGGTGTGTGGGTTAAATCCTCATGCCGGTGAAGATGGCTATTTGGGGCGTGAAGAAATCGACATCATTAACCCCGTTTTGGCCGAGTATCGGGCGCAGGGCTGGGATGTGGGCGTGGCGTTGCCCGCTGATACCTTATTTACCCCACGACTACTGGCTGATGCTGACGCGGTGTTGGCGATGTATCACGATCAAGGCTTGCCGGTCTTAAAAGCGCAAGGGTTTGGCGAGGCGGTCAATATTACCTTGGGTCTGCCGTTTATTCGCACCTCGGTGGATCACGGCACGGCATTGTCATTGGCTGGGACGGTCAAGGCCGATGCCGGTAGCTTGCGCGTCGCCCTTGATCTGGCCGTCAGCTTGGCGCTGGCATCGGGTCGTACCCATTAGATTCGTTTGATCCTGACCGCATGGGTCAGGCTGTCATTTTTTTGAAGGAGCATGGCGCGATGAGCCAGCAACCGATCACTGACTTTAGCCCGTTAAACCCAACGGATGAAGGCCACCATACCCGTAAGCGCTTTGGGCAAAACTTTTTGCACGACACCCGTGTGATTGACAAAATTGTCAATGCCGTCGCGCCCAAGGCTGGCGATTTGTTGGTCGAAATTGGGCCGGGTCTGGGCGCGTTGACTGGCCCATTGGTGCGCCGTGCCGAACACCTGACGGTGATTGAGCTAGACCGCGACTTGGCTGCTGGACTGCCGCGACGCTTAGGGATGCCGACCAACTTAACCCTCATTGAAGCCGACGCGCTGCGCTTTGACTTTGGCAGCCTGTTGACCGATGAGCATGCACGGATGCGGATTGTGGGCAATTTGCCCTACAACATCTCGACCCCGATTTTGTTTGAGCTGTTGCGCTACGGTGCCAAAGTGCAAGACATGCACTTTATGCTGCAAAAAGAAGTGGTTGATCGCATTACAGCGCCCGCAGGCTCGAAAGAGTATGGCCGCCTGTCGGTGATGGTGCAGTATTACTGCAAGCCGACGTTCTTATTTGAAGTGCCCGCAGGTGCGTTTAACCCACCGCCTAAAGTGACCAGTGCGGTGTTTCGCCTAGAGCCGTATGTGAGCAAACCTGTGGTGGCGCAGTCCGAAAAAGCCTTGGCGGCGTTGGTCTCGCATGTGTTTACGCAGCGGCGTAAAACCCTCCGCAACAGCTTAAAAGGCCAAATTGATGAGGCCGGTTTTGCGCGTGTTGGCATTGACCCCATGGCACGTCCAGAAACCCTCAGCATGGCGCAGTTTGTCGCCTTGAGTGATGAGGTCGTGGCGATGCAGGGGACGCGTGATGCCACGCCATGAGTATGTGGTGGGTGATCTGCAAGGCTGTTTTGCTGCTTTACAAGCCCTTAAAGCAGTTTTGCAGTTTGATGAAACCCAAGACAGGCTGTGGTTTGCTGGTGACCTCGTGGCACGGGGTGAGGATTCTCTGTCAACCTTGCGTGAAGTCAAGCGCCTGTGTGAGTTGGGAGCAGCGCAAACCGTATTGGGCAACCACGACTTAAATCTGCTGGCCGTGTGGCGGGGCTATAACAAACGCCGCCCGCGTGACCTGACCGCCCCGATTTTTGAGGCCGATGACTGTGCCGACCTGCTGCATTGGTTGCGTCATCAGCCGTTGTGCCTGCGTCCCAATGCCCAAACGGTGCTGACTCATGCCGGACTACCACCCCAGTGGAGCGTGGCACAGGCGCAACAGTTGGCGGCTGAAGTCGAACACACCCTGCAAGGGGATTGGGAAACGCTCGATGCCTTTTTAAGCCAGATGTATGGCGAATCACCCGACCTATGGGATGACATGCTGACAGGGGCGGCGCGTCTGCGCACCATTACCAATTATTTAACCCGTATGCGTCTGTGTACTGCCGAGGGCCGCCTTGAGTTTACGTTTAAAGATGGCCTGACTGGCGACATGCCCACCGGATTTGCACCGTGGTTTGACTGGCCGACGGCTCAACCCCGCCGCGAAACCGTCCTGTTTGGACACTGGGCTGCACTAGAAGGTGCGGTACACGGCGGGCAAGCGTGCCCTCTCGATGGCGGTTGTGTCTGGGGTGGGGCGTTGCTGGCCTATCGGCTGTCTGATGGGCAGCGTTTTAGCTCCAGTGAGGGATGTGGCCGTGGGCTACACACGTCTTGAACCTGCCATGTCCACACGCCTTCACGTTGCAACACAATCCAGACCGACTGACCGACTGCACCTACATTTAAGACATACTGTTTAAGCCCGCGCCGATAACCCACACGTGGTGCTTGGTGCGGCTGTTGTGCAATCAACTGCAATAATGTCAACGGCTGAGCCTGTTGAGCAACCTGTGGCCAGACGTGGCGTAAATATCGCCGTCCAACGCCTTGCCATGGTGGGGGCAGTGCAACGGGTGTGGGCAGATGCCGAGCCAATGACGACAGCAGCGGATAGGGTATTGGTTGATTGAGTGGATATTGATTGAGTATTGATGGATGGGTTGTTGACACTAAAGCCTGCTGTAATTGACGTGCAGCATAAGGCCCCGACACGCCGTAAACGCAAGCACACCCCACAAGTACCAGCCCCACAATGATCAGCCCGAGCCGTGGTCTAAGCAAAGAGTATGGCGGTATTGAGCAATACGGCATGAGCAGCCAACAACAAAAAGGTCGCTACAGTGTAGCGACCTTCGTGAACGTTGTGCATCAATGTCATGTGACGAAAACAGCATGTTTTGTGTGTTGCGGATGGTCTAGTCAAATTTATCAGCTTTGAGTGCTTCCTCAGACTCACGTACCCAGCTTTGACTACGACCCAACATTGATACACCGACATAGCCACGCATCGACAAGCGACGGCCATCACTGCTTAGGCGTGCCTTACCGCTGTAAATTCGACCAGACAGCGGGTCGAGAACCTTGGCGCCACCATAACGATGCTCTTGCTCTTCAGGCTTGAGTCCCATTAATACGGTTAAGCCCAAAATAGGTTTATTGCTATATGGGGGTGGACAGTGTTGGCAAAACTCCTGAGGCGTATAGTCAGGGCGTGGCAAAATTTTAACAATTGTACCTTGATAGCTACCATCTTTGGTTTTTTCGATTCTTACCAATGCTTTGGAAAAACCAGTCCGATCATCAATGGTGCGCCAAATACCGCTAAGCTCATCGCTAGGTGCCACGTTTGGAGCGAGTGTGGTGGCATGTGCCAACATGTGGCTGCTAGTCAGGGCAAGGCCCATGAGTAAGTGGGTCATCTTCATAACAACGCTCCTTGTTTCTGTTTGGATGCAAGACCAAAAGGGCGGGTGGGGCTGAGCCGGTTTGTCTGGAGCATCCTTGTGATTTGAGAATACGCCAGTCTGAACAATGCGCAACTGATTGTCTGGCGAGCCGGTCAAAATGCCCGACAGCCGGACAAACAGGTGTTGATCATCATATTAAGGAGTTTCTTCCGTCTCTCTAAACCAGCTTTGGCTTCGTCCCAACATAGAGACGCCAATATACCCTCGCATGGATAGACGCCGACCATCACTGCTTAAATGTGCTTTGGCGCTATAAATATTCCCAGATAACGGGTCTAAGATTTTAGCATCTTTAAACTTTCCTTCATGTTCAGGGTCTTTTTTTAAACCTGTTAACACCTTTAAGCCAATAATGGGCTTATTGGTATACGGTGCCGGACAGTTTTGACAATTCTCTTTGGGGGTATAATCAGGTCTGGGAATTGTTTTAACAATCGTGCCTGAATATGATCCGTCTTTTTCGAGGGTCATGCGAACAATACCCTTAGAAAACCCAGTACGGTCATCAACGCTGCGCCATAAACCACTTAAATCGACAGAGGCTGCGTGTACGACACCCACGAGAGTTAGGCCACAACCGAGAACTAAGTTTTTGATAAACATCAGAACACTCCTTGTTATGCAGCAGGGCTCATCATGATATGTCAAAAAAATCTTAACAAATGAGACTGCGGGAAAACCGATATATTAAAGATACAATTGTATAATTGTCCATCAATCGATGTGACTGATGGGTGATTTTACTGATATTCGATGCGCCATAAAAAGAATGATGATTCATTCCTTGTTTTTATGCTGCCGTTAAAATAAAAAAGCCGGTCGATATGCCTAAGCCTCGACCGGCGAAAAACGGTTTATAAATGATACTAAATCCTGTTACTCAGCAGCACGAATCCAAGTTTGACTGCGACCTAACATCGATACATCTGTGAATCCGCGCATCGCCAACCGGCGGCCATCTTTGCTGAGATTGGCTTTACAGTTGTAAATATTGCCGGTCAGAGGATCAATGATGTAGCCACCAACGAGCTTGGTTGTACTACCTTCTTCGTGTAGATTCCAAAGTAGGTGTAGACCTTCAATTGGTTGATCAGTAAATGGTTTTGGGCAGTTTTGGCAGGTTTTTTTAGGGGTATAATCTGGGCGGGGTAGCACGCGTGTAATCATGCCGTGATATTGCCCATCCGGTGTTTTTTGGATTTTAACCAATGCCCGCGCAAAACCTGTGCGGTCATCAATGGTTCGCCAGACGCCTTCAATGCTGGTGGTGCTGGGTTCGTTTTCGGGAGTCGCGACGACTGTACTAGGCGTTGCAGAAGCAGAGCCAATGCTGAGCGCGCCTGATAAAGCCATTGCATAAAGTAAACCATTACATGCTTTCATGATCATGTCCTCGTCCTAAGGGTGGTTTATTACGTATTTCCGTTTAACCTTGAAAAATGTTTGTTCGATATAAAGATAAACGCTCTTGCCGATTGATACAAATTAAAATAAAGGTGATGCTTTGCATTTCGTCGGAATGTACCTGTTATGTCAATATTGTTTTATTTTACTCATTATAGGGTTTAGTTTATTTAAAATAGTAGGGGAACCCAAATTGCTGTGATGAGGCCATTAATGGCCATGCCAAAAGCAGCATAACGCCCTGCGACCGGCCCACGTTGCCATGCTTCTACGGTACCAATCGCATGTGCAGCCAAGCCGAGTGCCAGACCTGCTGCACGTTCGTCGTTGAGTCGATGTAGCAGCAGTGGTGATAGTGCAGCACCTATGACGCCCGAGATGATGACGATCAGGCTGGCTAGCGCTAAAGGAGCTTGAATCAAGGTCGCAATGTTGAGGGCAATGGGTGTAGTGACAGCGCGTGTGGCAAAGGCCAAGACGGTGGGGTGTGACAAATGAAGGGCATACGCCAAGCTCATGGGTAAAAGTGCGCCCATGAGTGTTGCGATGAGCAGAAGTCCACCTAGCCGTTTAAGCGGTAAGTCATCAAGGCGCATGGCGGCCAGTGGAATCGCTAAGGCAACGGTCACATAACCCAATAGATGCGAAAACATGGGACCAATGTGTTGCATATAGTGCGCATACGGCCAGCGTAGCAATGCCAAGAGTGCAATCACCAACAGCAATGACACCACAACAACCGGTAGGCGCGGCCAGCGTTGTCCGGCGAGTCGTGCAAGGGCGTGGGCGGCAAGGGTGATCAACAGGGCGGTCAGCAACGGCATCATAGAAAGGTCAGCAGGGGTTAGGGAGGTGGGGCTTATAGCCAGCGTCGGGCAAGGCGGGCATATAGCCACAGCGGGGGTAAGGTGCTGAGCAGCAGGACACATAAAAACGCAGGCAGCTCATGACCTAAACTGTACAACATGCTGCCTGCACCGGCTGCAATCGGCAAAAATGCTAACGCGCTTTCTTTCATGATGCGGGCATTGGCATCTAGCATTCGGTTGGGTAACGCCCAGCGTCGCTTATAAAGCAATAGCATAGCCAGCAGCCAAAACAGACCGAACAGGTTGCCCAGTTCGGGGTGGTGCAGGTGACCCATGAGCCAGACTGAGGTTTCGCGGATGCAGATGATCAGTAATAGGGTCAGTGCCAATGCAGGCCAGTCAATCTGTCGCATGGTCTAGGCTGATGATCCGGTGGTGGCGTCTAAGGGCAGCAGCATGCCGTATTCGTCTTCTAAGAGGCTGGGGTCAACCGGCCCATGGGTCGGTTGGGTTTCTGGGCGTTCAAAGGGTTCTAGCACCCGATGAAATCGTTGCGCTTGTGCAACAGGCAGCACGTCATCAACGGACAGTTTGGCTTGGGCCAGCAGTTGTAGCAAGCGGTCATCCGGCAGGCGAACACGCATCTGTTGATCGCCATTGTCGAGCGATTCGGTGTGTTCAATCACGCCCAATTGGTACAGTTGGTTGGATAAACGCCCAGCACTGGGTGGCAAGGTGAGGTCAAAGACGTCTAATGGGCCCGACAGGCACACCCGTACGGCATCACGCAACAGTGGCATACCTTCGCCTGTCCATGCCGAGACATAGACACGGTCTGGACGGTTGGGGGCGGATTCATGCACGGAGGGCGCGTCGCCACTCAGGTCAATTTTGTTGTACACCGAGATCATGGGCACGTCACAGCCAATGTCTTTGAGAACCGCCATGACGGCATCGATTTGCTCGTGCATTTCGGGGCTGCTGGCGTCAATCACATGCAGCAGTAAGTCGGCTTCGAGGGTTTCTTCAAGGGTGGCGCGGAAGGCATCGACCAGTGCGTGGGGCAAATTTCGTACAAAGCCAACGGTGTCAGCCAAGACCAAGCGGCCTAATCCCATCCAGTCCAGACGGCGCAAGGTGGGGTCTAGTGTGGCAAACAGTTGATTGGCGGCGTAGACGTCACTGTCGGCCAGTCGGTTAAATAAGGTGGATTTTCCGGCGTTGGTGTAGCCTACCAGTGAGACGGTGGGAATATCGGCCTTTTGCCGTGCAGCACGGCCCTGACTACGAGTTTGACGGACTTTTTCAAGGCGCTCTTTAAGCTGGGTGACCCGATGCCGCAGCAGGCGACGGTCGGTTTCGAGCTGAGTTTCGCCCGGTCCGCGTAAGCCAATGCCGCCTTTTTGGCGTTCAAGATGGGTCCAGCCACGGACTAAGCGAGAGGATAAATGCTCAAGCTGTGCCAGCTCGACCTGTAGCTTGCCTTCAAAGGTGCGTGCGCGTTGGGCAAAAATATCTAAAATCAGGCCGGTACGGTCAATCACACGGCATTCAAGGACACGTTCTAAGTTGCGTTCTTGGGCAGGCGTGAGTTCGTTGTTAAACATGACCAAGTCGATGTCATGGTGCTTGACGGCTTGGGCGATTTCGTCCGCCTTACCACTACCAACAAACAGCCGTGCATCGGGGCGTTGTCGGCCACCGGTGATCAGGCCGAGTACGTCCGCGCCTGCGGATTCTGCTAGTAGTCGAAATTCGTCGGTGTCGAGTTCGTCGAGTTGACGGACACTCATGTGCACCAGTAAGGCGCGTTCACCACCTTGATGACGTTCAAACAATTCCACGCAATGAATGCCTGTATAAAAAGGAGTACCCCGACATCATAACGGATCACGACCCCATACAGGTTGTTGCACAGACGTTGGACGACAAAAACAGATGGCTTGAGCGCGTGTGCATGGTGTGGTGGGTGTCATCGTTTGGACATTTTTTCGTCATATGACTGACAACAGTCGAGCCGACACTGGGTGATAGCTTAAAAGAAATGTGAGAGCCGCCAGATGTCTTCATTCCAGATGCCACAAACGACCGTGCCAACAGGCACAGGCCATCGCGGATCACCAGAGCCGCAACCGACCCCGCGTCTACGGGCAAACC
>JBEANQ010000089.1:0-10008 GCA_041165345.1 Pseudomonadota bacterium
GCTTGCCTTTTTCGTGGTCAGTCATCACGCCAAAACGGCTGTACAGCGAAACCAATTCGCTGGTTTTAATCGGACGTTTTTGTTCGATGGTGTTGGTAATATGCACAATGCCCAACACTTGAAACGGAAACGCTTCGTCGGTCATGAGTGCCAACTGCAAGGGCATCGACAATGCACCCAAATACGTTGGGGGCAAAATACCGTTATCCACAAAGCCACACACGGCGTTATAAGCGCTTAAATGCTTGGTATTAATGGGCATATTGTCCACGCCATATTCGGCTTGTGGCAATGTTTTATAAGGGTTTTTCTTAAAACCACTCATAAAAATTTTGGCATATGCGCCATAAGGCTTGGGAATCTTTTTAAACGTGCGAACATTCATGACTTTGATCATCTCGGCAGAATAGACAGATGCGTTGCCCAATCTGGGGCGCATGGGGCAATCCTTTGGTAAACCCATTTAAAACGGATGAGATGGGCGCATCACCAAGCACACCTCATCCGCAACGGGCGACCTTCGCCGCCCGCCAACTGGCGAGCTTACGCGCCGATTAAACTTTGACCACAGACACGAACGATGTTGCCGTTCAGGCCGCCGGATGCAGGGCTAGCAAACCAGCAAATGGCTTCGGCTACGTCAACGGGCAGGCCGCCTTGGCTCATGGAGTTCATCCGACGACCAGCTTCGCGGATGCCCAATGGAATCGCTGCGGTCATTTGTGTTTCGATAAAACCCGGTGCAACCGCGTTGATGGTAATGCCATTGGCCAGCGTTGGAGCAACCGATTGCACCATGCCAATCACGCCTGCTTTAGAGGCGGCATAGTTGGTTTGACCCAAGTTGCCCGCAATGCCACTGATCGACGATACACAGATGATACGGGCGTTGGCGTTTAAGCCACCGTTGGCCAGCAGGTAGTCATTCACACGCTCTTGGCTGGACAAGTTGATGTTCATGACCAAGTTCCATTGCGCGTCTTTCATGTTGGCAATGGTTTTGTCGCGGGTGATACCGGCGTTATGCACGATGGCATCTAAGCCCTTTTTGGTCTTGGCAAATGCTGCAATTTTTTCACCAGCATCGGCAGCAGTAATGTCGAGCGCCAATACGCTACCGCCAATTTCACCCGCTACGCGTTGCAGGTCAGCATCTTGGGCAGGGACGTCCAAGCAAATCACATGTGCGCCATCACGCGCCATGGTGCGTGCAATCGCTTCACCAATGCCACGGCTTGCACCAGTGACCAAGGCGGTTTTGCCGGCCAGTGGTTTGCTCCAGTCGACTTTAACGTCAGAACCTTGCTGTACACGAACCACTTGACCCGAAACGTATGCCGACTTTGCCGACAAGAAAAAGCGCAGGCTTGAGGCCAGTTGGGCTTCTGCACCGTCGGCCACATAGATCAGTTGAGCAGCAGAGCCTTTTTTAAACTCTTTACCTACAGCTTTGACAAAACCTTCAAGCGCGCGTTGAGCGGTGGCTTGTTTGGTGGTTTTGCAGCCTTCAGGTGGACGACCCAACACCACCACACGGCCTGATTGCTCAAGCTGACGTGCGACAGGGCTAAAGAAGTTGTACAGCTCAATCAGTTGCTCGGCGTTTTCAATGCCCGATGCATCAAACACAAAGGCTTTAAAACGTGACTCTTTATCACCGCTGTTAAACGCACGCAGGTTAAGACCTACTTTGGCGGCGGTCTGTTGCAATTCGCTGTTGCTACCAGCGTAGGTGTCGGCATGAATGCTCGACAGCACGTCGCTAATGGCAGCCGACAAACTGCTGTTTGGCGCTGCACCCAGCAACACCGCACCATTGACCAACGGCTTGCCTGCATCATAACGATCCAGCTCAAGGGGCATGGGCAGGCCAAGATTTTTGATCAGCATTTTACCCAAAGCAGAATTTGCAAACACCTGATAACGATCACTCATCATTTCATCTCAACAATAAAAAAGGGGAATGGATCCGCAATCCATTGCAGCAACCGTGCCTCTTTTAACACGGCAGGCTGTGCGCCACATCACATACTCGGTCTAGAATCTCGCCAGATTGCACCGTTTGGCGCATCGTTGATCAGATCGGCAATTGGTTACAATGGCGCAATCCTAACAGAGCCTCATGCAAGTCTTGTTGGCCGACAGGCGCAACTGTCGGGCAGTCCTGCCAATACATGAAATACCCATTGTGTTAAGGTTGCCGCTTTGTAGTTTGCTGCCTTTGGGAACCGTGATGAGCCAGAACCCACATGACCTGCCCGATCAGTCCTTGGCTGATCAATCGCAACACGATGCCACACCGGCTGCTAAACCGACCAAAACGCCTCGCAAGAAGGCCGCCACTGCGTCAACGGCTGCGCCACGCACACGTCGTGCGGCAAGCCCACGCTCGACCACATCCGCAACACCTTCCACAGCAACACCTCAAAAACAGGACTCCGCCATGAGTACACAACCTGCAGTTCGTCGCGTCGCCATTATTGGTGGTAATCGCATTCCGTTCGCTCGTTCAAACGGCCCATACTTCACTGCATCCAACTCGGACATGCTGACCGCAGCGCTGAATGGTTTGGTTGACCGTTACAGCTTGCATGGCAAACGTCTCGGCGAAGTGGTTGCAGGTGCCGTGCTCAAGCATAGCCGTGACTTCAACATGACCCGCGAATGTGTGCTGTCCACCGCACTCGCCCCAGAAACCCCAGCATGCGACATTCAGCAAGCCTGTGGTACTGGCCTGCAAGCAGCCTTTATGGTTGCCAACAAAATTGCATTGGGTCAAATTGATGTGGGTATTGCAGGTGGTGTAGACACCACTTCTGATGCGCCGATTTCGTTTGGTGACGGCCTGCGTCGTGTGCTGCTTGAACTCAACATTGCCAAAACTGGCAAGCAACGTCTAAACGCCCTGCGTAAAATTGACGTCAAAAAACTGATGGACGCGCCAAAAAATGGCGAGCCACGCACCGGCTTGTCCATGGGCGATCATGCCGCGATTACCGCGCTTGAATGGAACATCACCCGCGAAGCGCAAGACGAACTGGCCGTTCAAAGCCATCACAAACTGGCCGCTGCCTATGACAACGGCTTTTTTGATGACCTGATCACCCCATTCATGGGCTTGAACAAAGACCAAAACCTGCGCGCCGACAGCTCGATTGCCAAGCTCAGCACCTTAAAGCCCGTGTTTGGTAAAGGCGAAAACGCCACCATGACCGCAGCAAACTCCACCCCATTGACCGACGGTGCATCGGTGGTGTTGTTGGCATCGGAAGAGTGGGCCAAAGCCAATGGCCATGAAGTGCTGGCCTATTTGACCTTCACCGAAACCGCAGCGGTTGACTTCATCGACAAAAAAGAAGGCCTGTTGATGGCACCTGCCTACGCCGTGCCACGCATGTTGGCGCGTGCCGGCATCACCCTGCAAGACTTTGACTTCTATGAAATTCATGAAGCCTTTGCCTCGCAAGTCTTGTCCACCCTCAAAGCATGGGAAGACGACACCTTCTGCAAAACACGTTTGGGTCTAGACGGTGCGCTGGGTTCAATCGACCGCAGCAAGCTCAACGTCAATGGCTCTAGCCTTGCTGCTGGCCATCCATTTGCCGCCACTGGTGGCCGTCTGCTGGCCACCACGGCCAAACTGCTGAATCAAAAAGGTTCAGGCCGTGCGCTGATTTCAGTATGTGCTGCGGGCGGTCAAGGCGTAACCGCCATCGTCGAAAAACCATAAGTCTGCTGCACTGACTGAGGTTAAAAAACCCTGATTCGTCAGGGTTTTTTTAATTTTTATGATCAGGGTAGATTGTCGTTTTCTACAAAATTTGGCACGCTTGGGGTTATTCACTGGATTGGCGACACGGCTATGTCTCACACACCATTACACCGTCCGGTCTTGTTATCTCCGCTGGGCATCCTGCCACGCTGGAGTTGGCCGCTGCTAACCATGATTGCTGGCCTGCTGGTGATGGCCACCACATACTGGGTGCATCCTTTTGCAACCGACCCCAACAGCGACTGGGCACGGTTATATCAGCGCAGTTTGGCATGGGGCACGATTGGTGATAATGCACCGTTAAGCCATTTTCCGTTAGCAACTAGCTTAGGCTATTTAGCCGCCGTTGGCTTAGGTTCACTGATGGGCTTGTTGTTGCTCGTCACACGCCTCCCCTTGCAACGCCAACGTCTGGCCCGTTGGTGGCGACTGGACCACAGTGTATTATTTGCCTTATTTGGCCTGCTGGGTGGCGCATTATTGGCCAGTATTTTTGTCAATCTGCCCGTGCTCCATGGGCATTTTTTATCCTTGCAAATGCACCCAACTGGCACACTCAATACCCTGTTAATGCAATCGTTACACAACCGATCCACCCTCATGCTGCTGTGCATGGGGCTGTATGTCTTGAGTGTACTGGTCAGTAGCGCCGTGGTATTAGGCCCATGTTTACATTATTGGGCTGAACGGGGTGAAGACGAATAGTCCTCGCCAAGGGTTTAGTCATCTGCACGGCCAACGTTACTCCCTCGCCGAAAAGGCGTGCGCCGAAACTTCGACACCATGTCGCCAATCTCAGAAATCTTATCAATCGAATCACGCATTTCCGCAATAATTTCAATGTGATCCGTCAGAGTGGCAATTTTTTCAATGGACGGCTGCATGGTGGCAATGATTTCAATATGCGCCCGCAACGCCGAGATATCATCAATGGTTTGGCGCATATCGGCAATGGCTTCAATATTATCAGTGACATCGGCAATTTTTTGAATGGCATCATACATGCCAGCAATCGTTTGCAAATTATCAGTCACTGACGAAATTTTATAAATAGAGCTATACATCTGCGCGATGGTTTTAATATCACTGCTCATTTCACTCACACTGCCGCCAATATTGGCAACCGGCGCTGTCATTTGCGCAATTTGATCAATCGACTGTTTCATGGCGGAGATGGCTTTAATATCAACCACCAGTTCGGCAAATAACGACAAAATCTCAAAAATCACCCGAACCACTGCCGCCATGGTCAGCAAGGCCAATGGCAATAATAATAAGCTAAAAATACCCCATAAAATCGACTGAGCAAAGGTTAACGCTACCACATACACGCCACCCAGCACACCACACAACAGTAATAAGCCATACAACAGGGCCATAAATTGCGGGGTTAAGATTCGGCGTTCTAAAGAGGGTTGCGATAACACCCGCACAAAGGCATAAAAGATCGACCACCCGTGTGGATGGGGGGCAGACGACGGGGAACTTGGCGCAGGATGGGCTGACATCATCATCTCCCTTGTGAGGTAAACGTGCTGCAAGCACTGCCGCATTGGGCAGACTCACACCATATAGGCGTTCACTCTAACAAAGGTCGATGAGGTCACCATGACAAGGCGTCCGACACGGACAAGAACACCACAAGATTAATCGTTGTGGCTTAGCCGATGGTCAAGGCATCAAAAGACAAACGCTGCGCCATGTCTGCCAATTGAGCGGCAGTCATGCGGAGTTGACGATTTAAGCGCTGATCCGTCCAGCGCGGCATCACATGCACATGATAATGAAAGACTTCCTGCCCTCCAGCCGCACGGTTGTTTTGCCAAACCGTAATGCCATCGGCAGCCAACACCTGCATTTGGCGCTTGGCGACTTGTTGCGCCAACGCCATGACTGCGGCCAGCGTGTCAGTCGGAATATCCAATAAATCGGCATAATGCGCTTTTGGAATCACCAACGTATGCCCCGCCGTGAGCGGCGAAATATCTAAAAACGCCAACGCATGCGCGGTTTCGGCCACGCGATGACACGGCGCTTGGCCAGCAACAATTTTTTCAAAAATAGTCGTCATCGCACACTCACCGCGCCAAATAACGGGTCATGTCTTCAATGCCTTTTAACGTCATTGGAAACATATGGTCTTCAAACAATCCTTTAATGGTGGCGATGGTATGGGTGTAGTTCCAATAACGGTCGTCTTCAGGATTAAGCCACGCTGTTTTATCAAAATGCTGACGCAGTCGCTGTAACCACACCACACCGGCTTCATCATTCATGTATTCAACAGAGCCACCTTGGCTCATTAATTCGTAAGGTGCCATGCTGGCATCACCGACAAAAATCACCCGATAATCTTTTCCATAGGTATGTAGCAAATCCCATGTATCCATTCGGCTGCTACTGCGGCGTAAGTTGTCTTTCCAGACATAATCGTAAAGACAGTTGTGAAAATAAAAAAACTCCAGCGTCTTAAATTCACTTTTGGCGGCGCTAAATAATTTTTCGCATTGCTCAATATAAGAATCCATTGAGCCACCAATATCAAACAGCATTAATACTTTGACGCGATTGCGCCGCTCAGGCACCAATTGAATATCCAACATGCCTTGGCGAGCGGTGAAGTCGATCGTTTTGTTGATGTCGAGTTCTTCGGCAGCCCCTTGACGAGCAAAGCGCCGCAACCGACGCAAGGCAATTTGCATTTGCCGTGTGCCCAGCAGTTGGGTGTCATCTAAGTTTTGAAATTGGCGTTTTTCCCACACTTTGACTGCCGATTTTTTGCGTGATGGCCCACCAATCCGCACGCCTTCAGGGTGATCACCAAATGCCCCAAACGGTGATGTACCGCCTGTGCCGATCATTTTGTTGCCACCTTGGTGTTTCTTTTGCTGCTCACGCAAGCGCTCTTCGAGCATTTTCATCAGCTCTTCTAGCGATCCGGCTTGCTCTAGTGCGTCGCGCTCTTCAGGGCTGAGATTTTTTTCTGCCAGTTCTAAGTCAAGCCAGTCTTTGGGCAAATGCTGCAATTGCCCCAACAACGCATCACTGTCCAGTGAATCAATGCCATCAAAATACGCTTTAATGGCACGATCAAATTTGTCGTAATGCCGTTCGTCTTTGACCATACACAGCCGTATCAGTTGATACAGCTCGTCACGATCTGCAAACACAACCCCCGCGCCCAGCGCAGCATTAAGGTCGAGCAGCTCCGTTGTACTGACCGGAACGCCGTATTTTTTGAGGGTATAAAACAGGTGAACGAACATGACAAAACACTCGCAAAGACAGAACGATCAAACAGGCCATGAGGTCAATCCAGCAGGACTGACCTCATGCTGGCGGCGTCTTAACGACGGGTCATAAAGGCCAGACGCTCGAGCAGCTTGACGTCTTGCTCGTTTTTGATCAGTGCGCCATACAACGGCGGAATAGCCGATTTAGGGTCACGGTTACGCAGGGTTTCTTCGGGCAGGTCATCGGCCATGAGCAGCGTCAGCCAGTCTATCAATTCACTGGTTGACGGTGGTTTTTTAAGCCCTGAGACTTGGCGCAGTCTAAAGAAAATTTGCAGCGCTTCTGTGACCAAGTTTTCACGGATTTGTGGAAAATGTACGTCGATAATTTGACGCATGGTGGCTTCGTCTGGAAACTCGATGTAATGAAAAAAGCAGCGACGCAAAAAGGCATCGGGCAGTTCTTTTTCATTGTTCGAGGTGATGATGATCACCGGACGTTGCTTGGCGGTAATGGTCTCGCCGGTCTCGTACACATAAAACGACATGCGGTCGAGTTCGTGTAGCAAGTCGTTGGGGAATTCGATGTCGGCTTTGTCAATTTCGTCAATCAGCAGCACCACGCGCTCGTCTGCGGTAAAGGCTTCCCACAGCTTGCCTTGCTTGATGTAGTTGGCGATGTCATAGACTTTGTCTTCGCCCAGTTGGCTGTCACGCAGGCGTGAGACAGCATCGTATTCATACAAGCCTTGTTGGGCTTTGGTGGTCGATTTGATGTGCCATGTGATCAGCTTCATGCCGAGGCTTTCGGCCACTTGTTCGGCCAACAAGGTTTTGCCCGTACCCGGCTCGCCTTTGACCAATAGGGGTTTTTGCAACGCACGAGCCGCATTGACTGCTAAGGTCAGCCCTGCGGTGGCGATATAGCGATCGGTACTTTCAAAACGTGACGATGTAGACATGACAACAACCTGAATCTGAAGACAAACACAAGAAGGCTTAGAGCGGTTGGCGACGCATCCGCTCAACCAAAAACCCGATTAAAAATCCGACGGCAATCACCAGTAACATCGGCAATAGATTGGAGAACAACAAACGTGGGTCTTTAATCATCACGCCGAAGATTAACCCAATCACTGCGGGGGCAATTTGGCCGTTTGGTCCATCTGTCACCGTGGGTGTGAGCAAAACCGCCACCAAGATGATCCAGCTCATGCCGCCAAACGTACGAGGTAGGCGCTGAGCAATGCTCCACCACAGCCACAAGACCAACGCACTACCACCCAGATAGACGGTGACGGCCATTGCATACTCAGGCACACCATCAAACAGATGACCCCATGCATTCCAGCCTGACTCTAGGTGGCTGACCAGCTCTTCGGACGTCATGCGCCGCGCAACCCTTCAGGTGGCAACGCTTGCGGCTGAAAAATGCCATCAGGTGGCATTTGAACAAAAAATCCTTGGCTATGCAGTGACGCTAATACGGTTTTGACTGGCACACGGGCCAGTGTACGCTCAGGGTCAAGCGCCAAGTGCATAACAAACTTAGGACGACCCAACGCTTGTCGCAGTGCAGCAGGCACAACAACAAACGGATCAAGGGTGTCGGTATCATTGGGGTAATGCGGGCGGGCGATGTAGATATACATCTCATCACGGGTGCTGGCTTTATAAATATCGCAGTGCATACGGGCGCATTCACACAATCAGTCAGTGAACAAGCATACACTAAGATGATTCGCTTACGCCAAGCGCAAAATGTCGACTGATGGGTCAGTCTGTCATGGGGGCCATTTCAACGGCCAGCACATCCCGTTGTTGCGACATTAACGATAAAATAGGCCGCGTGAGTACCTCATAGCGCCAGCCCAATAACCATGACGGCAAAGTGCGTTCATCACTGCCCCGTGCGGTATGCAGCAAGAGGGCATTCAGCCATTTTTTGCGCAACAACACTTCAACAGGCACTTGAATCTCAGCGCTCACGACAGCGGTAAAGGCTTGTACTTGCTCAATCAAGTCATCACTGCGTTGACGGTAAGGCCGTGGCAAACGCTCCGGCCACTGCGCTTCGTCTGGGATATACCGCAATAAGTCGAGAATGGTTTTGCCATGCTCCCGAATCACGTTGGGACGCAAATCACGGATTTTTTGCAACTGATACGCGTTGATGGGTTGTTGGTCGAGCAGATCACCCAATGTGGTGTTTTTGAGAATAAAGCTGCGCGGCTGATTGGTTGCACGGGCAATTTGCTCACGCCAGACACACAACTGACGCAATTGTGCCAATTGACGACGACTGTGCCGAAATGTGCCGACATCTTGATACAAATCGGCCAACGGTGCATCACTGGCGATCTCTCTGGCAATAGTACTACAGTCTTCTAGCACCATGTCCCACACGCCACGGCGTTGCAGTTGCTCACGCACCCGCCCTGCCATCATGGGCAAATGAATCACATCATTGGCTGCATATTGCAGTTGCTCGGGACGCAATGGACGAGCCAGCCAGTCTGAGCGGGTTTCGCCCTTATCGACATGAATCCCCAACTCTTGCTGCAATGCTTGTTGGTAACTCATTTGCAAACCGTGCCCTAAAAAGGACAAACCAATTTGCGTATCAAATAAATTATCCAATGGTTTTTGACCCGAGTAATAATGAATCAGGTCAAGGTCTTCGCCACAGGCATGCAAGACGTTTTGTCGGGCATTAAAAATCAATAACCACAAATCGCTTAAATCAAGGGTTTGGCCGTCTAACAAATAGACGTGACCATCTACATTGACTTGCAACAGCCCCAGCCGAGGCCACAAGGTGTTTACCTTGATAAATTCGGTGTCTAAAAAGTAGGTGTCGGTGTGGGCCATATGGCCGTACAACTCACCCAATTGATCCTGATGGGTCAGGTAGGAAAAACCATCCATGTGATGTCTGTAGCCCTTATCAGAAACAAGTCCGGTTGGTAAACCACCGCCAGCACCGGATCGCTAGCGTGGGCG
>JBEANQ010000090.1:0-9979 GCA_041165345.1 Pseudomonadota bacterium
GGTTGGTCGCACCACCATGTGTCCGGTCGAGCTGTTTTGTGACGAGCAAGTGCCGCCTTATTTAAAGCTGCTGCCTATTGAGTCACGCGCCCAGCCAGAGCCGTTGCAATATTTTCGGCGGCAACCAGAGTCTTGGTTTCAAATTGACCTTGATGCCAACAATCCCGATAGCATGCGGCAGATTTTTCGTGAAGTCGCCCGCACGCGTGAAGTCAAAGCCGAACAAGCCCGTGAATTGGGCTTTGAATTAGAGTTTTTGGAAGCCTCGATCAGTCAACCTGGTTATGTGCATATTCCGGCATGGCGGCACGCCCTGATCAATTTTGATCACCCGTTATTGCGCATGGGGTTATCAATCGTTGACACGCCGGGCATTAACGCACCCGGTTTAGAATCAGATTTAACCACTGATGTCCTGCCCGACGCGCAAGGCATTTTATATTTACTGTCGGTAGAAACCGGCGTAACCGCCAGCGACTTGCAGCAATGGAACAAAAAAATTGATCCGATTGCGCGAGCCAATAACGTGGCACGGTTTGCCATTTTAAACAAAATTGACCTGCTTGAAGCCGACGAAGAACCGATTGTTGACAGCGTCGAACGCCTGATTCGCATGACGGCTCAACAACTTGAAATTCCGCGTGCGCATGTGTTGCCCCTGAGCGCCAAACATGGCCTAAAGGCTGGCTTGACTGGTGATCTGGTTCGTCAGCGCCGCAGTGGTTTTGCGCATCTTGAGCAACATCTGATCAAATCGGTCATTGAAACCCGCGAGCGTTTGCTACAAGACGAAGTGTTGGCGCAAATAGTGGCAGAGGTCAAAGCAGACCTCGCTCGTATTGAAGATGAGCAACGATTATTGTTGGGTGAACAAACACAGTTTGAAAACAGTCAGGCGGATATCAACAGCGACTACACCCGCGCACAGCGCCTGATTCAAACCGATCAGCAAGCGTTGGTGATGCGCCAAAAGCGCTTTAGCTACGGCCAAGCGCAACTGCAAGAAAACCTATTGCGCTTGTCGGCGCTCATTGGTCAGTCGCGTTATGACAGTCATTTGGCTCGCGCACGCAGTGTATTGGGCATTACCGCAACGCCCACCACGGTGGCCAGCGCGGTGAGTGTGATGGTGTCGGGTGTACGGTTAGATTTTCGGCGCCTGCGTGCCGACTTAGAGTCTTTGCCTTTGGCAGCCAAACGTCTACGCACCGAGCTTGAAATGCTAGATGAAACCATGCCACCGCTCGATATGGAGCAGCCGTTAGAGCGTATCGCTGCGCTTGAGCAAGAATACGGCGCACCACGGATGCGGACAGAGCAGCCCCGTGAGGTATTTGAGTCAGGATTTTTACCGCAGTTAACCGAGCTATATCAACAGATTGAGCAACGGATTAACGATTGGGGCAGCGCCGTACTACAGCCGATTGCCCGTCAATTGACCTTTGAGCAGCAGCAAATTGCCCAACGCCAAAGCAATATTGATGAGCTAGAGCAGTTTATTGCCCAGCAATCGACTCGGCTGCAACACATTGTGGTGCGCTTGCCGGATATTCAAAAGGACATCAACTTTTTGCAAGAGTTGCTGTTTAGAATCGAACCGGTCGAGCTGTCGTAAGGCTGCCCAGCGGCTGACCGCCTGTTGATGTGCTGCCCACGTTTAAACAGCAACGATTAAACAGCCACAGCCCAACAACAACAGCCCAACAACAACAGCCCAACAACAACGAGGCGGCGCCCCACGAGCGCCGTCGTTGTTAGACCCTATTAGTGCGCCTCATCCCAGTTGCGCCCTTGGCCAATGTCGACCAGCAAAGGCACATCCAATTGCACCACGCTTGCCATGGCGTTGGCCAACACTGGCGCGAGTTGGTCGGCAAGGTGGGCATCAACTTCAAAGACCAGTTCGTCATGCACTTGCAGCAGCATTTTGGCGTGGTCTTTGGGCAAGATTTTATCTACCGCAATCATGGCCAGTTTAATGATGTCCGCCGCTGAGCCTTGCAATGGGGCGTTAATGGCTGCGCGTTCGGCGGCTTGACGGGTTTGGGCGTTTTTACTGTGAATGTCCGGCGTGTACAGTCGCCGACCCAACAACGTGCTGATATAGCCTTGCGATGCAGCCAGCAAACGGGTGCGATCCATATAGGCCAACACATTGGGATAGCGCTGAAAATACAGGTTGATATAGGCCTGTGATTCGGCGCGTGACAACTTGAGCTGACGCGATAGACCAAAACTCGACATGCCATACAGCAAGCCAAAGTTAATGGCTTTGGCTTGGCGGCGTTGTTCGGGGGTGACGGCATCAAGGGCTATGCCCAGCACTTCGGCGGCGGTGGCTTGGTGAATGTCCTGTCCATTACGAAACGCGCTGAGCAGGGCGTCATCTTGTGAGAAATGCGCCATTAAACGCAGCTCGATTTGCGAGTAGTCGGCGGCCAACAGCACACGACCTTCAGGGGCAATAAACGCCCGTCGAATCAGGCGTCCCATCTCGTCTCGAATGGGAATGTTTTGTAGGTTTGGATCAGATGACGACAGCCGTCCGGTGGCTGTGACCGCTTGGTGATAGCTGGTATGTACCCGATGTGTGAGCGGGTCGGATTGCTCAATCAGGCGGTCGGTGTAGGTGCTTTTGAGCTTGGCCAGACCACGATAATCCAGCACGGTGGCGGCCAGTGGATGGTCAATTTTTTCTAAAATGGTTTCACCGGTTGCATATTGGCCGGATGCGGTTTTTTTGCCGCCTTGAATGCCCAATTGATCAAACAGAATTTCGCCCAGTTGTTTGGGTGACGACACATTAAATGGTTGTCCAGCCAGTTCGTGTGCACGGGCTTCGAGGGTGTGCATTTCTAGGCCAAAACGATGACCCAGTTGCGCCAGTACGGCGGTGTCCAGCGCGATGCCGTTGTTTTCCATGTCAGCCAGAATTTCGGCCACGGGTAGCTCAATGTTCATCAGCAGGTGCTGTAGCGCCGGTTGTTGGCTGAGTTGTGCCGAAAATAGCTCATACAACCGAAAGGTGATGTCGGCATCTTCGCAGGCATAGGGGATGGCTTTGTCGAGTTCAACTTGATTAAACGTCAGTTGCTTAACGCCTTTTCCGGCCACGTCTTCAAAGGTGGTGGTTTGGTAGTCTAGGTAATGTTGCGCCAGATCATCCATGCCATGTCGTGTGGCCGTTGGGTTGATCACATAGGACGCCAGCATGGTGTCAAACGCCCAGCCTTTGAGGGTAATCCCATGATGATGCAACACATGTGCATCGTATTTTAGGTGTTGGCCGATTTTGCCAATAGCGGGGTTTTCGAGGATCGGTTTGAGCGCCGCCAACACGGTGTCACGGTCGAGTTGATCCGGTGCGCCCATGTAGTCATGGCCGAGCGGAATGTAATAAGCCTCGTGTGATTGCAACGCAAACGACAGCCCGACAATCTGGGCTTTACGCCAGTCTAGCGCGGTGGTTTCGGTGTCGATGACCCAGTGTCTGGCCTGCTGTAGGCGCAGCAATAGGGCATCAAAGTCGGCTTGTGTATAGATGCCCTGCCATTGTGGGGTGTTGGGCGTTGTGGGCGTATGGGCGGGCAAGTCGGCAGGGTTATTGTCCAACACCGCTGGCACGTCATCTGGCGTGGTGTGCGTTGGCTGTGGGGCTGATGCACGTTGATTGTCGGGGTGGTTGGGGTGTTCTAAAGATTGTAAAAGCGCCCGAAAATCAAGTTCGCTATACAGACGCTTGAGTTCGGGCACATGGGGTGCGGCCAGTTTGAGGTCGTGCCAATCAAACTCAAGGGGCAAGTTGCAGACAATACTGGCCAGTTGATGGTTGAGCGGAATCCGGTCAGCATGATCACGAATATTTTGACCGACCACGCCTTTAATCTCGTGGGCATGTTCTAGGATGCCGCCAATGGTGTCGTATTGTTGCAGCAGTTTGGCGGCAGTTTTTGCACCGACTTTGGGAATGCCCATAATGCCGTCAGAGGCGTCGCCCATCAGGGTTAAATAATCAATGATTTGGTCGGGACGAACGCCAAATTTTTCGACCACGGCATCGTAGTCCATGACTTTATCTTTAAAGCTGTCTTCAAGTTTGATGTGGTCATTGACCAGTTGGCACATATCTTTGTCGCCGGTGGACACCAGCACATGATGGCCTTCATGGCAGGCACGGTGCGCCAATGTGCCAATGAGATCGTCGGCTTCGACCCCTGCAAGGGTCATCAATGGAATGCCCAACGCGCGAATCACCGCATGCAAATAGGGAATTTGCGCCGAGAGTTCGGACGGCATGGGCGGGCGATGAGCTTTGTAATCCGCAGACAGTTGGTGCCGAAAGGTTGGTTCTGGGGTGTCAAACACCACCACCATGTGGGTGGGTTCAAAGCGGCGGATGAGTTTATTGAGTGCCGACAGCGCACCTTTGACCGCATTGGTTTGCATGCCGTCTTTGTTGGTGAGTGGCGGCAAGGCATGAAAGGCACGAAACAGATAATACGAGCCATCGACCAGAATGAAGGGGGGCATGGCGACTCCAGACGCTGGCAAACAAAGTGGCGACTATGTTACCGCGAAACAGGCGAGTCGCCGTACACCTTAGCGCAATGAGAACCGATAGCGTTGGTTTTTGGTGTCTTTGCTGGCGTCAGGCTCGGGTGGGGTAGCAGGTTCGACCACAGGGGGTGGTGTGGCCGCGACAATGGCGGCTGCAATCTCTGCCGCCGTTTGACCCAGTAGTCCTAGCCGTGAGCGGAGTTGAACCGCCAACAACATGAGTTCTTCGTGGTCGGTGTCTTCGGCCAGATCAAGGGTTGATCGGGCGTAGTCGGCATCGGTCGACAAGAGTGTCAAGTCAACCCGATAGTCGTGGACTTTGCGCATTAGCAGCTTAAAGCGTGCCAATTCACTGATATCAACGTTGTTGAGTATCTTGGTATGCATAAGATGGGCCATGCCTGTTTTTTGGTCAGTATGATGCAACATGATTGAATAAGCGTACGCCGTCTTTGAACGGTCAAATCGTTAACCGTTCATTTGAACACGCCTAAATAATAGACAGCAAGACTTGCCGATCAATGGAGTCATTCCGCCGATTGGCTGACAGGGCTGCAACGGCATCGGCACAGTTTTTCTGTTTAAAACCGGTTAGGATCTAGGCAAAAGCCGTAAAGCCGTATTGATGGCGGCGGTGTCGAATGGATAACAACGATGATGGGTCTTTTTGCGCTGGGTGTGTTGCTGGCTCTGGTGTTTTGGTTGGCACCGATGGTGCTGGCGGCGGTGGCGCTCAAGCAGTCCCGTGAGACAGCGCGGCATTTGCGCCAACAGTTGGTGATGCTTGAGCGGCGTTTGCAGCAGCTTGAGCAGGTCAGGACGGCATTGCCATCGGTCGAGCCGTTGCCGATAGCTGCTTTTAGCCAGCCGCATCCATCCGCAATGGTGGATGCTCCTCAGCCTCAGCCTCAGCCTCAGCCTCAGCCTCAGCCTCAGCCTCAGCCTCAGCCTCAGCCTCAGGTCCCTCCGGATTGGCCTGCGCCCTTTTCGACCCCGCCGGTTCACCCAGCAGAGCCTGTGCGACGGGTGAGTCCTACGCCATTAAAGCCTGAATTAGAGCCCGATGAGCAGTCATTGGCGGTGGTGACGTCGTTGTGGTCAACCGCGTTGGGGTGGTTTCGCGGGGGCAATACCATTGTGCGGATTGGGGTGCTGGTGTTGTTGGTGGGCGTGGTGCTGTTATTGCGTTTGGCCAGCCATTATTTTGATACGCCGATTGAGTTGCGTTTGTCGTTGGTGGCGCTGGGTGGCTTAGGCTTGGCTGCGTTTGGTCTTAAGCTGCGCGAGTCACGGCGCGGTTATGGCCTGTCATTGCAGGGGGCGGGGTTGGCAACGCTGTATTTAACCTTGTTTGCGGCGTATCGCTTGTATGCGTTGTTGCCGTCGGGGTTGACCTTTGCATTGTTGGCGGTATTGGCATCGGTCACGGCGGTGTTGGCGGTGCGTCAAGATGCGTTGCCACTGGCGGTGTTGGCGTTTGGTGGGGCGTTTGCGTCACCCATTTTGACCTCTGATGGGTCGGGTGATGTGGTGGGGCTGTTTTCCTATTATTTGTTGTTAAACGCTGCTTTGGCGTGGATTGCCCATTACCGCACATGGCGGGTGCTGAACCTGCTGGGCGTGTTGTTTACCTTTGGGGTGGCGGGTGCGTGGGGGTTGCAGCAGTTTAATCCGGCGCTACGCTGGCCGTTAGAGGCGCTACTGTTGGCGCATGTGGCGTTGTATTTGTTTATTGTGGTGCGTTATAGCCAGCAGTTGGTGCGGGCGGCCAGTGATCAACCGACGTTGCGTGTACCGGTGGTGGACAGCGGCTTGTTGTTTGGTGTGCCACTGATGGCCTTTGGGTTACAGGCAGGGTTGTTTCATGGCATGCCATACGCGTTGGCGGTCAGTAGTGCGGTGTTGTCTGGGGTGTATTTGCTGTTGGGGCGGCATTTGGTGCGACAGGGCAGTGGCTTACGCTTGCTGACCGAAGGCACCTTGGCGCTGGGGGTGGGGTTTTTGGCCTTGGTGTTGCCGCTGGCCTTGAATGCGCAGTGGACGTCGGTGGGTTGGGCGATTCAAGGCGCGGGTTTGGTCTGGATGGGGCAGCGTCAGGCGCGTGGTTGGCCGGTCGCGTTTGGGCTGTTGTTGCAGGTGTTGAGCGTGGCGGTGATGGGCTGGGTGTGGTTTTCGCCTTCTGGTACGCCGTTGCTGTTGGGGCTGGCGTTGTTGGTGTTGAGTGTGTGGGCGTCGGCGGGGTTTTTGCGTCATGCCACCACCGACCAGCGCCATGTGTTGTCTTGGGGGGTGTTGCTGGCGGCACAGCCGATTACGGTGTTGTGGTTGGCACAATGTGAACAACGCGCGCCACTGTGGTGGGCGAATCAGTCGGGTGTGCTGCATGGGGTGGTTGAGCTGTTGCTGATCAGCACAGCGGGTTTGCTGTTGTTGCGCCGTTTAATCTGGCCTGCCTTGCAAGGGTTACTGCGTGGTCTGTTGCCGCTCAGCGGCGTGTTGCTGATGTGCCATTTAACTGCACAGATCAATCGTTCGCCATTGTGGGTGGTGCTGTTGTTGTCGCTTGCGTTGATGGTGTTGGGTGCGCTGCTGTTGATGCAGGTGCCACGCCGTGGCGGCCAGACCCGTATTGATCAAGCCTTGTGGGTGCTGGGGACTGTGGTGCTGGCGGGGTTGTGGTCTGATGCCGCGTGGCCGAGTGCGCAGCCGCTTACTCCTGTGCTGTTGCCGGTTGTGCTGTTGTTGGGGTTGGTGTACTGCCCAAGCGCACCGCAGTGGCTGAATATTCGTCAGGTATTGACGGACATTGGCCTCTGGGTATTGGCGTTTTTTGGCTTGTGGGTGTTGGTGGTGAACGGTCAGGCGTCAGGGCAACAGTGGGGCTTGCCGTATGTGCCGGTGATTAACCCCTTAGATATTACGTTGTTGTTGGTGGGACTGTTTGCGTATTGGGATACTCAGCGGCGTTGGGCGCGTCCGCAGCCGCTGGCGGTGTCGGTATTGTTGGGATTGGCGGGGTTTTGGAGCTTGACCGGTCTGGTGTTGCGCACCCTGCATCAATGGGTACAAACGCCGCTGTGGACGGGTGGCGCGTGGCAGTCAGATACCGTGCAAACCACGCTCACCATCGTCTGGACGCTGTTGGCAGTGTTGCTCACCGGTGTGGCTAGTCGTGGCTCGTTGACCAATAGCCGCAGTGTTTGGCTGGCGGGCATTGTCTTGCTGGGTGTGGTGGTGGCAAAGCTCTTGCTGGTGGACTTGTCCAATGTGGGTGCGGTTGCACGGGTCATTTCGTTTATTGGCGCGGGATTGATGATGCTATTGATCGGCTATATCGCCCCATTACCGCCAGCCAACCGACCGTTAGCGGTCGATGAGCCATCGCCACAAGCCGCCGATTCTTCTGATCAGGACACACCGCCATGAGCGCACGCCTAAACATAAACACCCCACGCATTCGTCCGGTGTCTGCTGGGGTCTGGCTGATGGGAATGGGGCTGTCGGGTGCGGTCGTTGCGGGTGTTGTGCCTGAGCAACGCGCCGCGTTGCACCCCACAGGGCAGGGTTTACAGGGGGTGATGTTATCGCCTGCCAGCATTGCCGCAATCGCACAAGCACCGACGCGGGTGCACGTGCAAGATGCCACCGGCCAAGCCATGCCCATGCGTTTAGAGACCCCCATGCAACCTGCGCAACGCCAGACGGTGAGTTTGGCGCTGTATCGCTGGCCGAGCGCCCAGCCGCTGAGCGCCACCGAAGCCGCCAGTCTGCAACTGCAATTGGATGACGGCACCCGCCACGCCACGCTGACGTTTGGGCATCAGACCCCAGCGTTGACGGTCAAAGGCGCTGACCGTGTGTGGTTGTTGGTTGCGCCAGCGTTATCGGATCGGTCGGGGTCGTCACTGGCCCAGCAACAATTGCGCGTGGACTGGCCGAGCCAAAACCTGTCGGTTGATGCCGCACTTGAGGGCAGCAATAACCTGATTGAATGGCAGTCCGCAGGATCGGGCGCGTTACTCCAAACCACCGATGCAGGTGGCCGTCAGATTCGTCAGCAGGTGCTGTCTCCACAAGGGCAGTATCGCTACTGGCGAATAACCCTGAGCGAACCCCTCGCGCTACAGGCCGCCACCCTGATCCGTGATGAGCCTGCCCAACCCAAGATGCAACAGCACCGTGTGACGTTTTTGCCAACGTCTGTGGCGGGACAATGGCAACTAGACTTACCCCACGCATGGCCGCTGCAAGGCCTAGAATGGCGCGTGCCAGAAAACCAAGTGTGGAACTTTGACCTGCAACAACAGCACTCGCCCCAAGGCGACCTTGCCACCTCGTGGCAGTCGGTTGGCGTGGCACATTTGTATCATTGGCCGGTCGATGCCCAGCGCCCGACGGCCAGTCCATCCGCCCATATGCGCTTGACCCTTGCCCAACCAGAAACCGCCCAACATTGGCGCTTGATTGGCCAAGGCGCGACTGGCGCGATGACCGTCCAATGGTATAGCCCACAGCAACAGTTGTTGTTTTTGGCGCAAGGTCAGCCGCCGTATAACGTGTCGATTGCAGGATCAGACACCCCAACACGCTTGCAACCGGCCTTGCCAGACAGCTTACCTGTCGCTCAACCGGCACAGATGGATGAGTTTATCGCCATGCCTACCCCGATCCACTGGCAACAATATGGCTTGTGGGCGGTGTTGGTTTTGGTGGTGGGCATACTGGCGGTGCTGGCCTTGCGGGTGGTCAAGCAGATGGATCCCCCAGCATCACCCTGAGTGTATTGTCGTCGATCCGCCAGTATTTTATTTGGACTGCCCGTGTGGTGTGGGGTTGGCAGATGGTGTCATGACACCTTGATCCAATGCCGTGGGTGTGGCATTGCTGACAATCATCTGTGGAAACGGAATGGCAATGTGATGCGCCACAAAGCCATCACGCACCATTTCTTGAATTTCATCGCGCACTTGCAGGTAGTTTTCGCGGCGTGTCCAGACTGCAAACAACAGCTCAATGCTGGATTCCTGAAAGCTCTGTACCGTCACAATGGCTTTGGGTTCATCCAACACCAACGGGTATTCGCTGGCAAGGGTCAACAAGACACGCCGAACCTGACTCAAGTCTTCTTTATAGGCCACGGCCACGCTAATGGGCACCCGCCGGATGGGAAAGCGAGTCAGGTTCATGACGGGGGTTTTGATCAACTGTTCATTGGGAACACGAATATAAATATTGTCGAGAGTGCGTAACTTCACCGACATTAAGTCAATCGACAGCACTTCGCCTTCAATGGTTTGTCCCCGAATCAAGGTGATTTGAATCAAGTCGCCAATTTCAAACGGGCCTTCACCAATCAAAAACAAGCCACTGATCAGGTTAGACGCCGAGGTCTGCGAGGCAAAGCCAATCGCCACGGTCAGTA
>JBEANQ010000091.1:0-9941 GCA_041165345.1 Pseudomonadota bacterium
GCTTTAACGCCAACGACTGGATAACCGGCCAGAACGCCGTTTTTCATGCGCTCTTGAATCCCTTTGTCAACCGCACCAAAGAATTCTTTTGGAACTGTACCACCGACGACTTCTACGGCGTATTCGTAGTTGGCGACTTCGGTGTCCAGCGGCTCAAGACGCAAGTAAACGTGACCGAACTTACCGCGACCACCGGTCTGACGCACAAACTTGCCTTCTTGCTCAACGGTCTTGCTGATCGTTTCGCGGTAGGCAACCTGTGGCTTACCAATGTTGGCTTCTACACCAAATTCACGCTTCATACGGTCAACGAGAATTTCTAAGTGCAGCTCGCCCATACCGGCGATGATGGTTTGGCTGGATTCTTCGTCGGTCCAAACGCGGAACGATGGATCTTCTTTGGCCAAACGACCCAGCGCGATACCCATTTTTTCTTGGTCGGCCTTGGTTTTTGGCTCAACAGCAAGCGAGATCACGGGTTCTGGGAACACCATACGCTCGAGGGTAATGACGTGGTTTTCGTCACACAGGGTGTCACCAGTGGTCACGTCTTTTAGACCTGCACACGCAGCGATGTCACCTGCGCGGATTTCGTCAACGTCTTCACGGTCATTGGCGTGCATCAACACGATACGGCCGACGCGCTCTTTCTTCATTTTGACAGGGTTCCAAACCGCAGAACCTGCTTTCAAAACGCCCGAATAAACACGAATGAAGGTCAGCGAACCCACGAACTTGTCGTTCATGATTTTGAACGCCAGTGCGGCGAATGGCTCGTCGTCCGAGGCAATGCGAACGCCTTCGGTTTCGTCTTTGTCGTCCAGAATCCCTTTAATGGCTTCAACGTCGCCTGGTGCTGGCAGATAGCGGATGACCGCATCTAGCATGGCTTGAACGCCTTTGTTTTTAAAGGCTGAACCACACAGCATCGGTTGAATTTCACAAGCGATGGTACGAATACGCAGCGCTTCGTGAATTTGATCTTCGGACAGATCACCGTTTTCGAGGTATTCGTTCATCAGGTCTTCAGACGCTTCAGCAGCGGCTTCAACCATTTTTTCACGCCATTCGTTTGCGGTATCAACCAGATGAGCTGGGATATCACCGTATTCGAATTGCATGCCTTGCGAGGCTTCGTCCCAGATGATGGCTTTCATCTTGACCAAGTCAACAATCCCTTCGAAGGTATCTTCTGCACCGACTGGAATAGCGACTGGCACTGGGTTTGCGCCCAAACGGGTCTTCATCTGCTCAACAGCGCGGAAGAAGTTTGCACCGGTACGGTCCATTTTGTTGACGAACGCAATACGTGGCACTTTGTATTTGTTCGCCTGACGCCATACGGTTTCAGACTGTGGCTGTACACCGCCAACGGCGCAATACACCATGCACGCACCGTCGAGTACCCGCATTGAACGCTCAACTTCGATGGTGAAGTCAACGTGGCCTGGGGTATCGATGATGTTAATACGATGCTTAGGGAAGTTGTTTGCCATACCGGACCAGAAGCAAGTGGTCGCAGCGGAGGTAATGGTAATCCCGCGCTCTTGTTCTTGTTCCATCCAGTCCATGGTGGCCGCACCTTCGTGCACTTCACCAATCTTGTGACTGACACCGGTGTAATACAACACACGTTCGGTGGTGGTGGTTTTACCGGCGTCAATGTGTGCAGAAATACCGATGTTGCGGTAAAGCTCTAGGGGGGTCGTACGTGCCATGATGCTTTCCTAAAATGTAGTGTTCAAAACAGGTGCGTCCGATGCCGAACAGATCGGCAGCGGACGCGGGAGAATCCGGATGAACCGGTTAAATTCCGGCAAAGCCCCCAGCGGGAAGCAGTGCCATATTGAATCGAGCCGCAGTGCGCATTGGATTCTCCTGTAGATAGACCTGTCTTGGCCGCTCTTAGAAGCGGTAGTGCGAGAAGGCTTTGTTGGCTTCGGCCATGCGATGCACGTCTTCGCGCTTCTTCACAGCAGAGCCTTTACCTTCGGCAGCGTCCAGCAGTTCACCGGCCAAACGCAGCGCCATGGTTTTTTCCGAACGTTTGATCGCGGCCTCAACCAACCAACGCATTGCCAAGGCAGTACGACGGGAGGGGCGTACTTCCATTGGCACTTGGTAGGTGGCACCACCAACACGGCGGGCTTTTACTTCAACCATTGGACGAACTTTTTCGAGGGTTGCTTCGAAAAACTCAACAGGATCAGCTTTGGTTTTTTCGCTGATACGGTCCATAGCACCATATACGATGCCTTCAGCAACCGACTTCTTGCCATCTTCCATGACGTGGTTCATGAATTTTGCAAGGGTCTGGCTACCAAACTTAGGATCCGGCAGGATTTCGCGGGCGGCGACGACACGACGTCTTGGCATGTTACATACTCTTTATGACACTTCAGGGATATCCAGCAGATTGCGCATGGTGTCTTACGGCGCGGTTCGCTGGCCTTACTGCATTGTGATCAATGCTTCGAACACCTGTGATAGCGGTCGCAGACGACCACGGCGCACAGGCGATTCGACTTATTTCTTCGGACGTTTTGCGCCGTACTTGGAACGTGATTGCATACGGCCTTTAACGCCGGCGCAGTCAAGCGAACCACGAACAGTGTGATAACGCACACCTGGCAAGTCTTTAACACGACCGCCACGGATCAGAACAACACTGTGCTCTTGCAGGTTGTGGCCTTCACCACCGATGTAGCTCGAAACTTCAAAACCCGAAGTCAGACGCACACGGCATACTTTACGCATGGCCGAGTTAGGCTTTTTAGGGGTAGTGGTGTAAACGCGGGTACAAACACCACGACGTTGTGGACACGCTTTGAGCGCAGGAACTTTGGACTTTTCGACCAAGCTGCTGCGACCCTTGCGGATCAGCTGATTCGTTGTTGCCATTTGGCAGACTCTCCCGTAAACAAAAAACCCCAAAAAGAGATGCATCCCTTTTTGAGGGCACTAAAGTCTAAGCCAAGCACAGCAAGCGGTCAAGGTGAAAAAACCAGCGTTCGTGTGATCGACTCGACCCCCAATCTTGCCTATGGTAGCGTCTGTGGGGTTCACCTTAATCATTGAGGTGTTCCAATTGAAAAAGGAACCACGACCATGACGATTAACTTAAACAAGCAAGAAGCGCGTACCCGCCTCGATCACGAGATGGCCACCCATGCACCCAGTCTGATCAATCTCAGCAAAACAGCAGACAAAGTGCTGGAAAAACGTCAGCTTAACCAACATGATGCACGCGTGGCGCTGGTGCTGGACATCAGTGCCAGTATGCATGCGTTGTATCAGCAAGGCACGGTACAACGGGTGACCGAAAAAGCCCTTGCCCTCGCCTCGCGCTTTGATAATGACGGTCACATGGATGTGTTTTTATTTGGCAAAGCGGTACATGCATGTGGGTCGCTTGGCATTAAAAACATTCAACAGGCGGTCAACGCGTTGATTCGGAAGCATCCTCTAGAGTCCAGCACCCGTTATGGCCTTGCCATGCACGCCTTGCGCCAACATTATTTTGCAGACATTGATCTGCCTGACTTATCCCCAACACCGAGTTTTTTGGGTCGTTTGATGGGTCAAAAAGCCGCTGCGTTTAAAGCGCCTCTGCCCCCACAAACTCCTATTTTTGTGCTGTTTATTACCGACGGCGAAACCACAGATCAGGCATTGGCGATTGAAGAGCTGACTCGTTTGAGTCAAGTTCCGATATTTTTTAAGTTTATTGGTGTCGGTAGCGAGTCTTTTCAGTTTCTACAGCGCCTCGATGATCTCAAACACCGTGCGATTGATAACGCTGATTTTGTTAAATTTAATGACCTTGATGCGGTGGATGATGAACAACTGTACGACCGACTTACACAGGAGTATGACCACTATTTGATTCGGGCGCGTGAATTACAGCTTATTCCAGCAGGATAAGTGCGGCCAGACGACGGCCACCCAGCAGACACCCAAAAAGCAGCGTTGATCGCTGCTTTTTAGTGGCCAACGGGCGTGCTTAGTGCTGAGTTTTGTTTTCAGGTTCGACGTCGTCAACTTGCACTTTTTTGCTACGGGATGTTCGCTTGCGTGGTACAGCCGTGCTGTCCTCTGTCACGGCCGATTCATCTTCGGTGCGAGTGACTCGGCGGCTAGTCCGACGACGCACAGGTGCAGACCCTGTCGCATCAAGCGGCTCATCGGTGATGACAGCAGATGGTACTGCCGTGATGTCAATCACCATGTCGTCTACAGCGGCGGCGGCCACGGGTACAGTGGCGTCTTGGGTCAACAAGGTTGGCGTTGTGGTCAGTTGCACAAAGGCCAGTTGTGCCATGTGTCCAATCGCGGTGACTAACCGCACGTTATACACGGCACTGGTGGCACTTGCGGCCAACGGTACCACCCGTGACAACACTTGTGGACGAATGTGAATATTAAGGGCTTGACTCAAATCTTGGGTCAGCTTTTGGAAATACGCCGCATTGGTTGCAGACCCGACCATGCCTTGCAGCGCCGCCACATTGCCTTGTGCAATCAATTGCTGCAAGGTCGTGAGGCTTAACATGAGCGCTTGTTTTTCGCTAATCAGGCTCAGGTCAGCGGCAGCCAATACCCGATATACCGTTTGCTGTCCCACAGGGGTCGATAGGTCTACACCGTAGCACTGTCCAATTTGATAAATGCTGCGTAACCCAATAATCAACACAGCAGGTAAGTCGACCACAGCCCCCAGAATGCCGGTCCAACCAGTGAGCGCACCTTCTGCAGCAACCAACAACCGATTCCGGTTCATGATTCTGTCCACCACCAAAGAGGCTTGCTCTGGACTTAGGCGATGCAGTGCGGCTTCATCGGCAACCTCGGCCAGCTCAAGTAACTCACTCATAGGGCTCAGATGTGTAGCAAACCGAGCGGCTTGCTCAAACAGGTGGTCACTCCACTGCTCAATCGCGTCTAACGGAATAAACTTGCTCATTAATTGGCTGGCAGACCCGACACGAGCGCCAAACAATTGCTTGGTCAGTACCGGTAATTGATTACGAAACAAGGCTCTGGGGTCTGGATAATGATCTTGCTCAAGATTGGGCGCTGTCTGAGGAGCATCACCATCGCTCAACTTGGCCAATAATGCGCCACCTTGATCCACCCAGCGCCGTGCGCGACCACCCAAAAGCTGCGAAAACCGCTGTTGTAGCGTGTCTTGGGGCGCAGCAGACGCCGATTTCGGCGTTGATGATTGATCAGTCATGGTGGTGCCTCTTAAAACCGAAAAAGAAAGTGACCTCTGAATGGTCGCTAGCATGCAATGCCTCGATCACCACGACAAGCCTTTGCCTGTAACGGCACGTTGGGCAGATGATCCATCTTCCCTATTGTCATGGTTAAACCGCAATCGGAGTGCAACATCTGACCCGTACACTATCGCCCAACCCCGATCCACATCATCCTAACCGACAGTGGCCTTAAAGGGTTGGTGTGAATGCCTAGACCATGGCGTGATTCATGTTGGCCGTAAATTTGCATTGTTTCCGCACACGTTGCATGATTATGCGCTCATTTTGACCATGAGCAGCACAACAGCAGGTCAATGCTGGCGCAATTGCAATGCTCATGAGCCATTAAAGTGCCATCACGCCGACGAATAAAGCCATGAAATGTTGAATATGCAGCCCAAAACCAGAGTGGAGTGATAGCATCATGAACGCCATAAGCCAATTGCATGGAGACCTGATGAGGTCGTCGTCGTTTAATAAACAAGATTTAATTGCCTGTGCAGAAGGCAAGTTGTTTGGGCAACACAATGCCCGCCTCCCCCTCCCACCCATGCTGATGATGGATCGTGTGCTGCATATCAGTGATGAAGGCGGCGCACATGGCAAAGGCGAAATGATCGCAGAATTGGACATTCACCCTGATTTGTGGTTTTTTGCTTGCCACTTTGCCACAGACCCTGTCATGCCTGGTTGTTTGGGTTTAGACGCCATGTGGCAAATGCTCGGCTTTTATTTGGGCTGGCGTGGCAATGCTGGTCGAGGTCGAGCGTTAGGTGTCGGTGAAGTCAAATTTACCGGTCAAGTGCTGCCTCATCACAAAGTCGTACGGTATCATCTCTCATTTAAACGTGTCATTGAGCGCTCACTGGTCATGGCCATCGCAGATGCCGAAATGTATGTCGATGACAAACTGATTTACACTGCCAAAGATTTGCGCTGTGGAGTCTTTACCAAGACTGATTTTTAAAACGACCCAAAAAGGTGCAACCCATCTTTTTGAACTTTATATAAGGCATCCCTTATGCAGCGCGTAGTGATTACAGGACTAGGACTCGTGTCCTGTATCGGACAAGGACGTTCGGCAGTATTGGCATCATTACAACAAGGCCAATCTGGACTCTCGTTTAATTCAACCTATGCCGACATGGGGTTTAAAAGCCAAGTGAGCGGTTCACCCAGTGCCGACTTTTCGATCATTGACCGCAAACTACGCCGGTTTATGGGGGATGCAGCCGCTTACGGCTATTTATCGGCACTCGATGCACTGGCTGACGCAGGGCTGACCCCCGACGATGTGGCCTGCAAACCACGTTATGGTGTGATTGCGGGTTCAGGTGGAGCCTCCACAGGATCGATTGTTGATGCTGCCGACGCGCTTCGCCAGCATGGACTCCGCAAAGTCTCAGCCACATTTGTGCCGCGCACCATGACCAGCACCGTCACCGCAGGCATTGCCACCGGTCTAAAAATTCAGGGGGTGAGCTACGCGATTTCGTCCGCCTGTGCCACCTCAACCCACTGTATTGGCCACGCGATGGAGCTAATTCAACTGGGCAAGCAAGACTTAGTACTGGCCGGTGGTGGTGAAGAAGAACACTGGTCTGAGTCGGTGCTGTTTGATGCCATGGGTGCCATGAGCAGCAAATATAACGACCAACCGCAAACCGCATCACGCCCCTATTCGGCAGACCGTGATGGCTTTGTGATTGCCGGTGGTGGTGGCATGGTAGTAGTCGAATCACTTGCGCACGCGCAAGCCCGTGGCGCGACCATTTTGGCCGAAATTGTCGGTTATGGTGCAACCTCTGATGGTGCGGACATGGTTGCCCCTAGCGGTGAAGGCGCAACGCGTTGTATGCAAATGGCCTTAGACCAAGCCGCACAAGCCGGTGTAACCCAGATTGACTACATCAACACCCACGGCACCGCAACGCCTGTGGGTGATGTTGCCGAACTCGGTGCGATTCGGGCGGTCTTTGGTGAACACGTTCCACCCATTAGCTCGACCAAATCCATGACTGGTCACAGCCTAGGTGCTGCCGGTGTACAAGAAGCCATTTATTGTCTGCTCATGATGCAACATGGCTTTATTGCGCCGAGTATTAACATCACCGAACTGGATGAACGCGCCAAAGGCTTTGACATTGTACAAACCCCACGCACCGCCGATCTAAACGCCGTCATGAGCAATAGCTTTGGTTTTGGCGGCACCAATGCCACGCTGGTGTTAAAACGCTGGACCGGTGTTTAAGCCACTACCCGAATGAGCGCCCTCTCCCGTACACTCCAGCGTTTTTAGGCGTAGCTGCCCCCTCGCCTATGCTGATCTCATCTGGAGTCATTGATGGCTGAATTTGCCAGTTGGTTATTGTGGATCAAGGCTTTTCATGTGGTGGCAATGGTCTGTTGGTTTGCGGGTTTGTTTTATCTGCCACGGCTGTTTGTCTACCACGCCATGAGCCATGATACGGTCAGCATTGAGCGTTTTGTCGTCATGGAACGCAAGCTGTATCGCGGCATTATGTGGCCATCATTGATTGCCACATGGCTGCTGGGTCTTTGGATGGTTGGCATTGGTTGGGACTATTACAAAACCCAGCATTGGCTACATGCCAAGCTGGCGCTAGTGATCTTGCTCACGGCATATCATGTGGCGTGTGGTCACTATCGGCAGCAATTGCTGGGCAATCCCACCATTAAAAGCCATGTGTTTTTTCGATGGTTTAACGAAGCGCCAGTACTCATATTGATTGTGGTCTGTGTGTTGGTCATCGTCAAACCGCAGTTTTAAGGAGTGGTCATGCGCTCAACTGTCTTGTGCTTTTCTGGCCTAGATCCCTCCGGTGGCGCGGGCTTACAGGCCGATATTGAAGCCATTGGTCAAAGTGGCAGTCATGCCGCGATTGCTTGTACTGCCCTCACCCTTCAAGACAGCCAACAAGTGTATGGTTTTCAGACCGTGCAGCCAGATTTTTTGGCGCAACAAGCCCATGCTGTGCTCAATGACCTACCGGTTGGTGCGATCAAATCGGGCATGTTGGGCAGCACCGATAACATTCAGGTCTTGGCCGACATTCTGGCCACTCGCCCCGACCTGCCCTATGTGCTTGACCCTGTATTGGTTGCCAATAGTGGCGGCAGTTTGGGTGATCCGGCAACGTTGGTTGCTGCCTTTGCAGCACTGATTCCGCGTGCCACGCTGATCACCCCCAACACCCTCGAACTCCGCACGCTCACGGGATATACCGACATTCATCAGGCCGCCGCCTGCCTGTTTGACAGGGGCGCTCAAGCGGTATTGATTAAAGGCGCACATGAACATGAACCACACCGCATTCGGCATTGGTTATATGTGGATGGCGAATGTGTGGCGCAGTCAATTTGGCCACGCTTGGCGGGCGAATACCACGGCTCTGGCTGTAGTTTAGCCAGCTATATTGCGGGTCTGTTGGCACAGCAGGTTGAGCTTAAACAAGCGATTCAACGCGCCGAACTTTGGCTGCATCGCTGCTTGATTCGAGCAGACCGCCCGCATGAAGACGGCCAGCGCATTCCTCGACGGATCGAGTCGCTCTAACCGTCTCACGCAACCCCAGAAACGTAACGACGGGTTACGCTGGCTCGGCTTCCACCACCTCAAAAGAGTGGCTAATCTCGACCCCGCCCGCGCTCAACATCCGGCTGGCTGAGCAGTAGGTTTCCGACGACAAATGCAGCGCTTTTTCGACTTGCTTCGGCTTCACTGCGCGACCGGTCACCACAAAATGTAGATGAATATGGGTAAATACCGCAGGAATACTATCAGCACGCTCGGCCTTGATCTCGCAGCGTACATCGGTCACGTCTTGGCGGGCTTTTTTAAGAATCGTCACCACATCAAATGAGGCACATCCGCCCAGCCCCATCAAAATCAACTCCATTGGGCGTGAACCGCGATTTTGGCCGCCGTACTCGGGCGAGCCATCCATGACCACGTCATGACCGCTGCTGGCTGTTGCGTTAAATGCAACACCATCTAGCCACTGAACTGTCGATTGCATTGCAACTCCTGCGCGAACTCGTTACAGTTAAAAGACCTGTAACCCTAGCATACTTACAGGATCAAAACACCGACACGCAAGACGCGACAGATTGGTCTATCGCAGGATTCTTTTAAGCAACCTCATTGCTGGATGCCATCGTATGTATGCCCATAATCCCAAATCGTTGTTCCGCTACGCCCACCTACCGGCTCATGTTTCACCCTCGATCAAGATTTTGCTTGATCATGCACAGATTCGAACGTACCCGCCGCGCAACTCCATCATCCATGCGGGTGATGCCTCAAGCTCGCTGTACTTTATTCTTAAAGGCTCGGTGTCGATTGTGGTCGAAGAAGAAGACCGCCGCGAAATTGTGGTGGCCTATTTAAACGCGGGTGATTTTTTTGGCGAAATGGGATTGTTTGAAGACCAACCCCAGCGCAGTGCATGGGTACGCTCACGCACCGTCTGTGAACTGGCCGAAATTAGCTATGATAAGTTTCATGAGCTGGCACGTATTTACCCCGATCTCACCTTTGCTGTGTTTGCGCAAATGTCCTTGCGGCTCAAGAAGACCACTCGCAAAGTCACCGACTTGGCATTTTTAGACGTCACTGGCCGAATTGCCCGTTGCCTGCTGGACCTTGCCACCCAACCG
>JBEANQ010000092.1:0-9936 GCA_041165345.1 Pseudomonadota bacterium
GCTCGCCAAGAAAATGATCGAAGCTGGTGCGTGTGCCCTGCAAATCGAAAACCAAGTGTCTGATGCAAAACAATGTGGTCACCAAGCCGGTAAAGTCACCGTGCCACACGAAGACTTCATCGCCAAAATCCATGCACTGCGTTATGCATTCTTGGAAATGGGCGTAGAAGAAGGCATCATCGTTGCGCGTACTGACTCTGAAGGCGCTGACCTGACCCAGAAAATCCCAGTGGTCAAAGAAGCTGGCGACATCGCTTCTCAGTACATCAGCTACTTAGAAACCAGCGAAATCGACATCGCCGATGCTCAAGAAGACGAAATCTTGATCAAACGCAATGGCAAACTGCATCGTCCAAAACGTTTGGCTTCTGGCCTGTATCAGTTCCGTGCTGACACCCAGATCGACCGCGTTGTTCTAGACTGTGTATCAAGCCTGCAAAACGGTGCTGACCTGCTGTGGATCGAAACTGCAACACCAAACGTTGCTGAAATCGCTCACATGGTCAACCGTGTAAAAGAAACTGTGCCAAACGCCAAGCTGGTGTACAACAACAGCCCATCGTTCAACTGGACACTGAACTTCCGTCAACAATCGTACGACCGTTTTGTTGCTGAAGGCAAAGACGTGTCTGCATACGACCGCGCTAAACTGATGAGCGCTGAGTATGACGCCACCGAATTGGCTGCTGATGCTGACGCCAAAATCCGTACCTTCCAAGCTGACGCAGCGCGTGAAGCCGGTGTGTTCCATCACCTGATCACTCTGCCGACTTACCACACTGCTGCATTGTCAACTCACGAGTTGGCTCAAGGCTACTTCGGTTCTGAAGGCATGTTGGCTTACGTGGCTGGCGTACAACGTAAAGAGATCCGTCAAGGTATCGCTTGCGTTAAACACCAAGCCATGGCCGGTTCGGACATTGGTGATGACCATAAAGAAATCTTCGCTGGTGACAACGCGCTAAAAGCTGGCGACGACGCGAAAAACACCATGAACCAATTCGGTGGCTAATCCCCGCTGATTGATTCAAAAAGAACCCCGCGCAAGCGGGGTTTTTTGTGAGTATTATCGTTTGATCACAACGTCAGAACACATGGCATATACCACACAATATGCTTCCTTTTTTTATTGCCAATCTGATCACAACACACATCAAAATTAATAGACAGTTGTATATTAATCGTTTAAATTTTGCACTGTCCCTCGTGATGTCACGCAGGACGATCAATCATAACAAAGGTTTGGGAGCTTCATCATGGCTGACATTCGTTCGGCAGTTTTTGGCTTATCTGTGGTTCTAACCACACTCACAACATCCATCACTCACGCAGCAATCCTTGATGTCGTTGCCGTAGGCAATGCTGCTGGTGGCACAGTCACTTTTTTGGACGGCAACACCTTTACCAATCTGGGTTCACTTAATGTCACACCAGACCTTGCACAACGCAAACTCGCTATTTTTGCCAATCCTGTCTATTTGATTGGCTATAACACCGTCAAAAATCAAAAAGGTGGCGAACGTTTTGTCGACGATGTTGCAACCTCTCTAGATGGGAGTGTGGTGTATATCTCTCGGGGGATGTTGCGCGATGTTGCAGCATTTAGTCTTCAGAGCAAAAAAATGCTATGGCGCACCGAGCTTCCCACTTTTAATTCTGATCATATGGCACTGTCACCTGATGGTCGAAAACTGGTTGTCTCCGCCACCACCGCCAAAAAAGCCTATGTCATTAATCCACAGACCGGTGAAATAACAGGGAATTTTGAAACAGGTGACTATCCGCATGAAAACCGTTTTTCTGCTGATGGCCGCCGTATTTACAATGACAGCATTGGTATTACCTCACTATCAAAATCACTTGAATCACTCAAAGGAAAACGCCAAATCACGGTGGTCGATGCAGATACGCTACAACAGATTCGGGTGTATCCATTTGCCGAGGGGGTCAGACCGAGTATTCTAACCGCCGATGAAAAATTTGATTATCATCAACGCTCATACAACCGTGGTTTTGTCGAAGTCGATCTGACCACAGGTAATATCACTCGTGAAGCCAAACTCCCCACCACACCAGAAGGCGATGCGATCAAGCCCGACGACTACCCCTCAAACTCCGCGCATCATGGACTAGCCATGTCAGGTGATGGCACCAAATTCTGTAATGCAGGGACAATTGACAACTACACAGCCATCGTCAGACGCAGTGATTTTAGTGTTAGTGGTGTGGTCTACAACCAAAAGCTCCCCTACTGGTCAACGACCAGTAAAAATGGTGCGTATTGCTTAGTGTCCAACAGCAAAGGTAATTATATTTCGGTGATTTCGTATGACACCGCCAAGGAAGTCAAGCAAATCCCTGTCGGCAATTATCCTCAGCGTGAGCGGCTAGCCAAACTAGACACCCGTTTTTTGAGTAATTTAATCCCATAATCGGTGCATCAAGGTTAGGTGTAAGGCAACACCTGACCCGAATCTTCCATTCTAAACAGACGAGGGCAAACGCTGTCCTGTCTGGCAAGAATATCCACTCCCCCCGCACAACTCCGCTATCCTCCCTGTATTCGCCATTTGCGCAGCTCCCCTGCGCCACCGTTTCGGGGCAAACCATGCTACATCTATTATTACTCATTGCTGCGGTTTCACTGATTTCGGTCACCACCTTACTATTTTGCTTACGTCGCTATGCACCGTATGCCAAATCGGCTTCAGGCTTTTTGATCACCATCGGGATTGCCTTTACCTTTTTAGGCATTGCGCTCGGCCTGCGTGACTTCAACGCCAGCAATGCCAGCAGCAGCCTGCCCGCATTGATTGAAGGGATTAAACTGGCGTTTTGGGGATCACTCGCGGGGGTGGTTGGCTCAATTATCGTCAAAGTTCGCTGGATGTTTTTTGACACCAACGACCAAGAGAACCTTGATGATCAGGCGCGTGAGCGACAATTCTTTGCCAATCAAGCCGAATTTACCGAAGGTATGAAGCAGCTCAACGTGGCGTTTAATACGTTTGCCACCAATCAAGCCGAACAAAACACCCGTATTTTTATGGAAGCGCTACGTGGAGCGATTACCGAGTTCAACAGCAATCTGACCAATCAGCTTGGTGAAAATTTTAAATTCTTTAATCAAGGGATTATCAACCTCATCACATGGCAAGAAGGCTATAAGCATCATCTGGAAAAACAAAATCTGCTGTATAAAAACTGCCTCGATCGACTTGAAGACACCCACCAATTGTTTGCTGACTTTGCCAGCCGCGCCGACAAATTCGCGCAGACCGCCAGTGTGCTTGATGGACAACTGATCACCCTTGAGCAGCGCCAAACCCTGATCGACAAGCAAATGGATGCGTTTTATGCCTCGCTGGGTCAACGGGTGCTTGATATCGAAGCGATCCGCGCCAAGTTAGAGCAAAGCCTAGATTTGCTGCAACAAGGCAGTCAGCATCACCTTGACTCTCTGGCCGCCCTGCATGACCAATCCAACCAAGCCTTTTTGGACACCCAACAACAGATCAATGATCAATGGCTCGCCACCCAACACGCGCAAGAACAAGCCCTCACCGACGCGCTCAATGCGTTGAGTCGCCAATTGGTGTCTTTGTCTAATCAATTTGTCAGTGACTATCAACCGCTAACCGAAAAACTCAAGCAAGTGGTTGCAATCAGCCGAGAACTGACATGATCAATCGTATTCTTGCGCGCCGCCAAAACGATGCCGATGATCATTGGATCAGCTTAAGCGACATCATGACTTCATTGATGATGCTGTTTTTGTTGATCAGCGTCATCTATATGCTGCAAGTGCAAGAATCCGTTGATCTGCCCAAACTGTTTAAGGAAGATCAAACCGCGCTACACAGCCAAATGCAGCGCACGTTTGATGGAAAAATGACCCAATGGGGCGCGGTACTCAGTCCCGATTTGACCGTGCGCTTCAATAACGCTGATATCCAGTTTGCCGTGGGTTCATCCGAACTGCGTCCACAGTTTCAGCAAGCCCTCAATGATTTTTTCCCCAAATACGTCAAGATTTTGCATGATCCGCAATACGCGGCACGCATCAAAGAAATCCGTATCGAAGGCCATACCTCAACTTATTGGGCGAATGGTGCCACGCCCGATGAGGCCTATCTCAACAACATGCAACTGTCGCAACAACGCGCCCAAGCCACCTTGATCCATTTACTCACCCAAGCACCACTGTCTGAGCAAGACAAAGCATGGCTCAAACCGCGACTACGTGCGATTGGTTTTTCATCGGCACAGCCACTCAACGCGCAAGGTAAACCCACTCAGGCTAGCCAAGATGAAGACCCGATCCAATCTCAACGGGTCGAGTTTCGCGTGGTGACTGATGCTGAAGACCGCATCCGTGCGATTGCCGCAGGTCAATGATCATGATTGATTTTTTGCAAGATGACGCGTGGAATACGCTACGTCGCCAGATGAATGCACCACTCGTTGATGCCAATGCTGTCCCTGCGGTGGTGGTCGGTGGATTATCGCTACAAGCAATCAAGCAGCTCGCTGATACGGGTTTTGATACCACCCTAGATCAGCTCAACGTCGCACCTGATCAGACTTTATTTTTTAAAGATGCACGTGTCCGTGTCGAACTAGCAGGGGATCAAACGGGCTTACCGATCATTCATTTGGCTTATTGTACAACGCTACAAGCATGTGCGCCTCAGCAGCACTGCCAGATATCCACGCATACTGTACGGTATGTTGATATCTCTGTCGTCAACAATGAAGGTGAATGGGGCGTGGTTGAACAACAACAACCGATCTGTCTCGACTGTTTACGAACACTGAATTGGCAAGGCATGCACCATAGATTGACCGATGAGCTTGAGCAACATATCTTACAAAAATTTGATTTAGAACATTTTTATCAACAATACCCCTCACTTCTACCTTTACACAATTATCAACAACTCTGGCTCGCAGAGACAGATCGGCTGAACACTTATACGCATGATTGGCCTGAAATCGCTGCATATGTTAAAGCGTATTCACGCTGGATTTGCCCGACCTGCCAAAACGCCTTTGCTCACCACCACAGCGAACTGCATGTCGATCATTTAAACGGCAAAAAATATGACAACACCATTGGCAATCTACGCATCAGCTGTCACAACTGTCGCGCCGACTCAAAGCGTCAAAAGATGAGGCCTCCCTCTCACCTTTGATCGTTTTTTTCGCCACAGTGTCATCACTTTGCCGTATTCTTCGCGCCAATTTCTGCTGGCCTGATTTTTAGTTATGCGCGCTCAACAACTTGCCCAAAAAACATTGCAATCGCTTGGTTGGACCTTCGACAACCATCTTCCTGCTGAGGTACAGCAATGCGTCATGATCGCCGCGCCACACACCAGCAACTGGGATTCGCTGTATACCAAGCTGGCGTTTATTGTGATGAACATTCCGGTCAAGATCACCATCAAAGACAGCTACTTAAAGCCACCCTTTGGGCCATTTGTACGGGCAATGGGCGGCATTGGTATTAACCGTAATCCACGCCAAACGGGAGAGCAACGCCCGAGCATGGTACAAGCCATGGCAGATCTGTTTAAGACTCACCCACGCTTGGTGATGTTGGTCACGCCTGAAGGCACGCGCTCTTTGCAACCCAAATGGAAAACCGGCTTTTATCATGTGGCGGTACAAGCCGGTGTACCGATTGCACTGGCGTATTTGGATTACGCCAAAAAAGAAGCCGGTGTAGGCAAGATCATTTATCCTAGTGGTGACATTGCCAAAGACATGCAAGAGATCATGGCGTTTTATGCCACGATTCAAGGCAAGCACCCCGAGCGCTTTTGCCTTGATCAGTCGCATGTCAAGGGTGACTAAGCCACACATGGCCTGCCGCGTACGCGGTTAAGCCAAGGCAGCGTCAATCAGCCGTTGGGTGTAGGCCGCTTGTGGGGCAGCAAACAACGCTTCGGTGGCTTGTAGCTCAACCACTTGGCCGTGGTGCAACACCAACACCCGTTGGCACAGCGCCCGCACCACTGCCAAGTCATGACTAATAAACACATAGCTTAAGCCGTCTTGTTGCTGCAATTTGCGCAGCAAATGCACCATTGCACGCTGCGTGGTGCGGTCAAGCGCGGAGGTGGGTTCGTCCAAAATCAGCAGTTTGGGCTGCATGATCAATGCACGCGCCAGTGCGACCCGTTGCCGTTGCCCACCGGACAGCTCATGTGGATAACGGTCGGCAAAACTCACCGGTAACTCAACCTTGGCCAAGGCGTGCTCGACCGCTTGCCGACGACGGGTTCGATCTGGAATCCGCTGCTCGACCCCTTCGCCAATAATGCGCTCAAGGGTCAGGCGCGGACTTAAGCTGCCATAAGGGTCTTGAAATACCATTTGAAACTGGCTGCGCAAGGGTCGCAATTGGTGTTCAGGCAGGTGGTCAAGCGCTTGTCCGGCCAGCACAATCTGGCCTTGGCTAGCAATTAAACGAGCAACCGCCAAGGCCATTGAGGTTTTTCCCGAGCCACTCTCGCCCACAATACCCACCGATTCACCGGCAGACACGGTCAGGTCAAGCGGGGCTAAGGCTTCGACGTGGTTGGTGATCCGATTGAGCAATCCGGTTCGAATCGGAAAACGCACGCCCAGTGTTTTAAGCTCAAGCAAGGGCGCGGCCGCCGTGTCCACACTCAGGGCTTGGCCAAAGTCATGGTTGAGTAAGTCTTGCGTGTAGGGATGCTGTGGGTTGGCAAACAGTTGGGCGGTTTGGCCTCGTTCCCGCACCTGTCCCGCTTGCATCACAATGACTTCATCGCTGTAACGACGCACAAGGTTTAAGTCATGGCTAATCAACAGGAGCGCCATGTTGCGTGACAGTTGGAGCGACTTGAGCAGGTCTAAAATCTGCGTTTGTAGGGTGACATCTAACGCGGTGGTGGGTTCGTCCGCCACCAAAATATCAGGGTCTTGCGCCAAGGCCATTGCGATCATCACCCGTTGCCGTTGGCCGCCAGACAGTTCATGCGGATAACGAGGCAGGCGTTGTTCGGGTTCAGTCATGCCCACTTGTTGCAGCAGTGCCAAGACCCGCTGTCGTGTGTCGCGACGATTTAAGCCTGACAGCCGCAGGGTTTCGCCTATTTGCTGCTCAACGGTATGCAGCGGATTTAAAGCGGTCATCGGTTCTTGAAAAATCATCCCGATTCGACCCCCACGCACGCTGCGCCATTGTGCCTGTGTCAACCCAGACAAGGCTTGATCATCCAAGCCAATTTGCCCCTGCATGTGTAGCGTATCTGGCAACAACCCCAGCAAGGCCAGCGAGGTTAACGACTTGCCCGAGCCGCTTTCACCGACAATCGCCAGCGTTTTCCCTGCATAAAGGTCAAAGGACAGGTCATCAACCAAGCATTTGTCTTGGCTGCGAATGGATAAATGCTGAACACAAAGCAAGGGATGCGACGGTTGCATAGCAGAATGCTCAACGGCGGGGGTCAAAGGCATCGCGAGCCGCCTCCCCAATAAAAATGAGAACAGACAGTAAGATCGACAGGGTAAAAAACCCTGACAAAGCCAACCAAGGTGCATCTAAGTTGTTTTTGCCTTGTGCCATTAATTCGCCCAGCGACGGCGAACCCGGTGGTAAACCATAGCCCAAAAAATCCAGCGCCGTGAGTGCGGTAATATTGGCGGTCAAAATAAATGGCAATTGCGACAAACTCGACGACAGCGCATTGGGCAAGATATGCCGAAACATAATGGTGCGGTCGGTCGCACCCAATGACTTGGCAGCGCGTACATAGTCAAAATTACGCGCCCGCAAAAACTCGGCACGCACCAGCCCAACCAAACTCATCCAACCAAACAGCAGCATCATGCCAAACAGCCAGCCAATACTAGGCGTAAATAAACTGACCAAAATAATGATCATAAACAACTGTGGCAGGCCACCCCACACCTCTAGCACACGCTGGCCGATCAGGTCGACCCAGCCGCCGTAATAGCCCTGCACCGCCCCAACCATGATGCCGAGCGCCGAACCGGCAAGGGTCAGCCCTAAGCCAAACAAAATAGACACCCGCAAGCCATACAACACCCGAGCCAACACGTCGCGGCCTTGGTCATCTGTACCCAGCCAGTTTTGGCGTGAGGGCGGCGATGGCACCGGCACAGCTAAGTCAAAATTGGCGGTTTGATCGGCAAAGCGCACCACCGGCCACAGCATCCAACCGTCGCGCTCGATCAGTTGCCGCACCGCAGGGTCACGGTATTCGGCTTCCGTTTCAAACACCCCACCAAAAGTAGTCTCGGGGTATGAGGTCAATACCGGCACATACCAATGTCCGTGATGGCTGACCAACAACGGTTTATCGTTGGCGACAAACTGCACCCCCATCGACAACACCAGTATCAGCATAAACACCCAAAACGACCCATACCCCAAACGATGGGCACGAAAACGGCGCACACGCGCCTGCATCACTGGACTCATGTGCTGCCCCGCTGGCTAAAGTCGATTCGGGGGTCGATCCATTGATACAACACATCACTGATCAATTGCAGCAGCAGACCCACCAAGGTAAACAAAAACAACGTGCCAAAAATCACCGGATAATCACGCTGCTGAACCGCTTCAAAACCCAATAACCCCAAGCCATCGAGGTTAAAAATAATCTCAATCAAAAAATTACTGGCCAAAAAGATTCCCACCAATGCAGCGGGCAAACCCGCAATCACCACCAACATGGCATTGCGAAACACATGTCCATATAACACCCGCCGCTCGGTCAAGCCTTTGGCACGCGCAGTCAGCACATATTGCTTGCTCAATTCTTCCATAAACGAAAACTTGCTTAAGTAGGTTAAACCAGCAAAACCACCAATGGTCGAGGCCAACAGCGGCAAACTTAAATGCCAAAAATAATCTTTAACCTTGCCCCATACACTCAATTGATCAAACTGTTCAGACACCAGTCCCTGCAACGGAAACCATTGCCAATAACTACCGCCAGCAAACAAGACAATCAATAAAATGGCAAAAATAAACGTGGGAATGGCATAGCCCACCACCAACAATGCCGCCGTCACATGGTCAAACGGCTGATGATGGCGCAACGCTTTTTGAATACCGAGCGGAATCGACACCACATAAATCAGTAAGGTACTCCACAACCCCAACGACACCGTGACCGGCATTTTTTCCCACAATAACGTGGTGACTGGTTTGTCTTTAAAAAAACTGGTGCCAAAGTCGAGGGTCAAATAGCCTTTCACCATGCGCCAAAACCGCACCGGCGCAGGTTGATCAAAACCATATTGGGCTTTAATTTGCTCGACCATTTCGGGTGATAAGCCACGACTACCCTGATAACGGGCGCTGTCGGCGCTGATGGTTTGGGCTTGTTCTTGCCCCGAACCACCAAAACCAGCGGCGTTTTTGTGTTGAGCTTGCTCAATGGCCTGTTCGACCGGCCCACCGGGTGCTGACTGCACAATGATAAAATTGGCCAGCAAAATTAAAAACAAGGTTGGAATGATCAGCAACAGCCGTCGCAGAATATAAGCACCCATGCGTCATCCTTGGGGTTATGAATAATGTGGGGAAACCCCCAATCTGTGGTCTGCCGTACCCACACCAACGCCCAGATTTAGGGCGATGGCGTTTGGTTGATATACTGTGCCACACGCTGACTTCCTTGGGCATCACTCCACCAGTAATCGAGCCCCAAGGCATATTTGGGACGGCGTGCAGGTTGGGCATAGGTCTTCCAATAGGCCACCCGATACGCCGGTAGGCCATACATGGGCACACCATAATATCCAGCACGCAACACCCGATCTAAGGCATGGGTGACGGTTAGCAAGGCCTGCCGATTGGGGCTACGCACCAACTGTTGCAACAAGGCATCGACCACAGGGCTATGAATGCCCATACTGTTTGAGCTGCCC
>JBEANQ010000093.1:0-9861 GCA_041165345.1 Pseudomonadota bacterium
AGTCTTGATAGTCAAAATCCAACAACACAGGCGCCGAAAAATCACGCAGTAACGACACCACCGGCGCAGCGGTCACGCCCTCAAACACAAAGGTCTGCTCGGCCTGATCCAACATCAGCATCCGCTCGGCCAGCAATTGCCCTGTACTGCGATCAAACAACGCCGTACTGACCGGAATGGGCAATGCCACTGGCTCGGCATAGTTTGGTTTTTTGGGGGTGTGTTGACGCAAGGTCAAGTGGTAGGTCTGTGTGAGCGCGTCATACTGCCCTTGCCCACTGACACAAGGCGTGGCCGGTTGGCTGTACCATGTGAGAAAATGCCGAACATCAATACCCGAACCATCGCTGAGGCTATTCAATAAATCTTCAACCGTGACCGCTTGGCCGTCATGCCGACGGAAGTATTCATCAGTGCCCAAACGGAATTTTTCTGCACCCAGCAAGGTGGCGATCATGCGGACAATTTCTGCGCCTTTGTCGTAGACCGTGGCGGTATAAAAATTATTAATTTCGACAAAATGATCAGGCCGTGGCGGATGCGACATCGGGCCAGCATCTTCTGCAAATTGCGCGGTTTTTAGGCTGGAGACGTCATCAATCCGTTGCACCGCAGGCGATTGCAAGGTGTCCGAAAACGACTGATCCCGAAACACCGTAAAGCCTTCTTTTAAACACAATTGAAACCAATCACGGCAGGTAATGCGGTTACCCGTCCAGTTATGAAAGTATTCGTGTGCAATGGTCGATTTCACATAAAAATTGCTGGGGTCAGTGGTGGTCTGTGGGTCAGACAACACGCAGGCGGTATTAAAAATATTCAGCCCTTTGTTTTCCATCGCGCCCATATTGAACTGGCTCACCGCCACGATCATATAGTTGTCGAGGTCATACGGACGGCCATACACGTCTTCATCCCACTGCATCGAGTCTTTTAATGCCTGCATCCCCACATGGCATTTGTCTAGATCACGGGCTTCGGTGTATAGCTCTAACGACACTACGCGGCCTTCACTGGTGGTAAAGGTATCTTTGAGTACCGCCAAATCACCCACCACGCAGGCAAATAAATAACTAGGCTTATGGGTGGGGTCTTGCCAAATTGCATAATGCCGCCCAGCGCCAGCATCTCCGTGTTCGATCAGGTTGCCATTGGCCAGCAGCGTGGGATATTTAAGATCCGCCTCAAGGCGCGTGGTATACACACTCAGCACATCAGGACGGTCTGGAAAGAAGGTTATTTTACGAAAACCCTCTGGCTCATTTTGGGTCACAAACAGGTTGCCCGCCTGATACAGGCCTTCGAGCTGGGTGTTGCTTTCTGGATGAATCCGCACGCAGGTTTGCACCACGCAGCGGTCGGGTGCGCCCAAAATCGTTAGGTTGTCGGCGGTCAGTTGATACTGATCAGCCGTCAGCGGCACACCATCAACGCTGACCTCCAGAAGCTCTAGATCCCGACCCAACAGCACCAGTTCGCCCATGTGTTGACGCTGCATGACGAGGGTGCAATTGACCCGTGTTTCATGGTCATACAGGTTGATATTTAGTTCGACGCTGGCCACGCGATACACCGGTGGTTGATAGTCTTTGAGATAAACCACCGGATGAGCGGCTGCGGTGTCGTCGGAATGGGTGGCAATGTTCATAACGTATCCTTATGCATAGGGCAAAACGCACGAGAGCCTGTGGCGCGCTATGGTTTATGTGGGGATGATGCGCGCACTGACAATAGGCACATGCTGATTTACACCGATAAAAAAACGCGCACCCATGGGCACGCGTTGACAACACATCACACCGGCTGCACTTAGGCGTAGGTTTGGTTTAAATACGCCAAAATCGCTTTAGACTCAAACAAACTGACGCCAGTATTGGGGTCAACCAAATACGGCACTTGCATCTTGCCTTGCATGACGGGCAGCAATTGCGCACGTTTGCCGCCCACCAACGGGACATACGGGCCGGGTTTGGCACGCAGCACCGCAGGCCCCATGTCTTGCCAGCGTTCTTTGGCCACGTTATGCAGCACATAGGAAATTTCTAGCTCACACAAGCGCTCACGGACAGGGCGGCTGTACGGGCTGGCTTCAAAGCTCCACAGCGCCAGTTTTTGGGCAGGTGCAGTGCGGGTGTCATTGCCTGCGGCGGCTTTTAGGCCACGCATGCGGCTGGCAGCACTGATCAACATGCCAGAGATCGGCGTGTCCGAGAGGTTTTTCCACTTGGCGGGGGTTTTGCCGTGCTTGCCGTAGGTGGCAAATAAATAGTCAATAATCGCTTGCGACTCTAAAAGCACTGTGCCGGTGTTGTCATCCACCAACAGCGGAAACTGCGACTCGCCAGACAGCGCAATCGCGTCTGCCCGAAAGCGCCTGCCATTTTTGGGGCAAGGATAAATTTCAACGTCTAAGTTGAGCAAGGTCAGCACTTCACGCACCCGACGACAGAAGGGGCAGCCTTCCATGTCGTACAGTTTAAGCAGTAACGGGGGTTGTTGTGGAAACGCCGTTCCCATCACACCCCGTCCGCCTTCAAGCAAGGTCGATAACACGGACTGCAAAATTGTGATCTGATGTCCCATGGGGTGCTCCTTACAGATGAATCAGGGGTTGGGTCGACACAAGAATGCCGTTGTTATCGGCATACAAATACATGCCTTCGGCAATGGTGAGGCCGCCAAACTGTACAGTCAGACCGACTTCACCCGCGCCTTTGCGGTTACTTTTTTGCGGAATACACGCCAAGGCTTGCACCCCCAAATCAAGCGTCGCCAGTGCGTCAACGTCACGCACGCAGCCGTACACCACAACACCAGCCCAGCCATGTGCAACAGCACTTTCGGCAATCATGTCGCCAAGCAACGCACAACGCATGGACGCGCCGCCATCCACCACCAACACACGGCCATCACCTGCTGTGGCCAGCAACTCTTTTACCCGTGAGTTGTCTTCAAAACATTTGACCGTGACCACTGCACCACCAAAGGCACGGCGACCGCCAAAGTTTTTAAACGACTTGCCGTCTATTGAAGGCGAACAGACTTGCGTCTGTGGATGATCATCTAACAGATCACAGGTGACAAAAGCAGGTTTTGAGGTCACTGGACGGTCTCCAAGGTCAGTTTGAGCATGTCGGCATTGGAATACACTCGCGCAGGCAATGCAAGCGTGGGACGTGCCACGGTGTCTGGTGTCTGGCTTGCCGTCATCGCCACCTGACACATCGCCTGTGCCACACGGTCCGCCTCAATGGGACGCAGGGCAAAGGTCGCGGGAATCAGCGGCTTGACCCAACCAAATGCGGTTTGAGCCAAATGCTCACCAAAACGCTCATCGTTGTGTTCGCCTAACAACAAGGAAGGCTGAAAAATAGAAATGCGGTCAAATAACAATGCGCCGATGTCTTGTTCGATATCACCTTTGATTTTATTGTAAAACACCATCGACTGTGCTGATGCACCCGCTGCCGACAACAGCAAAAAATGAGTGGTCTGTTGGCGCAAACACGCGCGGGCAAAGGTGAGCGTATAGCCGTAATCGATCTGGCGAAAGCGTGCTTTACTCCCCGCCTGTTTGAGCGTTGTGCCAAGGGTACTAAAGGCATCTGCCCCTTGTAAATTGAGCGTCGCTAATGCGGCATCAAGTTGAGAAAAATCGGGCACCAATAGCGGCTGAATACACGCGTCGTCATAGGCTTCTGGACGACGTGTAACCGCAATAATACGATCATAATGACCTGACGCTGCCAATGCGTGCATGAGTTGCCGCCCAACCAAACCGGTTGCACCAATCACAATGGCCTTTTTGAGCATAGATCACCTCTTGTTTGAACCACATCTGGGTCTTGATCGCATCAGACTAGCTGTTTTTGCGATGGTATAATGCAATAAATACGTATCTTACCGACCCTACTCGCAACGATCTATGGCTGATTTGACCGTCAATCCAGCACAACACACCACAAAATGCCTTTACCCTTGACTTTGTATGAGGGTCTGGGCAAAATTCGCCACTTGTTTACGGGCCGGGCTGGCCGTCTGCCTGATGCAGATTGTCGCCAGATGCCCGACCCTGACCCCAATTTTTAAGGAGTGCACGAGTGGCAAACTCTGCTCAAGCCAAAAAACGCGCCCGTCAAAACGTCAAGCAGCGTCAACACAACGCCAGCATGCGTTCGATGGTTCGTACCTACATCAAGAAAGTTGTCAATGCAATCGCAACTGGCGAATACGCCACTGCAACTGCAGCGTACAAACTTGCTGTTCCTGTGATTGACCGTATGGCCGACAAAGGCATCATTCACAAAAACAAAGCAGCTCGTCATAAGAGCCGCCTGAACGGCCACATCAAAGCGTTGGCAACTGCTGCCTAATCGCGTGATGTGATCTTAAAAAAACCCGCGTTGATCGCGGGTTTTTTTATGGGCGCACAACACCTGCACCCGCGCTTATTCGCCCCCAAGGTCATTCGTCGGCTTGATGCCGGAAAACCCTTGGATCGGATGACGAAACTGCTGGCCACGCCATACCCAATGTAAGTGTGACTGGTCAAAGGTTTCGCCTTCAAACCACAAAAACACCCCTTCCATCATGTCCGGCCAGTCGTCCCATGTGATACGCGCATGGCCTGCCATGACCGCCAACAATGCCGCCAAAATGGTGTCATGACTCACGGCCAACAACAACGTCGAGTGAGCGTGTGATTGATGTGCATGCAACAAGGCCAAAATATCAAATACACCCTGATGCGGCTGCTTCATACCGGGCAAAGCATTGTCTAAAAAATGATTAATAAAATTAAGCGGGCCATGCTGACGAAATAACGGTCCGGCCTGTACCACATCCACCACAAAGCTACCCGGTTCGACCAGCAACGCGGTGGTGTGTACCGGCGGCGCAGTCAATGCGGAGTCGTGCCGCGACTGGCCGTCTAGCATTAAGGTGGCGGTGTCAATACAACGTTGAATGGGACTACTTAAACAAGCGGCAATCCATCGACCGGTTTGCTCGGCCAAGTGATGCCCCCAATCCTCGGCCAACTGACGGCCCGCAGGGGTTAAGGGCAGATCATAACTGGCAAAGCCCTGCCCTGAGGTACGCTCACGCACCGAATGCCGCGTCAATAAAATTAACGGTTGATGCAGATCAGGCAACAGCGGCAGTGCCTGTAACATACTGGAGGGCAATGCCGAAAACGCCAGTAGGCGAGCAGAAGGGTCAGACATAAGAATCAAACGCCGGTTTCAATATTAAACATGTCAGAAGGATTTCTTGCCAACGATCATAACATGATCGGTCATTGAGACTGGAATCAGCCTACACTCGACCACACTCTGTTGACTGAACAAACCGATCAAGTTGTTTGTATTTGTGGAGTCAAATAAGCGATCTTGTACCAAGTTTTGCTCTACAAATGCGAAACAGACGCATTAAATCCTGTTAAGCCTTTGAACATCGCGAAGCGAACATATTTTTTGTTTAATACAAACACGGACAATCCTACTTAACTGAGGGTCTTTGTCCAAGCTGATCACCCACGCATGTTGCATATGATATGTGGTGGGAGCCGTTTTATTGACATCAGCCCCCCATCATGTTGTTTGGAGTTGTGCCATGAAAGATGATGCTGCCCTTGCGTTAGCTGCTGACCTGCCCCATGTGCTATTGCCCATCAATGCAGTCGAACGAGAAACCGGCATTTCTAAAGAATTGCTACGCATGTGGGAGCGCCGCTATGGGTTTCCTTCACCCAACCGTGATGCACAAGGTGATCGGGTGTATTCACCTGAACAAGTGGGCAAATTACGTGTGGTACGGCGACTGTTAGATGCGGGCTTTAGACCAGGCAAGATTGTCAATTTGAGCGTGCGTGAGCTTGAACAACTGGTCAACAGCCATCAAGCCGCCCCTGCAACGCCGACTCAATCTCCCCCCAATCTTGAACGCGAGCTATTGGATGTCCTCAAAAGCCGTGACCCGTATGCGGTGAGTCAATACCTCAACCATCAAGTGACACGGATGGGGCTAGAGGCATTTGTGGTGGACTTGATGCAACATGCCAACTCATTTGTCGGTGATGCATGGATGCGTGGACTGATCGAAATTTACGAGGAGCATTTGTATACCGAACAGGTACAAAGCATCGTACGGAACGCCATGTCCAACTTGCGTCCAAGCACCAGCAAGCCCCGTATCATGTTAACCACTGCGCCAGAAGAGCAACACACACTGGGCATTTTGATGGTTGAAGCCTTGTTGAGGGTCGACGAAATTGATGCCATTTCGTTTGGCGCACAAATGCCCATTCGAGAAATTCATAATGCGGTTAATCGCCATCAGATTGATGTGGTGGTGCTGTCGTTTAGCGCGTCGTTTCCGTCCAATCGCGCCATCGAATTTTTGGAAGAACTGCGATTTAGACTGCCGTTATCAGTCGATATTTGGTGTGGCGGTGGCGGTTTAAGAACCTCACGACGTGACGTTGAAGATGTGCTGTTGCTAGAGTCGCTCACCTCGGTGCGGCATGCTGTACGCCAATGGAAGCGCGCGCATGGGTTGTTGCGTGAGTTTTAAGACCACTCGATCAGACAACCCTGACAGGGGAGCGCCACCTCCTCTGTCATGATGGCTGTGTTAGGTCTCTGACGCAGCCCACAGCTTGTCCAGACGCTTAACCGAGATGGGACCTATGGTTTTCATCGGTTGCGCAAACAACGAAATGCGCAGCTCTTCTAACGCCCAACGAAACTCCGCCAGTTTGGCTTCATTTTCACGCTTGCCCAAACGCTTCATCAGTGGATCAAGCTGACTCACGGCCTCTGTGTCACGTTTTAAATTGTTGGGCAAACGCTCTAACCGAATCGCCAACGCATTTAAATAGCGTGGGTATTGCCGCCAATGCTGAACATCAATGTGATAGACAAAGTCATTGAGGTGCAAGGCATCTAATTGGTCTTCAGCGTCATCAAGGTTACGACCAAAAATCGCCTGATCCATGGCCATCAACTGCCGCCGAATCGCCTGCCATTGCACAAAAATATCGGTGAGTTCACGCAGAACGGTTTGTCCTACAGACAAAAAGCGCGGTTTATCAATAGCAAATGCCGTATCAAAAGCGGCTTGGCTCATGGGTAAGTCGGTGCAAGTGGCATCTAGCGTGGCGTGAATCAGCAGGGCTTCAAGCGCGGCGCGATCACCCAAGGGGGCATAGGTGAGAATCAGCGGCTTGGGCAATTGTTTTTTCAGTTGGCGTGCCAAATCCCCCAATTGCAAGCTATACAACCGCAATACGCCTTGGCGATGGGTCAGGCGTGCGGTTTTTTCGTCTGCAAACGTCTGTACCACCACCCCTGAATCTGGTGCGTCCATCGGCATGAGAGCATGGTACTGACTCACCGCCAACCCTGCGATCTGCTTGCCCGTTTCAAACACAAATTGCGCCGGAAACGCACGCAACTCCCCTGCTTGTTGCTGAATAGGCGCATGACTTTGCACTCGGCAACGCGCCTGCAACTCGATCAAATCACGGCCTTCGGCAATGATTTTTTTACGATCATCCACCACCTGTACCAAGGGGCGCAGATACAGTGGAATTTGGCTAAAATCAAAATCTTTGCTGTCTATACCATAACCCGCCAAGGCATTGACCATTTGCGTTAACAGCCCTTGCTGTGCATCAGGTTTTAGCTTGGGCAACATTTTGTCGGCGGTGTCTGGAATCGGGACTAACTTGCGGCGGTGTTCTTTGGGCAACGACTTGAGCAGGGCTTCAACCAGTTCGGTGCGCCAACCTTGAATTCCCCATGCCAGTTGCACGGCGTCCAATTGCGGCAAAGCTTGTAGCGGCACGGTGACAATCGCGCCGTCGTCGTCACCGCTGGGGTTAAACACATAGCGGGTCGGCAATAGCAGCTTGCCCACTTGCCAATGCTCGGGGAAGTCTTGGGTGTTGGGCACACTGTCGGCCAAAATATCGGCTTCGGTTAAAAACAGATGCTGCGGTTCGGTTTTTTCAATCTCGGTACGCCAGTCTTCAAAACTACGCCGACTCGCAACAGATGCTGGAATCCTTGCCGCATAGAATTGATACAGCGTTTCTTCATCAACCAATAAATCACGACGACGCAGCTTGTCTTCAATGCGCTGCACGTTTTCGATCAACGCAGCGTTATGCTTTAAAAACGCAGGTTGCACACCCAGCTCACCGGCTGTGAGCGCATCACGCATAAAAATATCATGCGCATCTTTTAGGTCAATTTTTTCATAATCACACAGTTGCTTGGCTTGAATAATCAGACCAAACAGGGAGATTTGCGCATAAGCCTGAACCCGTCCGGTTTTTTTGGACCAGTGCGGTTCAAAATAATGATATTTCAGCAGGCCACGCGCAGCGCTAATAATCCAATCCGGTTCGATTTTGGCTAAGGTACGCATATACACTTGCGAGGTTTCGACAATTTCGAAAGCCATCACCCATGGTGTCTGCTGCTTGTGCAAGGTACTGCTGGGAAATATTTTGGCTTTTTGTTGACGCACCGCCAAATACTCAGATTTTTCATCCGTTTTTTGCGCCACAAATGACAATAAGCCCGTTAATAACGCCCGATGCAGATTTTCGTTATTGGCCGGTTGGTCATTAAAAGACAGATGTAATTGCTGGGCGAGTTCTTCAAGCTGACGATGGGTTTGTCGCCACTCACGCAAGCGCAGCCAACTTAAAAAATGCTGACGCGCAAAATTGCGCCGTTGACTCTCGGTCATCTCGCCTTTTTGCTCGGCAAGGGTTTGCCACAGTTTGATATAAAATAAAAAATCAGAATCTGGCTCTTTAAATAAGGCGTGTTTTTGGTCCGCTTGGGTTTTTTTATCGGCAGGCCGTTCACGCGGGTCTTGTACAGAGAGCGCACTGACAATAATCAGTGCTTCTTTTAATACGCCAAAATGTGCGCCACCTAAAATCATACGAGACAAGCGCGGGTCAATGGGCATTTTTGCCATTTGCAAGCCGGTTTTGGTCAGCCCCGCTTTGCCTTCGGCGAGTGCGCCTAGCTCGACCAGTAGTTTTTTGCCATCATTGACGAGTCGATGGTCTGGCGGCTCAATAAACGCAAACTGCTCAACCTGCCCCAGCCCCAAATGTTCCATCTGTAAAATGACCGACGCCAAATTGGTGCGACGAATCTCTGGCTCGGTAAACGCAGGACGTCCCAAAAAGTCGGCTTCACTGTATAGCCGAATACATACACCCGCCGCAATCCGACCACAACGTCCTTTGCGTTGATTGGCCGCCGCTTGGCTAATCGCTTCGATGGGAAGTCGTTGCACCCGTGACCGATACGAATAGCGCGACATCCGTGCAAAACCAGCATCAATCACATAGCGAATATTGGGCACGGTTAAAGCGGTTTCTGCCACGTTGGTGGCAATAATAATGCGCCGACCTTTGCCACTGGGGTTAAAGATTTTTTGTTGCTCGGCCAGCGCCAACCGTGCATACAACGGCAGCACTTCGGTATGACGTGGCCCAAACCGTTGTAGGGTGTCTTGCAGCTCACGAATTTCTTGTTCTGTGCTGGCAAAAATAAGAATGTCAGCCAGTTGCGGATGGCCTTTTTCAGTCGCATCGGCATAACATTCTTCAACCGCCGCCACCACTGCACGCGGCAGGTTTTCTTCAAAATCGTCAAACTCATCGTCGTCACTGCCACCCACAGGCAACTCAGAGATCGGTCGATAACGCACCTCAACCGGAAAACTTCTGCCCTCTACGGTAAAAATCGGCGCACCATGAAAATACTCGCTAAAGCGATTCACATCTAATGTGGCCGACGTGACAATCACTTTCAGGTCAGGCCGTTTGGG
>JBEANQ010000094.1:0-9854 GCA_041165345.1 Pseudomonadota bacterium
TATAATCAAATGACCCGTGTTGTTCTCATGACCATAGCCATGACCTTCTGTGTGACCACCGTATTTGACTCGCCGCTAGGGCCATTGTATGTGCGCCACAATGGCGTGGCCATGCATCAATTGAGCTATCAACATGACACTGACACGGCGTTTGATCACCCTATGCCGGCTACATGGTCACATATCTTGCTGGATTATTTTGCCGGTGAATTTGACCGAATAGACCAGCTGCCTATTCAGCTACACAGTGGCACAGCCTTTCAACAAGCCGTTTGGCTCGCATTACGTCATATTCCTGCTGGAACAACCATAAGCTATCGAGAGCTTGCCCAACAGATTAACCGACCGCTGGCCGTACGAGCAGTCGGCCAAGCGCTTAAACGTAATCCGTTACCGATTGTACTGCCCTGTCATCGGGTCATTCGGCAAAGTGGTGATTTGGGCGGCTACAGTGGAGTCTCTGACATGGGGCAGTCACGCAAACGGTTTTTACTATGGCATGAAGGTGCTTATCCTCAATCAACCCCTTAATCCAACACATCAGCACATTTGGCCAGAGGACTGACAATGGCACGCACTCAAAAAACCTTACATACCTTAGACACTCACCCTACCCCCTCACATGGTTGGTTCGAGCCACGCCATGAATATTTATTAAAACCTCATAGTCATTTGCATGGTTTTCGCAATCCGTGGCCAATGCCAAAACATGATGTCAATGTGGTGGATTGGATGCTGCACCGTCATCCTGCACCATGGCCAACATGGGAAGACGCTCTCACACATGCCACCACACCAACGGCGCGCCCTGACGCCGACCTGTCAGATTGGCAGGTCTGGTTTGTCGGTCACGCTACGGTGCTCATTCAAATCGGGCCATACCATTTTTTAACCGACCCTGTCTGGGCCATGCGTGCCAGCCCATTGGCCTTTGCCGGCCCCAAACGCATCCGACCCGCAGGTATTGCCCTTGATGCACTGCCCCGTATTGATGGCGTGCTACTGAGTCACAACCATTATGATCATATGGACATGGCCGCCTTAAAATGGCTACACGCCCGCGATCAAATGCCCATTTATACCGGTTTGGTCAACAGCCAATATCTACCCGCAGACATGAATGTCATCGAACTCGACTGGTGGCAGCAAATTGCCTTTTGCAAAGACGAGCGACTTAACATTGTGTTTACACCGGCCCAGCATTTTTCGGGACGCGGCTTAAAAGACCGCAACAAAGCACTTTGGGGTGGCCTGTCCATTTTAACGCCCGATGACCATTTGTTTTTTGCCGGTGATACCGGCTATGCCGCACATTTTAGCGACATTAAAGCACAGCTTGGCGCACCTCGACTGGCCTTGCTGCCGATTGGTGCGTATGAACCCCGCAACGTCATGCAGGCCATGCACATGAACCCCGCTGAAGCCGTGCAGGCGCATATTGACCTTGCTGCACGACTGTCATTGGCCATTCATTACCGTACCTTTCAACTCACCGACGAAGCCATGCACCAACCTTTGCTCGATCTTGCACTCGCCTTAACCGATCAGCAGATCCGTGCATCGGCGTTTGTCACCCCATTAGAAGGCCAATCCATTCGTGCCTAAAGCCACTTTTGTGTCAAGCTCATCGCCTGCCCTGTAACCTGTCGTATTGGACACCTGATTGATGAAAACGCTACGTTCCGCCCTGATGACTGTCGGTTTAGTTTGCACCGCATCCGCACTCAGCCATGCCGCAGTGCCGGTTGAAATGCGCGCGCTGACCCCCAGCGCAACGCCCAACCTGCCGACCACCAATAGCCCAGACACCAACCCCGATCAAACCACCATGATGTGGAAGCTGTATCAACAGGTGCAAGACCTACAACAAGAAGTCCGCAGCCTACGCGGACGCTTTGAAAGCCAAGAGCAACAACTAGACCAAACAGACAAAGAACTCAAAGCACGCTTTACCGACCTTGATCAACGCTTTGACCAATTTAAAACACAACTGCCCACAACCGCCACCAGCGATACCACCAATACCGACACCCCCCCAGCAGCCTTGACCACCGGATCAACAGAACCGCAAACCACAGCATCGACCGTCGCTGCGACGCCCACCACCAGCACAGCAACGCCACCCGCACCTGATGCCGACAAACGCGCCTATGTCAGTGCTTATGACGCCTACAAAGCAGGCGGGGCAGCCAAAGCCATTGAACCCATGCAGGCCTTTATTCGCACTTATCCCACCAGCGTCTATGTGCCCAATGCACACTATTGGCTAGGTGAATTTTACTTGGCCATCACTCCACCCGACTTTAAACAAGCCGCCCAAAGCTTTGCTGTGACCAGCCTCACATACCCCAAAAGCGCCAAAGCCGCCGCCGCGACCTACCGACTCGCCACCATGGCCGATGTCGACAATCGCCCTGCCGAAGCCACACGACTGATGACCCGCCTCACCACCGACTACCTTGGCACGCAAGAAGCAGGCTTTGCTGAAAACTTTCTGAAGACACACCCAGCCAAAACCACAACACCAACCAGCAAAACAACCAAACCCAGCAGCCCTAAAGTGCCGAACACCAACACAAAACGCACCGAACTTGCACCGCCTTTCCCTAGTTCTGGCGCAAGCAAAGCCAACAGCAACACGAAACGCACTGACCCCCAAACGCCACCCCGAGATACTGTCAAGACCAAAACCGCCAGCCCGTCCAAAAACACGCCGTAGCCCTGTTGACGTTGGCGAAACACCGCATTTAGAGGAATATCATGTCATTTTTATCGCACACCGCCATCAAGCCAACCTTGTTGGCCGTCATGCTGAGCGCAGGCCTAGGCTCATTGGCGCACGCCGAAGACCAACCCGAACATCGGATGATTGGCCTACAAGCCGAAGTCAGTCGGGATGTCCAAAACGACCTGATGCAAGCAACCCTGTTCACCGAAATCAACAGCGCCAACCCCACCACCTTAGCGCGTGATGTCAATCTCATCATCAATGATGCCATGACCACCGCCAAGCGTTACAGCACGGTACGCATCAGCACCGGCGCGCAAAACACCTATCCGGTCTATAACGACAAAAACAAACTCACCGGCTGGCGCGCACGCGCCGAAGTTCAGCTTAAAAGCACCGACTTTAAAGCCGCCAGTGAATTAGTCGCGTTGTTACAGGCCAAAATGCAGGTCGAAGGCGTCAGCTTTAGCGTCTCACCCGAACAGCAGCGAAAAGTTGAAAACGAGCTTATGGGTGAAATCAGTGCGGTCTTCCGTGAACGTGCTGACCTGCTGCAAAAATCATGGGGTTCTAGCGGTTATGAACTGGTTCGGATGGACATCAACACCAGCTCAGACCAGCCGCGTCCATACCCTATGTATGCCCGTGCAGCCAGCATGAAAATGGAAGATGCCGTTGCCCCTCAACAGGTTGAAGGCGGTGACAGTAAGCTTCGGGTACAAGCCAATGGCAGTATTCAACTGAAATAATCACCAACATTGCCCCATTAAAAAGCCCTGAACAATCAGGGCTTTTTAACATCAATCCGGACGATTCCAATGATTTAGCGCACAATACCCCGTGTTGACTGCTGCAACGAGTCAATCAACAACTGTACTTGCGGATGTTGTGGCAACAATTCTTGGCTGAGTACCTCAATCGCCTGAACAGTAGTCAACCCTTGCCGATATACTGCTTTAAACGCCAAACGCAGCGCATTGATGGTCTCTTTAGACCATCCACGCCGCCGCATGCCTTCATAATTGATACCATGTGCGGCTGACGGATTACCCGACACCATCACATACGCCGGCACATCTTTTAATATCAAGCTGCCACCGCCAACCATGCTGTACGCGTCAAGACGGCAAAACTGATGAATACCTGAATTACCGCCCACAATCACCCAATCGCCAATCTGTACATGCCCCGCCACACCCACATTATTGGCCAAAATACAGTGATCACCCACCACGCAATCATGCGCAATATGTGTGTTGACCATCAATAAATTGTGATTGCCAATCCGCGTGATGCCGTGGTCTTGCGCAGTGCCACGATGCAGGCTACAGGCTTCACGGATGGTGTTGTCATCGCCAATCTCTAGCCATGTTTCTTCACCGGCATATTTTAAGTCTTGGCACTCTGCACCAATACTTGCAAACTGAAAAATCCGGTTGCGCTGGCCAATACGGGTAAAACCGTCCACCACCACATGTGGGCCAATGACAGTCTCTGCACCAATACTGACCTGTGGGCCAATAATACTGTACGGGCCAATACGAACGGACGGATCAATCTGGGCGCTGGGGTCAATCAATGCCGTGGGGTGAATCAATCCTGTCATGCCAACACCATTTGTTGTTCTGCGACCAAAATCTCGACACTGGCTGCCAACTCATGCCCAACATGGGCACGGCAAGCAAACTTATAAATGCCTTGGCGCGAGGTGAGCATTTCTGCATATAAGGTTAAGGTATCACCTGGGATCACCTGACGCTTAAAGCGCACTTTGTCTGCACCGGCAAACAAGTACATATAGCCATCGCTGGGGCGCTTACCTGCGGTCATAAACCCCAGTACCCCAGCAATTTGTGCCATAGCCTCTAAAATTAAGACACCAGGCATGATGGGGTAATCAGGAAAATGCCCCTGAAAAAACTCTTCATTGATGGTGACATTCTTAATACCGGTAATCGAATGGCCGAGTTCGACCGCAGTGACACGGTCAACCAACAACATTGGATAACGTTGAGGTAAATATTCACGCAGTTTGGACGCCTGCAAAGGCAGATCGACCGGCAAGGTAGCAGCAGTCATGGCACGGGCTTCATCAGCATGCCCGCGCCGACTCTTTTACGCGTCAGGTGACGTGGGAGCAGCAGCGGGCTGGTCATCGAGAAGCAGCGATTCTAACCGCTCAAGCCGCGCTTGCATATGCCCGAGCTGATCTGGAAGCCGGTTGATCGGCACATCGGCCAATTGACGCAGCCGAACAGCCATTTTTTTCCACTGTGGTGTGTCAGTCATGGCCGTTCCAGACGAATAACTACCCGCCTGCGTGATCGACTTGGTGACCATGGTCATGCCCGTCAAATGCACATGATCACAAATCTCGATATGACCGACTAAGCCCACACCACCTGCCAATACACAATGCCGACCAATACGCGTACTACCAGAGATTCCACAACACGCTGCAATAGCGGTATGCGCACCAATCACCACGTTATGGGCAATTTGCACTTGGTTATCAATAATCACCCCATCATGAATGATGGTGTCATCTAACGCGCCACGATCAATGGTTGTATTGGCACCAATACGCACGTCATTACCAATACGTACTCGACCAATTTGTGCAATTCGATGCCAGCGTCCACCCTGCGGTGCAAAGCCAAAACCATCTGCACCAATGCTTGCCCCTGCGTGAATACGCACTCGATCACCCAGTACACAACGATGATGAATCACCACGTGTGCGCCGAGCCAGCAATCCGCCCCAATTTGGGCCGCCTCACTGACCTGCACACCACTCGCCAATACCGTTCTTGCGCCAATCACCGCACCGGCTTCGACCACCACAAACGGCCCAATACTGGCAGTGGGATCAATGGTCGCGCTTGGGTCAATCACCGCACTGGCATGGACGCCTGAAGCTGGTTTTGGCGTCAAATCAAAGACATGGCTTAACCGCGCAAAGCACGCGTAAGGGTCGTCTACAATCAGGGCTTGGCCAGCAAACCCAACGGCATCGGCAGCACGCAACAATACCGCACCCGCTTGCGTTTGATCTAATTGCGACTGATAGCGCGAATTTGCTAAAAAAGCCAACTGTGATGATGTGGCCGTCGCCAAAGGAGCAAGGCCATCAATAGGATGGGTAGGATTTCCACGCAACTCGCCGCCCAATTGGGCGGCGAGTTGTTCTAAGGTCAAGACCGCCACTGTTTATTTCGCAGCGTTTAAGCGGTCGGTGATTTTTTTGGTCAAATCAGCCGATGGCTCTGCCCAAATGGCATATTTTTTCTCGATGATGATGTCGTAGTTGCCTTCTTTACGTAAGGCTTCAACAGCAACTTCCAGTTTGGGCATCAATGTCTTCAGCATCGTCGATTGTGCTTCTTCAATCTTACGTTGCACCCCTTCTGCTGTACTATTGAACTCATTCAATTTGCTTTGCGCTTGAGCCTGAAGGGTTTTTTTATCAGCCTCACTCATGACCTTACCATCTCGCTCAAAGCGCTGCTGAAAGGTATTGAGTTCTTTTTTCAGCCCTTCGAGCTTGTCACGTTGTGGCTTAAGACTGGTATTGAGGCCATCAATGGTTTTTTTTGCCAAATCCGACGCCAAAACAGCGGCCTGTGAATCGGCTACGGCCACATTATTGGCGTGCGCAGCATGAGTCGTCAGTGCCGCAGTGGCCAACACAAGGGCTGCAATCATATGACGCATAAGAAACTCCTGTTGTTTATGTCCATGTCTCATGGACGCTAGATCAATACAAGCGGCCGATTTCAAACTGAACCCGTTTCAGCTTGTCCCCGTCCTGATCGTTGATGGGGTAAGCATAACTCAGGGATAAGGGGCCTAGCATAGTAATCCACGTAAAACCTATACCAGCGCTAAACCGAAAATCCTTATTGTGGATTGCAAAATTATCTGCTGTGGTGTCAAAGACCTGCCCACCTTCAGCAAAAAGCACGGGACGAATTTGTTTGGTCCATTCACCACGGAAGGGCAACGGCAATACCAACTCTGCACCACCTTGAATCAACGCATTGCCACCCACTGATTCTGGATCAGGGTCGGTGGTTTTAGCATCAACGTAAGTCGCAGCTGGACTGCGAGGGCCTAATGTGTCATTTCGGTAGCCACGAACAGACCCATACCCGCCCGCAAAATAGTTTTTGTAAAATGGCAAATCATGACCATACCCCAACTTACCGTAGGCACGCACAACAAACTGGTCATTAATTGGAAAGAGCATTTGCCCATCGTACGTCAGACGCTGATATTGAATGTCACTAGAGGGTAATGCGACATCCAAGGACACTCGGTGTTGCATACCTCGATTTGGAAACACAGGACGATTCAACGTGCTATATACCCATGACAAGTTAATGTTATAGGTTAAAAAATCCGCCTCATATACGCCGGTACTACTACCAATGGCTTTACCGCCATTGGCCAACATATATTCACGAGCAACCTGTGAAACAAAACTACCCGTCGTCAAGGTCGTATCATCCACTCCCAAGGACAAACTGACATCGGTGTTTTCATCGACGGGATAACCAAAGCTGACCCCTCCACCAAACGAGTCCAATGTGTAACGCTGTACACTTAAACTGTCTTGTTTAGTTTTACGATAATAGCCGTTGTAACCACGACTAATGCCATCAATGGTAAAAAATGGGTCTAAAACACTGACATTATAATTATCGAGTGTTTCTGATCGTGATAGATCAAGGCTGACGCGATTGCCTGTTCCCAAGAAATTGGTTTGGTTTAAACCCAATTGGAAGGTAATACCACCACTTTGTGAGTATCCTACGGCAATCGTACTGGTGCCTGAGCTTTGCTCTTCGACCGAGATATTGACATCCACTTGATCACTCACGTTGGGCACACGTTGAGTATCAACGGTGACCGTTTTAAAATAACCTGTCCGTTCTAAACGAATTTTGGAGAGGTCTATTTTTTCATTGGACGCCAATGCACCTTCCATTTGACGAAGCTCACGCCGTAACACGTCGTCGGCGGTTTTTGTGTTACCTGTAAAATTAATCCGACGCACATAGACTTTTTGGTTTGGATTAATAAAATAGCTCATAGCAACCGTTTTGCTGGCTTCATCAATCTCAGGGACAGGATTAATCTCAGCAAAATAATAGCCGCTATTGCCATATTTACGGCTCAGTAGTTCTCGGGTCGCACTCACTTGTGCCTGTGAGTAAACTTGCCCTGCTTTAAAAATTGCCAACTGTGATAGTTCGGCTGTTTCAAAGAGTGGATCACCCAAAAATTTGACATCACCAAAGTGATATTGCTGGCCTTCACTGATGCTGATTTCAACAAAGACATTTTTTTTGTCTTCGCTTAAATTAATTTGGGCATTGTTGATGGCAAAATGAATGTAGCCTTTGTTGAGGTACATGGCGCGCAGGCTTTCAAGACTGGCCGACAGACGCTCACGCGCATAGCGATCGTCACGAGTCAAAATAGAGGTCCATGAAGATTGCTTGACCGCAAAAGCTTCACGCAAGTCTTTGTCGCTAAAGACGGTGTTGCCCACGACACGAATGTCTACGACACGGGATGCCGTGCCTTCAATAAAACGGAACTTTAGATCAACCCGATTATTGGGTCGTGGAATTTCTTCGATTTGTACGTCGGCATCGTAACGGCCTTGCTGAGCATATTGTTGCTCAAGATCACTCTCGATACTTTGTAGCACCGCGCGTTTTAGCACGTCACCTTCATTGATTCCAATCGACTTAAACCCTTTTTTGAGGGTATCTTCAGGAATCAGTTTGTTGCCCTCTAGGGTGATAGTACCAATGACAGGACGCTCAACCACATGTACCAATAGCGTGTCATCTTGGCGACTGGCTTGTACATCGTCAAAGTTACCACTGGCGTATAACGCACGCAGTGCCGCCGCCAAGCGAGTGTCATCAATATGGTCACCGACCGATACTGGCAATAAGCCATAAACCGTAGCCGGAGATAAGCGCACCAGACCGTCGACGCGAATATCCCGTGCGACGAAATCCTCGGCATGTGCAGCGCTCACCGCCGCCATTGCTGTCACTAATAGAAGTGGCAGTGTATAAAAAGGATGCCTCATGCCAAACGTTTCCAGTCATATCAAGAGTGAATCGGAAGAGTTAAACGGCAACAATGCCCTTAACCCAGACGGCTAACATCATTAAACAATGCAATTAACATCATCATGCCCAATAAAGCCATGCCAATGCGTAAACCAAATTCTTGAATGCGCTCAGAGATCGGGCGTCCCCGTACACCTTCAATAAAATAATAGACCAGATGGCCGCCATCTAATACAGGGATCGGCATGAGATTTAAAATACCGAGGCTCACGCTCATCATGGCCATAAACGATATAAACGCTTGCCAGCCCAAGTCCGCAGTATGGCCAGCAATTTTAGCAATCGTAATCGGACCGGATAGGTTATCAAGGCCAATTAAACCTCGAAGCATTTTGCCAAAGGCGGCCACCGTCATCATGGACATATCCCATGTTTTGACCACAGCTTTACTGGCTGCTGTCAACGGATCGTATTGAATCGTTTGACGATAATCGGCTGGTGCAGTCAACGCGTGGGTGGCTGGCGGTTTTGCACCCATGCCCAAAAACCCAATCGACTGACCCATGGCGTCTTTTTTGCCTTGTGGCATGACATCCAATTGCAAGGTTTTCTGTCCACGTAATACGGTCATATTGAGGTTTTTTTCGGGCGACTGACGTACCAAACGGGTCATCTCAAGCCAACCGGTCACAGGGTGTTGATTGATCTGCAATATCCGATCACCCACTTGTAAACCTTGTTTTGCCGCAGCACCTGTCGGGTCTAAATCACCAATAACGGCATCAACCACAGGCTGCCATGGAAAAAATCCTAGCTCGCTCAACGGATCTTTGCTTGAGGCGCTCATAAATTGACGTAATGGAATCGTATAATTGTGTGTAATCTGCCCATGCTCTGCGGTCACAGCAAGTGTACCGGTTTCGCCCATGCGCTCAACCAATGCATAATTGAGTGTTTCCCAATCAGTTGTGGGCTGATGATCAATAGCGATAATTCGATCACCCACCTGTAGACCTGACTGAGCCGCTGGC
>JBEANQ010000095.1:0-9845 GCA_041165345.1 Pseudomonadota bacterium
GGCCTAACCTTGAGCAAGCATGAGATTTTTGAGAGGTGTTTCATTGTAGGTGATTTTTCCATCTCGAACAGTAATCACATTTTTGTTCACCAAAATAGAATAAACCGCTTGGGCTGCTCCTGCATCTTGTGACAAACGACTACGCATAGAGTTTTTCAAAGCCTCTGATGTACTAGGGCGACTATTGTGATGCTTGATGAGGGCTTCACAAATGAGGTGCACATCTTCTTTTTGTGCTGGCGTTGGAACGGTTGATTTTGGTGGTTCTTCAGAGATAGTTCCAATACGTTGAGCTGTTCGCTTCTGACTCTTGAGCAGATGGATAATATGATCAAGGTCTTTGTCATTGGATACGATAATAAACTCCGTTTGGATTGGCAGCTCCTGCATCAGTGCCCCTGCAAAAAAAGCCAAACCAAAATCTGCTGAATTTTTGCCGCCTTGAGCCATTTGAATAATACGGAGCTTGTTTTGTGCAATGGCTGCTGCAAGTTCATTGAGCCAACTCAAAGGAATCTTCGCTTGGCTATGTGCATAACAAATGACGATTTGGGCAAAATGATCTAAATCAACTTGAAGTTGCTGAATTTGCGTAGGGCAGTTTTCCAAATCAATCAACAATACTTTTTGAGTGGTATCCATGATGCTTATCCTATAAAAATAAAAAAGGGGCAGCATCTGCTACCCCTTAAAAAATCAACCCTGCAACACACTCACATCCGCCACGCTCATAAACAACCCGCGCAAACGTGCCAACAAGCGCACGCGGTTTTGTTTTAATGCGGCATCCTCAGCGTTCACCATCACGCCATCAAAAAAGCGATCAATCGGATCACGCAATGCGGCCAACTGCGACAGCGCAGGGGTGTAATCACGCGCGTTGAGCAACGGGCGCACCACCGGTTCTAAGGCTTCAAGCTGGGCGTACAAGGCGTGTTCGGCGGGTTCAACCAACAAGGCGGCATCGACCGCGCCGTCATCAAAGGTCTCTTTGGCCAAAATATTTGCGACACGCTTGTTGGCGGCAGCCAAGGCGGCGGCTTCAGGCAACGCACGGAAATGCTGCACCGCCCGAATACGCTTGTCAAAATCTAGTGGCGAATCAACGCCCAAGGCTTGTACCGCCATGATCACATCAACCGCCATGCCTTGGTCTTCATACATGGCACGATAGCGGCCTTGCAAAAAGTCGCCCGCATCTTTGAGGGTTTTCAGTGGGTTGGTAATGCGAGTGCCATAGTGTTGCAGGGCTGTGCCGATTAAGGCCGTTAATGGCAAGGACACGTCTTTTTCAATCAACAAGCGCAAAATACCAATGGCGGCACGGCGTAGGCTGAACGGGTCTTTGTTGCCAGTTGGCGGTTGGTCGATGCCAAAAATCCCCGCCAGCGTGTCGATGCGGTCGGCCAATGCGACACAAAATCCGGTTTGGGTTTGTGGCAGCACATCACCGGCAAAACGCGGCAGATATTGCTCGCGAATGGCTTCCGACACTTCGCGCGGTTCGCCTTCAAGGGCGGCATAGTAACTACCAGCAATGCCTTGTAGTTCAGGAAATTCACCGACCATTTCAGAGGCCAAATCACACTTGGCCAGCAACGCCGCGCGGGTGACTTGTTCGACGTCTGCACCCACTTGGGCGGCAATAAACGCGGCCAGTTTGGCCACGCGTTCGGCTTTGTCCCACAGTGTGCCAAGCTGGGCTTGAAACACCATGTTTTGCAGTTTGGTTTGACGGGCAAACAGCGGCTGTTTTTGGTCTTGCTTAAAGAAAAACTCGGCGTCAGTCAGGCGAGGGCGCACGACTTTTTCGTTGCCTTCAATGATCTGGCTGGGGTCGCGGCTTTCGATGTTAGAGACAGTAATAAAATACGGTTGCAACTTGCCGTCAGCATCGACCAAGCAGAAGTATTTTTGGTTGTCCTGCATGGTCGAGATGAGGGCTTCTTGTGGCACATGCAAAAAGCGCGCTTCAAAGCTGGCACGCAGTGCAACCGGCCATTCAACCAAACCGGTGACTTCATCACGCAGGTCGGCAGGCATTAAGGCACGGGCATTGACCGCGTTGGCCAAGGCTTCCACTTGTTGGTCAATCACGGCTTGACGGGCATCAAAGTCGGCCAAAACATAGGCGGCTTTGAGGGCGTCTAAATAGTCGCTTGCGTGCGCCAAGGTAATGGCAGCAGGGGCGTGAAAACGGTGGCCGTAGGTTTGGTTACTGGCGGCAAAGTCTTGAATGGTGGCAGGGATGATTTGATCATCTTTCATCAACACCACCCATTGAACCGGACGGACAAACTCGGTGCGACTGGTGGCCGAGCGCATCCGTTTGGCAATCGGTAGTGCGTTGAGTGCGTCTTGCAGCATGGTGGGCAAGAGGCTGTCGAGTGATTGACCTTGCACGGTTTTGCGATAGACCAGCCATTCGCCTTTGGGGGTGTCAATCCGGCTGAGTTGATCGGCGGTAATGCCCGCGCCGCGCATAAAGCCTTCAAGGGCTTTGGTCGGTTTGCCGTCGGCATCAAAACCAGCAACTGCGGCAGGACCGCGCTTTTCTTCAACACGGTCAGGCTGATGGCCGTCGATGCCGTCAATCAACAAGGCCAAACGACGTGGCGCAGCATAGGCGTGCAGGGCGCGATACGACAGACCAGCAGCCATTAAACGGTTTTGCATCTCGCTTTTAAGCGCATCACGCAGGGTTTTCAGGCTTTTGGGCGGTAGCTCTTCGCAACCCAGTTCAAACAAAACGGTATGTTGAGACATTATTGAGCCTCCTGCATGGCTTGCTCGGCTTGGGTTTTGAGGGCTTCTGCGTCGGCTTGGGCGTTCATTTGCGCCAGCACTTCATCGCGTAGCGCAGGCGGTGCCATTGGAAAGCCTAACTTGGCACGTGCTTGCACATAACTTTGCGCAATGGCGCGGGCAAGGGTACGCACGCGCAAAATGTAGCGTTGGCGCTCGGTGACCGAAATCGCGCCGCGTGCATCCAGCAAGTTAAAGGTATGCGAGGCTTTGACCACCATTTCATAGGCAGGTAATGGCAATTGGGCGGCCATTAAGGTGTTGGATTCGCCTTCATAAAAATCAAACAGCTCAAACAGTTTAGGCACGTTGGCGTGTTCAAAGTTATAGGTCGATTGCTCCACTTCGTTTTGATGGAACACATCGCCATAAGTCACGGTGCCAAACTGACCACGCGTCCACACGAGGTCATACACCGAATCCACGCCTTGCAAATACATCGCCAGACGCTCAAGGCCATAGGTGATTTCACCGGTGACCGGATAGCACTCAAGGCCACCGACTTGCTGAAAATAGGTGAACTGGGTGACTTCCATGCCGTTGAGCCAGACTTCCCAACCCAAACCCCACGCGCCAAGCGTGGGCGATTCCCAGTTGTCTTCAACAAAGCGGATGTCGTGGGTCAGGGTGTCAATACCAATGGCTTGCAGTGAGTCTAAATACAGTTGTTGGATGTTGGCCGGATTGGGCTTTAACACCACTTGAAACTGATAGTAATGCTGCAAACGATTGGGGTTTTCGCCATAGCGGCCATCTTTGGGGCGGCGCGATGGCTGCACATAGGCGGCGTTCCAAGTTTCAGGGCCGAGTGCGCGCAAAAACGTCGCGGTGTGGAAGGTGCCTGCGCCCATTTCCATGTCGTAGGGTTGCAGTACCACACAGCCTTGCTGCGCCCAAAAATTTTGCAGCGCGAGAATTAACTCTTGAAAGGTCAGATTGGAGATGGCCTTGCTCATGGCAGTCCGTGCAAATGTTGAAAAAAATGGCTGACAGTATAGTCGCGGTAAGGGGTGAGGGCAAAAGGTCGTTCATGGATGGCAGCAATGTTTTTGCTGTCGAGCAAGCGGCCATACATGGCTCAACCAGCTCAACTGAGCTTAATTTTATGCTTATAAAATGAGTTGTTAGGCGTTTAACATCATGGCATGCTTGAGCAAAGCTGACAGGAGTCGGCACACTCAACTGAAGGTTATGATTGATGATTACGTTACCCAGAGATTTCACACCGTTGCAGTTAGATTTTATTCGACAGACCTATCTGATTTTTTTAGTCGGTTTAAGCAGTATGGTGGTGTTGGGGCTGTTTTCTTATTTTGTCCTGCCGCAGGCATTGCGTTGGCCGCTCGGTTTAATTGACTCCCTATTATGGATCGTCTGCGGTTGGTTTGGCTTGCGTCAGCCGATTAAAGTGGTTTTTCCGGTCTTTGTGGTCATTACGGGGCTGTTTTTTGGTCAATTGGCGCGTGCCAATGCGGGGCTATTTATGACCTCCGCTTTATTAAGTGTATTGGTCTTTGCTGCGGTAACGGCTTATGTGTTTTCATCCAACCGAGATTTTAGTTTTTTACAAAGTAAGTTGTCGTATGGGTTTTGGTTTTTAATTGCAGGCAGTGTGTTGGTGCTGTTTATTAAAGTCAGTTTTTTAAGCGTGTTGCTGGGTATGGTTGGCACCGCGTTGTTTATTGGCTGGTTGTTGTATGACACCAGCGAAGTCTTAAATCGTATGGATAGCGACTATCCACCAGCATCGGGTGCATTTGATTTGATGATGGATATTGTCGGTTTGCGCAGTTGGATTGAGCGTTTGTTGCATCATTTCACTTAATAGTTTTTTATCCTTGGGTTGGTGAAAATCTACACAAATATATGGAGTAACTGAGTGAAAGTATTTAAAAGTGAAGCAGAAAAATCGATGGCGATTGTGTTTGTTGTTCTTTTAGGTATGTGGTCTTCAGATTTATTGTTTAGTGTAATGGGTTCTGAAAAACCAACTTACTGGATGGCTGTTTTATTGCCTATTGGCTTTTTTTTATTGCTGTATATCGTTATATCTTTTATTATGCCTCGGGTGGTCTTGAACTCAAATGAAATTCAGCTTAGGGTCTTTTGGGGTCTGATATTGATTAAGACCATTCCTTATCAAGATATTCAAAAAATTTCAACACAGACAATTGGTGCAAACTTACAAATTTTAGTGGATTTGAAAAATAATAAAAGACACATTATTCAGGGTTTTAAACCAGATAAAGCACAAGATATTTTAGAGGCTATACAGCCGTATGTACAGATTGACCGCCAACCCATAAAAGTTGAGATTCCTTTAGGGCTTGGTGACGACGTCGGTAAAAGTGTGCTTGTTATTGTTGCCTTATCGATTGCCCTTGGTATTGTTGATTTGTGTATGAGCTATTTTCACCAAGCATGGCACAGTTCGTCTGAAAATATGTTTCACTGGTTATTGATTAGTATTCCGTTGGCAATTTTATTGGTCTATCCATATATCAAAGCAGAGAAAAAATCCAATCCGCTAGTGTCATCTATCGTGGTGGGGTTGTTGTTTGGCGCAGCTCTGAATTTTTTGTTTTTACAAAGTCTGCGCTGGTGGAACGAGCAGCACCCAATAGCCACGCAAATGCTTAACTTCAAATTGATTGAAAAAGAAGCACAACGGCAAAAATGGCAGCCTGTGCAAAGTAATTCTTTGAGCTTTCATGACGGTTATGTCTGGGTACATGATGTTTGGAAAGCGGGTTTTAATCCTAAACTGGAGCAGGGCAAGACCTATCAGATCGCAGTGGTGCAAGGCCGATTAAATGACATTTATTTTCCGATCAATGCGTTTATTGATGCCAAGCAAATTGATCCTGATCAACGCATAGATTTGTCTAGTCGCCCTTAACAAATCTACAAGACAACCTGTTGTTTTAATGCCAATCTAGTGGTGCAAAAGTTTCCATACGCACAAGACAGAGACACACGCTATGAAATGGTTTTGGATCGCCTTAATCGTGGTGGGTGGGGTGTTTGCCTATCAGCAGATGCAACAGCCCGATGCTGCACCGCCCGCACCCCCTGAACATGCTCAAATCACCCAAATGGCCAAACAAGCCGAGGCCAAAGCACAGCAAGCAGCAGCCATCGCCAGTACAGATACAGTGGCCGAATTTGAAAAACAGTCAGAGTAATGGGCTGGATCATCAGGCGGTGTGTCCCCCCGCTCAATGAGTTGAGCGGGGGAGTTGGTTTAAACCTTGATTAAGCCGCTTAAAAAATCTAACTGATAACGCAAATTAACACTCAGTTGAGGCTCAAAATACGGTTCAAAGTGATCGGCATCCAGCGTTTGGTATTGCAAATATGGGTTTTGCCAGCGATCAATTTTTTGTGCCGAAAACGGCGCAACACTGTCACGCGTGCCGCCAATCAATAACGTGGGTACGCGAATCTGTTTGAGCTTTTTAAACGGTCGATACAACCCAATATTTAAAATAGAGCGGGCGGTGACGCGGTTGTCATAGCGGTCAGTGTTGCGAATACCCGCTTGTGCGATGCCCCGCATCAACACGGCATAGGCATTGTCGCGGTTCATGGTGGCAAATTGCCCTTCAGGGGCAACCACAGGAATATAAACCGGCGCAGTAAACGGCGTTAAATCTTTAAGCGCATGGGCAAAAATTTTGGTCATTTGCATGAGTGGGGTCGCTAGCAGTGCATCTCGGCCATCCAGCATGGGCACTTGGGCAATCGCACCTAACAAGGAGGGGTGTTCTGCGGCCAATTCAATCACATGTCCACCGCCAAACGACGTGCCCCACAACACAATACGGCGTGGGTCAATCTGGGGTTGGCTTTTAAGATGTGTCAATGCGGCGTCGGCATCACGTACCCGTTGCCATGGGTTAATTTGGTTGCGCGGTAGCCCCTGACTATCGCCCCATGTGGGGTAGTCAAAGGTCATTACGGCAAAACCTAGCTCATTAAAGGCCGCATAAAACGGTGTGGTGAGTGCGTCTTGCACCCCACCCCAACCATGAATAATCAAAATGGCTGGCTGTGGGCTGGTGCTGTCGGTATGGGGGCGGTGTAAGGTGGCGGCACACATCATGCCCCGAGACATAAAACTCGAGTGCAGCGGTGCTGTGGCAGGGGTAAGGGCAGCGTTCATGGGGCGTTCCCGTTTGCTTCTTGAATGACATTCAAGAAAATAGCGCAACTCAGTCCACGACGCAACCACGAACCGCCCCAGTGGTATGAATCAGTCTTTAGCGCAGATGCAGCAGTGCGTCACAAATAGCGGCTTTTTGGGCGTCTGACAGCGCGTGAGTCAACACGCCTTCCATACTAAACGTCCAAATATACAGTAGGGCATCCATCCGTTCGGCAGATACGCCGAGTTGTTGTAGCTCTAGACGCATCAGGCCATCGATCAGGTCATGAAAACGCTGATGCCATGCATAAATCGCAGGCGATACCGACAGCCGTGCATGAACCACACTGACCAGCTTGCCGGTTTGTTCAAGCTGCTGCATAAACCACAACACGCGGGCAGAGGTGGAGTCAAATGATTGCTGCATATACAGGGTCATGCGGCTGCTGAGTTCGGCGGTTAACACCGCGACCAATACTTCATCTTTGTCTTTGAAATACCAATAAATGGTATTGGGTGCAATGCCAACGGCCTGCGCCAGTTTGCTCATGGCGGTGGCGTCATAGCCTGCCTGCAAAAAAAGGGTTTGCGCGGCATCAATGATTTCTTTACATTTTTCGTCACGGTCTTGCAGGCGTTTATTGCGGGGCATCAGCCGTGTCCTGTGGGTGCAAACAGTGCAAATTGTACGGCGCAGGGCAGGGTTTGCGGCATTTTTTTGCAGTCAGGTGGCCGCATCCTTGGATCTACCTTACTATAGGCAAACACAATAGTGGGTCGATAGATAAGCTGATGAATCCCGATGCCCGATGGATTGCCCCCCGTTTACATAATATTGGCAGTTGCTCTATTCCCTTGACTGATTGGAATGATGCACTGCATCAAGATGTGTTGGCGTTATTGCCAGAATCACGTCGTCGCGGCTTGATCATCGAGATTGATGAGGCGCGCGGCTGGGTACAGTTGACCCTGCCCGAACCCGATCCATTGCCACCCAGCCCTGCGGATGTGTATCCAGAGCGGTCGTTTTGGCGCAAATTTTTGCCGTTGGCTGTGATGGGCGTGCTGTATTTTGTGGGGTGTTATTTAACCGGCGACGGCCTCAATCGCTTGGTGTCGGCGTCTTTTTTGGTGGGTTCTCCGCTGGTGTTAGGGGCGCTGCTAGCCTATGCCATGAACTATGAGCGTCCGGTTGAGTTTGGTCGTTTGGCGTTGGGTGTGTTGGTGCTGATGGCGGTGTGTATTGTGATTTCAGTATTGTTTCTAAAAGAAGGCGTGATTTGCGTCATTATGGCGTCACCCATTTTATATGCCGCTATTTTGTTGGGTGCAGCACTGATGCATGGGTTGTGTCGATTAGCATGGAAACCGCACAAAGCCGTGTATTCCATCGCGTTGTTGCCATTGTTATGGATGGCCGCCCCAGAGCAACGCAGCGATTATTTTGGCGTTGCACAACAGTCAACGGTGATTGACGCCACCCCCGCGCAGATTTGGCAGCAACTTAACCGCGCCGAGCAGATTAAGCCCCATGAGGTGCAAGACGCGTGGGCGTATAAAATCGGCGTGCCGTATCCGGTCTCTGGCGTCACAGTGCAGACCGCAGAAGGCTTGGTGCGTCATTCGACGTGGCAAAAAGGCATTCATTTTGATGAAATCATTCAAGACTGGCAGCCTAACCGCTTGGTGCGTTGGACGTATCGGTTTGGCGCGAATTCGGTGCCTAAAGGCGCGTTAGATGACCACGTCACCATTGGCGGTCAGCATTTTGATTTGTTAGATACCACCTACCGACTCACGTCTATTAGCCCGACTCAAACACGCCTCCAAATTACCGTGCGGTATCGGGTCAGCACCGACTTTAATGCCTACACTGGCCGCTGGGCAGATGCCTTGATTGGCAATTTTTCGAGCGTGATTTTAAATTTTTACAAGGTGCGCAGCGAAGCCACCGCATCATGAGCGTGATGGCGCTGATCACCACACTATTGCCGCAACTGACTGAGACTGAGCGCCTTGAGATGCAGCAGTCTTTGGGTGACGTGTCGTTGCGTCGTTGGGCTAAAGGGGCGCGACTGTTTAGTGAGCAGCAGTCCTTTGCACATTTGGTGTTGATTCAAACGGGGTTGATTCGCAGTTTTTATGTGAATGATGACACCGAGGTTAATTTACGTTTTTTGTGTGATGGCAGTTTGGCCGTCCCCTTTGCAGCGTTGGCGCAGGCATGGGTCAACGGTAGACACGCTCCCTTGGTTGCCACCGAAAGTTTGCAATGTGTCACCGCTGTGACGGGGTATGTGCTGCCCCTGTCGCCGCTGTTGGGTCGTACGCAATGGGCGCATGGGGAGCGATTGCGTACCGAGCTGGCGGCGCGGCATTATGTGTCTATGGAGCAGCGCTTACGAATGATTCAGCATCAGCGTGCTGCCGACCGTTATGCTAATTTTTTGTGTTGGATGCCCGCAGCCATTGTGGCGCAGATGCCCAATGTACAAGTGGCGTCGTATTTGGGCATCACGCCCGAGGCGTTAAGCCGCATCAAAGCACAGGCCAAACGTTGACGTCTTGATAAACATCAAGGCGCGGTGCATCGGGGGGCGTTACCCTGTGCTGTCGTCTTTCACGATTAAGCCGAGTACAACCATGATCAATACTGAATTTCTTCAACCCATGCTGGCGCTGATGGGCGTGACCGCAGGGGTGTGGGTCACGCTGTATGCCAAACGCTTGCCGTATTTGCTGCGACACAAGATTGACCCACAAAGTATTCGAACCCCCGAACGTATGCAGGCTGTACTCCCAGAGCAGGTGCATTATCCGTCCTACAATTTGCGCAATTTGTTTGAGCTGCCCGTGTTGTTTTATGGGGTGTGTTTGACGGCCTCACAACTCA
>JBEANQ010000096.1:0-9827 GCA_041165345.1 Pseudomonadota bacterium
CCCTGCAAGCAGGTGCACAGTTGATGACGTTGCATCGTAATCGTTTTTGGCAAACGGCAGCCGGTTTGCATGTGGATATTGGCTTTATTGTGGCAGGGTTTGAGGCTGTGACGGGGCAGTCTGCACGAGTGATCGGTAAGCCCTCAGCGCAGTTTTTTCAGCAGGTCATTGCGTCATCGGGTGTGTTGGCGCATCAAGCAATGATGGTGGGTGATGATTTATTGAATGACGTAGCCGGTGCACAAGCTGTTGGAATGCGTGGTGTATTGGTACAAACGGGAAAATTTAGACCGAATCAATTGTTCTCAGTTGATGTGGTGCCAGATGCCGTGTTGTCTAGTGTTGCTGATCTACCGAGTTGGTTAGCGATGCAGCCATTGATTTGAGCGTAGACAGGCTTGAGTCTGGGTATTGCGGGGTTGAACTTGTTATGATGCCAGTCGTTTTTGTGGCGGTTGAGTGTAAGTCATGTCTGAGCAAATAAACCCTGTAGGCGCTTTGGTGACGGCTGAGTTTTTGCAGCTATTGTCGGCGCATGTCGCGGGTGAGACTTTACAGAAACTCAGTTTGGCTGCGTATTGTGGGGCAGAGGCTGACTTACAGCGGGTGGTGATTCGGCCTGTATTGATTAAGCAAGTGCCGCATTTGAGTGTGGTGTCGCAGTATAAAACGCGTGATATCACTAAAAATTATGCGATTGAGCCAGCACTGGTCTGGATTGCCAGTGTATTGTCGACACAGTTTAAAAGCGCACATTTGCAGGCAACTAACGAGGTGTTGCAATGGCAATTGGATAAGAAAAATAAAGCAAAAATGAGTCGGGTGGCTCAGTCGTTAAATACCAGTATTCCAGCGCAACCAGTGAATCATAACCGTGAAAAACAGCGGTATTTAGATCAGACGCGACCTTTTTTAATGGCATTGGGGGTGACTGATCACCAGCAGCATGTTATTCCTGCCATGTCACGTAAGTGGAAGCAGATTAATAAATTTGTTGAGATTTTTAGTGGTGCATTTACAGCATTAAAACGTGATGCTGATCAGCCTGTTCGGGTGGTCGATTTTGGGTCGGGCAAAGGTTATTTGACCTTTGCCATTCGGGATTATATTGAGCAAACCTTGCAGCTTAAACCACAGGTGACGGGTGTTGAGTTGCGCGATGAGTTGGTGGGTTTGTGTAATACCGTGGTGAAAGACTTGGCGCTTGAAGGATTAGATTTTTTTCAGGGGGATGTGCGTAGTTTTGCACCTGATGCGGTAGATGTGATGATTGCATTACATGCCTGCGATATTGCGACGGATTATGCCTTGCATACGGGAATTCGCTTGGGGGCGTCGATTATTATGTGTGCGCCGTGCTGTCATAAAGAGTTGCGCCCACAAATGAAGCCACCCACATTGCTTAAGCCGATGCTGAGTTATGGCGTGCATTTGGGGCAACAGGCCGAGATGCTGACCGATAGTATGCGGGCGTTGTTGTTGGAGGCGCACGGCTACGAGACCAAAGTATTTGAGTTTGTGGCGCTTGAACATACCAGCAAAAATAAGATGATTTTGGCGGTGAAAAAAGGCCAGTCTGTGGTTAAGCAAGCGCAAGTGTTGGCACAGGTGGCTGCGCTGAAAGCGTTTTATGGGGTGCAGGAGCAGACATTGGAGCGGCTGCTTGAAGATACCTAGGCGTTGCACAAATAGACGATTATTGAGGCTTTAAAAAAACGCATATAACTGTTTTAAATCCAGCTTAATTGAACCAACTGATCAATTAATAAACAAAGGGGAGCGAAATCGCCCCCTCTGTTTTTGGGCTACGATTAAGCGAACAATTCACCCTTCGCTGCTTTATTTTTGAGCAACTGCGGTGCAGCAAAACGCTCGCCATATTTTGCCTCAAGCTCACCAGCACGCGCCACAGCCTTGTCCAAACCGTATTGATTCAGGTACTGAATCGCGCCACCAGTCCACGGGGCAAAGCCAATGCCAAAGATCGAGCCGATGTTGGCGTCTTGTACTGATTCCAACACGCCTTCTTGCATACAGCGTACAGTGTCGAGGGCTTGCACAAACAAGATGCGTTCAATCAATTCTTGCTCATCAACGGCCAGTTCTGGCTTGTGCCATGCCTTCAAGCCCGACCACAGGTGCTTCTTGCTGCCATCGGTGGGGTATTCATAAAAGCCCGCGCCCGCTGCTTTGCCTTTGCGGTTGTGGTCATGAATCATGGCTTTGATTAAGCCATCGACGGGTGATTCCGGCAGGGTTTTGCCCTCATGAGCCAAGTCTTTGCGGGTTTGTTCGGTGATGTGTTCGGTCAAGGTGAGGCTGACTTCGTCTTGAATCGCCAGAGGGCCAACTGGCATACCGGCTTTGAGCGCGGCCATTTCGACTTTGGCTGGATGCACGCCTTCGGCCAGCATGCGCATGCCTTCTTGAATAAACGTACCGAATACGCGGCTGGTAAAGAAGCCACGGCTGTCGTTGACCACAATCGGGGTTTTGCCAATTTGCAGCACATAGTCAAACGCGCGTGCCAACGTTTCGGCGCTGGTGTGTTTGCCTTTGATGATTTCGACCAGTTGCATTTTATCGACAGGGCTAAAGAAGTGCAGGCCAATGTAGTTGGCAGCGTTTTTGCTGGCTTCAGACAGACCAGTGATCGGTAGCGTGGAGGTGTTGGACGCCATGATGCCGCCATCGACCAATTGTGCTTCGGCGGCTTGGGTGACTTGGGCTTTAAGCTCGCGGTTTTCGAATACGGCTTCGATGATCAGATCACACCCAGCAAGATCGGCGTAATCGGCGGTTGCGGTGATGCTGCTCAAGATCGCATCGCGTTTGTCGGTGGTCATCTGACCGCGTGAGACGCGCTTGTCGAGCAGTTTTTGGCTGTAGGCTTTGCCTTTTTCGGCGGCTTCAGTCGAGACGTCTTTCAGCACGACTTGCACACCTTTAATGGCGGTGGCGTAGGCAATGCCGCTGCCCATCATGCCTGCGCCCAACACGCCAACTTTAGTGGCTTGCCATGCCACAACGCCTTGTGGGCGGCTGTGGCCAGATTTGATGGCATTGAGTTGAAACCAGAACGTGCCAATCATGTTTTTGGCAATTTGACTGGTGGCAATTTCGGTGAAGTAGCGTGATTCGATGCGTAGGGCGGTATCGACATCGACTTGTGCGCCTTCAGCCGCTGCCGCCATGATGGCTTCTGGGGCAGGGTAGCAGCCTTTGGTTTTGTCACGCAGCATGGCCGGTGCAATCGCTAGCATTTGCGCAACGGCTGGGGTGCGTGGGTCGCCGTTAGGAATTTTGTAGCCTTTGACATCAAACGGTTGCGCTGATTTTGGATTGGCTTTGATCCACTCACGCGCTTTGCTGATCACCTCATCCATGGTGTCGGCGGTGTCATGTACTAAACCTAAGCTGACGGCTTTTTTGACGTCAAATTGCTTGCCTTCCATCAAAAATGGAAAGGCATTTTGTAGGCCGAGCAAGCGCACCATACGCACAATGCCGCCGCCACCTGGTAGCAGGCCGAGGGTGACTTCGGGTAGGCCAAACTTGGTTTTGGGGTCATTGAGTGCGATCCGGCGATGGGTTGCCAGTGCAATTTCCCAGCCGCCGCCAAGGGCTGTGCCGTTTAGGGCGGCAACCACGGGTTTGCCCAACGTTTCGATGCTGCGCATGTTGGCTTTTAAGCCTTCGATCATGGCAAAAAAGGCGGGCGCTTCGCTGCGTGGCGCTTGAATCAGTTCGTCTAAATCACCACCTGCAAAAAAGGTTTTTTTGGCTGAGGTGATGATCACGCCTGCGAGGTCGGTTTCAGCGTTGAGTTGGGCGGCCACGTCGGCGAGGCTTTGGCGGAATTCGGCGTTCATGGTGTTGGCCGATTGGCCAGTCGAGTCCAGCGTCAGGGTGACGATATGGTCTTGATCTTTTTGGTATTGGATTGCGCTCATTTAGGTTCTCCTTATACGCGTTCAATGATGGTGGCAATGCCCATGCCGCCGCCGACACACAAGGTGGCAAGGCCGCGTTTTTTGCCAGTGCGTTCGAGTTCGTCGAGCAGTGTGCCGAGGATCATGGCACCAGTTGCACCCAGTGGATGCCCCATGGCAATCGCACCGCCATTGACGTTGACTTTTTCGGCAGGCACATTTAACTCATTGATAAAGCGCATGACCACAGCGGCAAAGGCTTCGTTGACTTCAAACAGGTCGATGTCGTCAATGGTCAGACCGGCTTTGGCTAAGGCTTTACGCGCGGCGGGTGCTGGACCGGTCAGCATGATGGTAGGGTCTGTGCCGACCAATGCGGTGGCGATGATTTTGGCGCGTGGCGTTAAGCCCAATTCTTTGCCGATTTTTTCTGAGCCAATCAATACCAATGCGGCACCGTCGACGATGCCGGACGAGTTGCCTGCATGATGGACGTGGTTGATTTTTTCGGCTTCGGGGTATTTTTGCAGAGCGATAGCATCAAAGCCCATGTTGCCCATCATTTCAAAGCTAGGCGCAAGGTTGCCGAGTTTGGCGGCGGTGGTGCCTGCACGAATAAATTCGTCTTGATCTAAAATGGTCACCCCCGCGCCGTCTTTGACCGCGATGATGGATTTGTTAAACCGGCCTTCCGCTTGAGCCTGTGTGGCTTTGGCTTGTGATTGCGCGGCGAATTCGTCGACATCGTTGCGGCTATAGCCATCAAGGGTGGCGATCAGGTCTGCCCCAACGCCTTGCGGAATGAAGTTAGATTTTAAGTTGGTTTGTGGGTCAAGCGCCCAAGGACCGCCGTCTGAACCCATGGCAATGCGTGACATGGATTCGACGCCACCTGCCACGACTAAGTCTTCCCAACCTGAGCGCACTTTCATGGCGGCAAGGTTGACGGCTTCTAGGCCAGAGGCGCAAAAGCGGTTAATTTGCACACCCGATACATTGTCGCTCCAACCGGCGGCAATCGCGGCGGTTTTGGCAATGTCTCCGCCTTGGTCGGCAATGGGGGTGACGCAGCCAAGCACCACGTCTTCGACCTTGCTGGTGTCGAGGTTGTTGCGTTCAGCCAAGGCGTGCATGAGGGTGGTGAGGAGGGTAATCGGTTTTACTTCGTGCAGACTGCCGTCTTTTTTGCCTTTGCCGCGTGGGGTGCGCACGGCGTCAAAGATATAGGCTTCGGTCATGGCCGCTGTTCCTGATCAGGTGTTTGGAGATGGCATTGAGTGTAGCGGCTTGCACACGGCCAGCAATGACGGGAACGTTCAAGTCAGGTGGCGTGAAGTGACAGCACAGATTGGGTGCTGAGGGTGGGTCGGCTCGTGTTTGATCATCACGCCACGGCGTGAGTGCTAAAGAGAGCCATTTAACATGGGGTATCGGATACTTCACTTAAATGGCCGTCATAGCAGACGATTAAGCCGAGTAAGGCATGCATAATTTCAACATGAAAGTGAAAGATGCCATCTTTTTCAAACTCGTAGGCGTCACCGTGTGGCGCCCATGCCAGTGGTAGACGAAGCCCAAAACAAGACCATTCACGGATGATCAGATGCAGTTGATGGTGTTTGATCACTAACGCCATACCAAACACAAACACGCCAAAACGCTCCATGAGCAGCCATTGTTGTTGGTCTTGTCCTTCAAATTGAATGCTGGTCATGGGTTTGCCACCAAAGCTGCGTTGCCAATGTTCGTGGCCGTTCTGATCAACCTGAAACGTGACCGAAACCGGTACGTTTTGCCCTGCCTGTGGAAACGAGAACAGATTGGCTACCCATCGCGCCAGCCGGTTTGACCCTCGGGTGATGGTGGCTTGGCCAGACAGTGTTTTTTGGGTCTTGATGAGGTGGGCTTGACGAATCGCATCGGGGAGTTGTGGCCATGCCTCACCCAGTAGGCGTTGATATAAGGCGAGGTGCTGGCTGTGTTTGCGGTCACGCCGCACGCCAGTATAAATGTTGCGCCGGTGTAACACGCTGTTGTAGTCCGCGAGTTCTAACGCGTGTATGGCAGGCCGTGCGCCATGAGCTGGAGATTGTCCCGCCAACATGCGCCGAATGATCGCTTCAATGGCCATTGACGGGATGAGTGGGCCGTCGTCCCCTTCGGCGACGAGGTGCCATGAGCGTGTGCAAGCCTCACCGTGTTGATCAATGCCTTGTACTTCAACAAACATCCCACCCCGATGCTCGCCCCACACCAATAAGTTGATCGCCCAATAAAAGAGGCGGGCTGCGGGTGCTAAAGAGGGAATCAGTCGCCACCGTACCAGCCATGCCAAGGCATTTAACATGCGATGTAGCACTTCGGGGACGGGGCCTGCGCCCATCCAAATGGCGGATAGTTGCGGCCATTCTGGGGGAATGACGCGTAAATCAGGCACATCCACCAGCGAAAAATGAATGCAGCGCAAAGGAATATGTGCTGGTGGCGCGATGGTATAGCGTTGCGACTCGGTCAATGCATAAGCGGTGGCCGCTTGGCCGTCACGGTGTAGTTGGAGTGGCTGGCCGGCATACTCTGCAATCGCCCGAATCACATTCAGCCCAACCCCTGCATACGGCGATGGAGCGATTCCACCTTTGATGTGCGTGACGGTGGTCATGTCTTGTGCAAGGTGGCGCACAACGGCAGCGGTGAGGACGGGAAAGCTGCTGACCCCACTTAGAATAAACACGCCCTGTTGTTTGGCGGCCTCATCAAATTGACTAACCCCTTCGACAAACACGGACCCATCAGCCAGATCCATATAGTGAATGCCCATCGACACACAGGCTTGAATCAGTCGATACGGTTGCTCGCCATAGGTTTGAAAAGGGCCGGTGGCGTCAATCACCACATGGGGCATGAGCTGCCCGAGTTGATGTGTTAAGTCACCCTGTCGGTCAAATTGTGTGGGAATGAGTTGTGCGGCTGCGCCGATGTGTTGTTGGCAAAATGCCTGTGCTTTGGCTAAGTGTCGCCCTGCAATCTGTAGCGTGAGTTGAGGTTCATCTTGTAATAGTGTCGCCAGACGGCCACCAAACGTGCCATAACCGCCAATAATTAAAATCTGCATGGTTTGATTTTCCTGAATATTGATGATTAAGCGGGTGGTGTGTGTTGCTCCATCTGCTGGGCGATGGCGCTTGCCCAGACCTGATACGCCTGTTTGGAGGGATGAAAACCATCACTGGCCATAAAGCCTGTGGTCATGGGCAAGGCGAGATCGAGATATTGGGCGTGTGGGTGTTGCTCGGTCAGTTGGCGTAGCACGCGGTTAAAGTGTTGGGCGCGTTGTCCCATGACCCAGCGTAACGGCTGGGGCAGTGCCGGAAACGCGTGCATGGGTGGTAAGGCGCTACAGATGATGTGTGCTGCGCCAAACTGTTGCGTGAGTTGGTTTAACAAGTGTTGGTATTGTTGTTGCCAGCGTGTAGGGGAGTTGAGTGCAGTGACATCGTTAACACCCACCGACAGCACCACCACATCAAAGGTTTGCCCTTGTAGTTGCGCAAGGTCGTGTTGGACTTGTGCCAGTGTATGCCCTGTGGTGGCGTGTAAGTGCCATGTCAGGGCAGCTTGAGGGTGGCGTTGAGTCAGTTGTGCAATCAGTTGACCGGTCAAGGCATCACTTTGCTGCATCACGCCAACACCTGCGGCGGCTGAGTCGCCCAGCACCAGTAGCCTGAGCGGTTGTCCTGTGCCTTGCGTTCCGGTGCGTGCGCCGTGTGGTTCAGGCAGGCGTGGGGTGACGCGTCGAACATACTTGCCTTGTACCCAAAGCAGGGGTGCCAGCAGGGCTAACGCGATTCGATAGGCCATGTCTTAGCTACCATGCAGTTGGCGGTATAGACCCGGTGTGACGCCCGTCCATTTTTTAAACGCCCGATGGAAGGTGCTGGTTTCGCTAAAGCCCACATGTTGCGCGACGTCTTCAAGCGACAGTTCTGGCCGTAGCAACAAGTGAATGGCCGCATCACGGCGCAGGTTGTCTTTGACCCCCTGATAGCTTTTGCCTTCAGCAGCCAAGCGGCGGCGTAGGGTTTGTGGCGACAGATACAGGCGTGCGGCCACGTCGTTGAGCGTGGGCATTTCTTCGCCGATATGGGTTTTGAGCAAGTCACGAATGCGCGAGGTCAGTGAGCTGGCGTTTTTAAATTTCACCAGCAGCTGGGCGGGTGCGGTTTTTAAAAATTCATCAAGGCTGGCGTCAGTTTGCCGAATGGGCAGATCAAGGTAGTCCGCAGCAAAGGTTAATTCGGTGCGTAGGTCATCAAACTTCATTACGGGCGCAAAAAACAGCGCGTCGTATTCGTCTATATGCTTGGGTTCGGGATAGCCAAACTGTACGCGCTCTAGCGGAATACGCCGTTCAATCAGCCATGAGGCCAAGCCGTGCCAAATCATCAGCATGGCTTCGGTAATAAAGTGGTCGGGGTCACGATCTTTGGGAATGTTCACGGTGAGTCGGGCTTCGTGGGTGTCGCGTACCACGCTCATCGACCATTCATCACCAAACAGACGATAAAACTGTGCGCCACGCTCAAGGGCTTTGCCAAGCGTACCGGCGTGAATAATCAGGCGACACATGGTGGCAAATGTGCCAAGGCGACGCGGCGCACGACCAAAACCAAGGTGTTCGTCTTGGGTGACCAGCCAGAGGGTTTGTGCCAAACGGGTGTATTGGTCGGGTGATACCCGCGCACGCGGTTGAGTCAGCAGCTCGGGTTCGATGCCTGCACGCGCCAATAGGCTATCAACGTCAATGTTTAGACGTCGTGCGCCGGTTAAAGCAGCGTTGACAAAATGCACGCTAATCGTATCGCGACTCATGCAGCGTTCTCCGGCATAAAATAAAACGAGGATCGCAAAAAAACCAAAAAGCGGCGGCGATCTGAACGAAATGGTCAGTCATTCTGGCCGGATGGGTCATTGAGCGTCAAACCATGCTGCTCTAGCCTGTCTGACACGACAATGACTGTTGCGTCATTCCCACGTCATTTTAGGTCAATCTGATTGGGTCATTGGCCGAATGATCCGTATTGCTCAACCCGCTTGATGGATATTGCCATGACTGCACCGCTGTTGGGACTGAAAGTTCTGGATTTTTCGACCTTGTTGCCCGGTCCATTTGCCACCTTAATGCTGGCCGATTTGGGGGCGACGGTGATTCATGTGGAATCACCAACACGGGTCGACTTGGTGCGAGTCATGCCGCCGTATGCCGACGGTCAAGCCACGGCACATGCCTATTTAAACCGCAATAAGCAGGCGGTGACCTTGGACTTAAAGCAGCCGGACAGCATTGCTCAGATTCATGATTTGATTGGCGAGTATGACATTGTGGTTGAGCAGTTTAGACCCAATGTGATGGCGCGTTTGGGGCTCGATTACGACACGCTAAAGGCGATTAATCCACGGCTGATTTATTGCTCGATTACTGGCTACGGCCAAACCGGCCCTTTAAAAGACCGTGCAGGGCATGACATCAATTATTTGGCGCTGTCAGGCATTGCCGGACACAGTGGCCGCAAAGTCGGCGGGCCACCGCCCATGGGCATTCAAATTGCCGATGTCGCGGGTGGGTCGTTACATGCGGTGATTGGTATTTTGGCGGCAGTGATTGAGCGCCAACAGAGTGGCTTGGGTCAGCACATTGATATCTCGATGACGGATTGCGCCTTTGCGCTCAATAGCATGGCGGGTGCGGCGCAAGTGGCGGCAGGCGATGCGCAAATGGCCGAGGGCGGCGCACTCAATGGCGCGACTTATTATGATTATTATCAAACGCGTGACGGCCGGTATCTGTCGGTGGGCAGTCTAGAGCCACAATTTATGCTGGGCTTGGCGCAAGCCCTG
>JBEANQ010000097.1:0-9777 GCA_041165345.1 Pseudomonadota bacterium
GACTTGCCCGAAGAGTTCCGTCATGAGCCAGAAATGGCCTTGGCTGCGGGTCGTGATGGTTTAGATTTGGTTCGTCAAATTTTGCTCAAATCACAAGATTATCTGAGCGAAAACGGCCTGCTGGTGGTTGAAGTGGGCAACAGCGAATGGGCATTGCGCCAAAGTATGCCGCGTGTACCGTTTCACTGGTTGCAATTTAGCCGTGGTGGTACAGGCATTTTTGCGCTGACGGCCGCCGAATGCCGCCAATACCATGAAGAATTCAAGCGCGCAATTTTGGAGGCTTGAACATGGCAGGCAACAGCATTGGTCAGTTGTTTCGAGTGACCACTTGTGGGGAATCTCATGGCGCAGGTCTGATGGCGATTGTGGACGGCGTACCGCCAAACCTCAGTCTGTGTGCCGAAGATTTGCAGCAAGACTTAGACCGCCGCAAACCCGGTACCTCAAGTTTTGCTACCCAGCGCAAAGAAGATGACGTGGTTGAGATCATCTCGGGCGTGTTTGAAGGCAAAACCACCGGCACGCCGATTGGTCTGTTGATTCGCAATACCGACCAAAAGTCGAAAGATTACGGCAACATTGCGCAAACGTTTCGGCCGGGCCATGCCGATTACACCTACAGCATGAAATATGGCTTTCGTGATTATCGCGGCGGTGGACGGTCGAGCGCGCGTGAAACCGCCATGCGTGTGGCTGCGGGTGCGATTGCCAAAAAATACTTGGCCGAAAAATTTGGCGTGCTGATTCGGGGCCATGTGACCCAAATTGGCAATGAACATGCAAACACCCTCGACTGGAGTTTGGTCAACCAAAATCCATTTTTTTGTGGTGATGCCGACGCCATTCCACGGTTTGAAGCCCTCGTAACCAGTTTGCGTGCCAACCACACCAGTTGTGGTGCGCGGCTCGAGATTTTGGCCGAAAACGTTCCTGTGGGTTGGGGGGAGCCAGTCTTTGACCGACTAGACGCCGACATTGCCCATGCCATGATGAGCATTAACGCGGTCAAAGGTGTTGAAGTAGGTGATGGCTTTGCAGTGGCCGGTCAGTTTGGTCACGAGTCGCGTGACGAACTCACCCCAGACGGCTTTACCGCCAACCATGCGGGCGGAATTTTGGGGGGTATCTCCAGTGGTCAAACCCTTCGGGTGTCGATTGCCCTCAAACCCACCGCCAGCATTACCACGGCAGGCCGCAGCATTACACTGGACGGCCAACCGACCGACATGCTGACCAAAGGCCGCCATGACCCATGTGTGGGTGTGCGGGCAACACCAATTGCTGAAGCCATGTTGGCGCTGGTGCTGATGGATCATTTCATGCGTCATCGTGCCCAAAATGCTGATGTGGTGCAGCCGCTTGCACCGATTGAGTAACGGCCAAAGCGTGTGCTTTTTCTCCTCCTTGTGAAGGAGGAGATGCCGCAAGGCAGAGGAGGTGCTGTTGATGCAGCATGATACGACCGACTGGCCACAAGCGACCCCATCCCTGAGCGGCGCTTCTTAAAAAAGCACCTCACCCCAGCCCTCTCCTTAAAAAGGAGAGGGGGCAAAGGCCACCGCGCGTGCTTTTTCTTCTCCTGTTGGGTGTTGTGGATGGTTGTTGCTCAATAGATCCCAATTCATGATTCACGTTACAATCAAGACTCGACACCATTTCTGCGCCAGTGGCAAGCGTGTAAAACATGACCGTTCGTGTCCCTGAATCCCGTCTTGCGGGATTTTATTTTTTTTACTTTGCCGAAATTGGCGCGTTTATGCCGTATTGGAGCTTATACCTCGAAAAGCAGGGGTTCTCTAAGCTGCATATTGCATATTTGGCCTCGTTGACGGTCATCACACGCATCGTTGCGCCCTCTGTTTGGGGCTATTTGGCCGATCGCTCCGGTCAGCGGATGCGTTGGGTCAGAATCGGCACGATTGCTCAATTGGTGGCATGGACAGCCATTTTATACCTGCCCAATACCTTGGCGATTTTGGCCATCATCATGTTGCTGTTTAGCTTTTTTCAAAATGCAATTTTGGCGCAGTTTGAGGCGGTCACGCTGTTTTGGTTGGGTGATCAACGCGATCGCTATGGCTTGATTCGCTTGTGGGGGTCGATTGGTTTTATTGCTGCCGTGTTTGGCTTGGGTTGGTGGTTTAGCCAGACTTCGGTGCAGCAACTGCCCCTCATCATGTTGGGTTTTGCGGCATTTACGGTCGCCAATGCCTATTGGATTGCCGAGCCACCGCGCAGTGTGAGTCGCTCACATACGCCAAAATTGCCTTTACGTACGGTATTGCGGCGACATCGGGTGTGGCTGTTTTTTGCTTTAGAGTTTTTATTGTTGCTGTCACATGCACCATTTTATAGTTTTTATTCTAATTATTTAAGTGCCTATGGATATTCCACCACCATGATTGGTGCGTTGTGGGGTGCAGGCGTTTTGGCCGAAGTGTTGATGTTTACCCAAAGCCAACGGGTGCTAGCGCGGTGGTCGGAGCGGTCATTATTAATCGTGTGTTTGGCTGCAACTGCGGTGCGTTGGGTGTTGGTGGCAACGTATCCCGATCAATTGGCCGTGCAGTTTGTGGCGCAGGCGGTACATGCTTTAAGTTTTGCGTTGTTTCAATCACTGGCCATGCGCTTAATCTTTAGTGAGTTTTCGGCAGATCAACAAGGTCGAGCGCAAGCGCTGTATAGCATGTTGTGGGGCTTGGGCGTTGCAATTGGATCGTTGTGGGCTGGGGCATATTGGGATCTGGTCGGCGGGTCGGCCATTTTTATGGTGGCTGCTGGGGTCTGTGTGCTGGCAGCATGGGGATGCAGGGTGTATTGGCCTAAACAATCGCTTGCGGTTGTCGTGCAAAAAGATGCTTGACGGCTAGGTCAATGCGGCGGCACGATCAAAGCCTCTTCTATTGTGTGAAAAGATTGATCTCATGAGGCATTTGCGTTCGGTTGGGCAGTGGGTCGTTGGCGCTGTTGTGGCGCTGTCGAGTGTAAGCAGCTTGGCGGCTGATTTAGTACCAAGCACAACAATTTTGGTGGACCGACCCTTGATTGCAGGACTATGGGCGATGCCGATTCCCGAGAAAAATTGTATTGAATACTATAATTTTCGTGAGGATGGACAATTTGTCGTCAAGAGTGCTGGTGAGTGGACGGCAGGTGAGTATCAATATGATTTACCTGATGTAAGTGACAATAGTTTGCCTATGCTGACGCTTAAAATTAAGTCTGATAATTTGGCAACAGATTGCTCAGGCAATGCCATTGACCAAAGCAACGAAGTGCAACGCCAGTTTGTGCGTTGGAATGTCAATCAACGTAGCATTGAGTTTTGTGGGACGGCAGAAGGCCAACAGTGTGTGTTGGCACTCAACCGGTTATTGCCTTAAAGAAAGGCTTGCGGCCACGGGATAAACAGATCCAATGACCGCACAGCCGTTATGACTGACGGGTGAGTAGGGTTTTTTCTAGATAATGAATATCCATGGCCTGCTGGCAGAACGCCGGATCAGTCAAAATTAAATCGCGATGCAGTGGGATATTTGTCCGAATCCCCTCAATGATGGTTTCATCAAGGGCTTGGCGTAGTCGAGCAATCGTGGTGGGGCGGTCGCTGGCATGTACAATCAGCTTGCCCACCAATGAGTCATAATATGACGGAATTTCATAGCCACTGTACAGGTGTGAGTCCATGCGTACGCCTACGCCACCCGCTGCATGGTAGTGCTGTACTGTGCCTGGTGAGGGCATAAAGGTTCGTGGGTCTTCGGCATTAATGCGGCATTCAATGGCATGACCGCGTGCCACAATATCGCTTTGCTGAAGGTTTAAGCCCAAGCCTGCTGCAATCCGAATTTGCTGCTCAATAATGTCTACACCGGTAATGCATTCTGTGACCGGATGTTCGACCTGAACGCGGGTATTCATTTCAATAAAAAAGAACTGCCCGTCTTCAAATAAAAATTCAAACGTGCCTGCGCCACGATACTCCATGAGTTCACAGGCACGAACACACGCCGCCAAAATATCTGCACGGGCGGCTTCGGGGAGGTCGGGGGCGGGGGCTTCTTCGAGTACTTTTTGATGGCGACGTTGCAACGAGCAGTCGCGGTCATACAAATGCACGGCATGGCCTGCGCCATCCCCCAAGATTTGTACTTCCACATGGCGGGGCTTTTGTAAAAAACGCTCCATATAGACCGTGTCATCGCCAAACCAGAGCTCGGCTTCGCGCTGGGCGGTTTGCACCGATTCAAGCAAGGTGTCGACGCGCTCGACGATTTTCATGCCACGACCACCCCCGCCTGATGCAGCCTTGACGATTAACGGGTAGCCAATGGCGTTGGCTTCGGCGATGGCATTGCCCGTGTTGACCGCACGGCTTGAACCCGGCACGGTCGGTACGCCGGCTTTTTTCATGGCGTTAATGGCCGAGACTTTGTTGCCCATCAAACGAATATGTTCGGGGCGTGGGCCAATAAAAATAAACCCCGCGTCTTCGACGGCTTCGGCAAAATCAGCGTTTTCGGACAAAAATCCGTAACCAGGGTGAATCGCATCCGCCCCTGTCAGTTCTGCGGCGGTTAATAATGCCGAGATGTTTAAGTAGCTGTCACCCGTCGGTGCAGGACCAATGCAGACCGCTTCGTCAACAAAGCGCAAATGCATCAAATTGGCATCCGCTTGCGAATACACACCAACGGTTTGAATGCCCAAAGCCTTACAGGCTCGGGTGATGCGCAGCGCAATTTCGCCACGGTTTGCAATCAGAATTTTTTGCAGCATGGGCAAGCATCGTCCTTTAGCAACGGGAGCATCAACAAAAATAATTAATCACGAAAGCGAAACAGCGGTTGCCCAAATTGCACCACATCGCCATTTTTGACCAAAATTTCTTCGATGACACCGCTTTGGGTGGCTTCAATCGGGTTCATGATTTTCATGGCTTCTACAATGCCCAAGGTGTCGCCAGCCTTAATGGTTTGGCCAATGCGAATAAATGGCGCTTCGTTTGGGCTAGCCGCAGCATAAAACACACCCAGCATGGGTGACAGTTCAACCGCTCCGCGCTGTGTGCGTGCGACGGGCAGTTGCGGGGTTTCTGTCATGACTGGCATGTTGCTCACGGCAACACGACGGGTCAGTGCAATCGACTGGTCGCCTTCTTTTACTTCCAGTGCTTGTAAGTCGGACTCGATCATGAGTTCGATCAGTTTTTTGATTTTACGGATATCCATCGGGCAGCATCCCACAACAAGTGAATAAAAAAGATTGGTGTATCAGTCGCGGTGTTGTCTTGGTGGTCAAGCATGCCTGAACCGTCTGACGAACACATGACATAAACGGTGCCGTTAGGGCGTTGACGGTGTAGTCAATCGGGCAATGACCGCTTGCAGCGCATATTGATACCCCGCAGCGCCTAAACCGCAAATCACCCCAATGGCCTTATCGGACAAGTACGAATGATGCCGAAACGTCTCACGCGCATGCACATTGGACAAATGCACCTCAATAAAAGGCAGGGCAGTCCCCAACAGCGCATCGCGTAAGCCTACCGAGGTATGCGTGAGCGCCGCAGGGTTAATAATGATCATGCGGGTGCCATCGGTCATAGCCGTATGAATACGATCAATCAATGCGCCTTCCCAGTTGCTTTGCAAAGTTTGCAACTGATAGCCTGCCTGTTGCGCTTGTTCCGTCAACAGACGATTAATATCTGCAAGCGTGGTATGACCGTAAAGATGTGGTTCACGCTGCCCTAATAAATTAAGGTTAGGGCCATGTAACACCAGAATATCGACCATGACAGGACAAACTCCATGAAAGGTTTCGAAGGCGGGGTCAACATGACCCACAATCGTGCACGGATGAGCGACCCTCATGATCATCACAATCAGACCATAAAAGGCGGAGAAGCTGTGCAAGATCGAAGCAAAACAGCCGATTTGCTGTCGAGTTGCCTGCAAGATACGCAAAAAAAAACCGACCTGCAATGGTCGGAGAGGCCAAATCGGCTGCGATCTGCTCGTCTAAGGCCAGCAATCCGATGGATGAGTTTTGGTTTTATCGCACAGAGTGGTTGTGCAGTTGGTCAACGGATAGACAACACAATGCCAGTGACAGCGACATCACCTGCCTTAGACCAAGGAACAGAAAATTTGCCAGCGACGGATGCAATGACCAATATTTTGAACAATCATGTGATTCTTCCGCCCTTGAATGTTGACCAATTGGGGATGCCTCAGTTTGAAACACAAAACTATACTCAACAACTGGCCTTGCCAAAGGTCGTGATTCAATATCAAGATGTGGCGACTGGTGTATGGAATAACCAATTGAATATCATTGGTTATTCTTTTTTAATTGCATGTGTTGTTGTGGCTATTCAGGTGTGCTGGCAACGACAATTAGACCGTGGTTTGGCCGGACTTGTAATCATCTTTGCATTAGGCTTTGCCTTGTTGATGGTTCGTGTTAAGCTCGCCGCGTGACGATGTCCATAGATCATGGTGTCGATTGCACAAAAGTTAATGGATTTGAACCGGAATTGCTGAATGCTTCACAGAATGACAACGACGACAAGCTCCTCCTGCTTCATTGTTCGTAGCTTTCTCTGCCGTCTTCAAGGCCGGACTGTCCTTTTTTTAAGTGTGGCTTGAGGATTGTAAAGATGACAGCACGCGAGCAAGGTGTCGTAAAGTGGTTTAATGACACCAAAGGTTTTGGTTTTATTCAGCGTAACGGTGGCGATGATGTGTTTGTTCACTTCCGCGCCATTCGTGGTGACGGCCATCGCACCCTGCGTGACGGCCAACGTGTTGAGTTCACCGTTGTTAAAGGCCAAAAAGGCTTTCAAGCCGAAGACGTCAATACACTTGACTAATTCGTCTAGGGTTGTACATTCGGCCCTATGACGTTTGTTTTCTCATTCGTTTACGAATGAGAAAACAGTCAGCCGCGTGTAGAGTCCTACCGCTCTTGCCTTGGCATGAGCGGTATTTTTTTATTCTGGGGCGTGTCCCCATGTTTTTTTATAGATTGTGGCCGCAGCCCATATTTTAGGTGCTGTCACCACCGGACAGTTGCAGTGGACCCCTGATGTTCCGGCGACGTTCCGGCATCTTCTTCTTGGAGTCCAGCGCACATGAGTTCGGGATTCGACTCGGTCAATCTTCATCCTGCATTACGGCAGGCCATCGACGATTTGGGCTTTACCCAAATGACGCCGATTCAGCATAAAGTGCTGCGTTATACCCTTGCGGGTCACGATGCCATTGGCCGTGCGCAAACGGGTACAGGCAAAACAGCCGCATTTTTGATTAGTATTATTAACGACTTACTCAGTCATCCGGTAGAAGACAAACGCTATCGTGGCGAGCCGCGCGCGCTTATTTTAGCCCCCACGCGTGAGCTGGCCTTGCAAATTGAAAGCGATGCCCGCGAGTTGATTCGCCATACCGATTTGCGCGTATTGACCTTATTGGGTGGTGTTGATTACGACAAACAACGCGCCGTGATGGACCAAGGTGTGATTGACATCATGGTCGCCACACCGGGTCGGTTAATTGATTTTTTAGAGCAGCAAGAAGTCTGGTTAGATCGCCTTGAGTTTTTGGTGATTGACGAAGCCGACCGTTTGCTGGATATGGGCTTTATTCCGTCGGTTAAACGGATTGTGCGCAAAGCACCGCCCAAGACGGATCGGCAAACGCTGATGTTTTCGGCCACTTTTAGCTATGACGTGTTGAACCTTGCGCAACAGTGGTTGTTTGAGCCAGTCACGGTTGAAATTGAGCCCGAGCAAAAAACCAATGAGCGGGTCGAGCAACGTATTTTTATTGTGGGTCGTAGCGACAAAGAGCGCCTGCTCAAAGAGATTTTGGCCTCCGAACCCATCGAAAAAGTCATGGTGTTTGCCAATCGTCGTGACCAAGTGCGCAAGCTGTATGACCGCTTAAAAGAGCAGGGTTATAGCGTGGGCATGTTGTCGGGCGAGATTGCGCAAGACAAACGCACCAAGATGCTCGACCAATTTAAAAACGGCAAAACCCAAATCATGATCGCCACCGATGTGGCCGGTCGTGGGATTCATGTGGATGGCGTGAGTCATGTGATTAACTACACCTTACCTGAGCAACCGGACGATTATATTCACCGGATTGGTCGGACGGGTCGTGCGGGTGCGTCTGGCGTGAGTATCAGTTTTGCGTGCGAAGATGATTCGTTTTTGCTAGCCGATCTTGAGCGTGCGTTGCATCAAAAATTACCGCTGACTCGTCCAGAAGGCTATTAAGCCAACGGGTCATGGGCGTTTAAAAACACCGACATGCTGAGCATGGCCGGTGTTTTTTTATGGGGATGATGGATGTGCATGACTAAACATGTGGCGTTTGGTTAGCGTTGGCAGCGAAACGTGACGGTGACGTCGTAGTCGTCATCACGGCTAATGCTGGGGCTGACAATGCCTGCAATCGCACCGACTGCCGAGCCAACACGTTCAATGATGCGACCGGTTTGTTCATCGACCACGCCGTTATAACGGGTTTTGTCACTGATCACGATGGCTTGCCCACGCTGGGCATGGCAGGTGCTGTTGGCGCTTTGCATGGCTTGGTTCATGGCAATGATGCGGGTTTTGCCCATGCCAACGGTGTCGTATTGGCTATTTTCACGCGGGATGACTAGGCTGGTGGGCGTGCTGGCACAGGCGGTCAACACGGCCAAAGTGCTGAGAGTGGCAAGGGTGCGTAAGGTCGTCATCATTGAGTCCGTTGAGTTGAATAGCATGAGTGATTCAGCTTAAGGGGATGTGTTCAAAGACCCTAGAGCAGATTGACAGATCACGCGTTGTGGCTGTGTGAGTGGGTTGCACGATTTGTCCATGATGCGCGGTCAATGCTCGCTGCTGTTCGATAGAGCATGAATGGCTGATGTGGCGGATGATGGGGCAAACGTCACAAACAATCCTTGGTTCAGTGGGGGTGATCGTTGCACAATGCAGCTAAGGTCGTGATTGATCCGATGATATTAAACGATACCTGTGGGAGGGATGCCGCGTGAATGCTTCAAACACTTCAAACAATCGCTGGGTCAATATGGTGCGCCATGCGATCGGTCGTCGTGTCCATCGTGAAGATTATTTATTGCATGATCGCAGTGAGCGGACGGTGTTGTTGCAGGCGGGGTTATTTTCGCTCAAGGTTTTTCATCCATTGACCGAGTCGCGGGTGCAGGTCGAGGGCGAAACCTTGACTGTCGCTCCGATTCGTCAGCCCACACCCTTGTTGTTGGTGCCGCCTTTGGGGGTGTATGCGTGGATTTTTGATTTGATGGCCGAGCGGTCGTTGGTTCGGTATTTTTTGGCGCGTGGTTTTTCGGTGTATTTGGTTGACTGGGGACAGCCTAGTGCCGCCGAAAGCCATTTGACCTTGCAAGACTATGCCTTAGATTGGCTGCCCAAAGCGGTGGCGGCCGTGCAAACACACAGTGGTCAGCCGCAAGTGTCGTTGCTGGGGTATTGCATGGGTGGGCTGTTGGCGTTGATGTACACGGCTGCCCAAGGTGAGGCGCATGTGCGCAACATTATTACCATTGCATCGCCTATTAACATGCATCAAATGAGTGGGCCGGTGGGTCGATTGTATCAAATGCTGTCTGGGCCGTCGGGTATGGTCAAGCGTTTGACGGGACATGAGTTGTCTTTGCTTGATGCCGAGCGCTTTCATATTGATGGCCGTGTGTTGTCGATTTTATTTCGGTTGAGCCAGCCCAAAGCCACAG
>JBEANQ010000098.1:0-9745 GCA_041165345.1 Pseudomonadota bacterium
ATTGCATGTGGCTAGTTCCACAGAACACAACATAGATGCGTCTATCCTTTATACTACACCCCACATAATCGAGCATTGGTTTTGCTCGGCGTTCTTTTTGCTGCTTTGGAGCATGATGTATGAGTGAATCTGTTGTTATCGTCAATGGTGCACGCACCGCAATGGGTGGTTTTCAAGGTGCATTGGCTAGTGTAACAGCACCTGAATTGGGTGCTGTGGCGATTAAAGAGGCGGTCAGCCGTGCGGGTATTGCTCCAGAAGATGTTCAAGAAGTCATCATGGGTTGTGTGTTGCCCGCTGGCCTCAAACAAGGCCCTGCCCGCCAAGCCATGCGTAAAGCCGGTCTGCCTGATGGTACAGGTGCGGTCACCATCAATAAACTGTGTGGCTCGGGCATGAAAGCCGTGATGCAAGCCACCGACATGCTCAAAGCCGAAAGCGCCGATGTGGTGGTTGCCGGTGGCATGGAGTCCATGACCAACGCTCCGTATGTATTGCCAAAGGCACGCGGTGGCTTTCGTATGGGTCATGGCGAAATCAAAGATCATATGTTTTTGGATGGCTTAGAGGATGCCGAAACTGGCCGTCTGATGGGTTCGTTTGCCCAAGACATGGCCACAAAAATGAACTACACCCGCGAGCAAATGGACGACTTTGCGATTCGTTCGCTCAAGCGGGCGCAAGATGCCATCAACAATGGCTGGTTTAAAGATGAAATCACTCCTGTGATGGTCAAAGGCCGTGCGGGTGATGTAGCAGTTGAACAAGACGAACAACCACTCAATGCCAAGCTGGATAAGATCCCCACATTACGCCCAGCCTTTGCCAAAGACGGTACGATTACCGCAGCCAATGCCAGCTCAATCTCCGATGGTGCATCGGCGTTGGTGTTAATGCGTGAATCGACGGCTGCTGCCAAAGGTTTGGCACCATTGGCACGTATTGTATCGACCGCCAGCAACAGCCAACACCCGAGTGAGTTCACCATTGCACCAGTTGGCGCGATCCAAAAAGTATTGGATAAAGCCGGTTGGACGGCTGAATCGGTTGACCTCTGGGAAATCAATGAAGCCTTTGCAATGGTCACCATGGCGGCCATCGACAAGTACAGCCTTGACGCCGCAAAAGTGAATATTCATGGCGGAGCATGTGCCTTGGGTCATCCTGTCGGCTCGACTGGCTCACGGATTATTTTGTCGCTGATCCATGCACTCAAGCGCACTGGTGGTAAAAAAGGCGTGGCTGCACTGTGTATCGGTGGTGGTGAAGCGACTGCTGTAGCGATTGAACTGATCTAAAGAGCAGTTGGTGAAACGGGGCGAGATGCCCCGTTTTTCTGCTCATGTGGTCACTAAAAATAACGTAAGAACGAAGCCCCCTGCTGGGCCCATAGCAGGACAACCATCAAATTCATCACAACCGTCATCCAGAACGGTACTAAAAAAGCGGTCTTTTTTGATTTATGACGTAAAAACAACTGCGCCCACAATGCACCCGCCCATCCACCACACAAGGACAATAGATGCAAGGTTCGCTCTGGTGTGCGCCGACGCCCCTGTTGCGCACTAATTTTATCCAGCTTATAAACCCAAAATGTCAACGCACTCAGCAGCATCGACACCATTAACACAGCAACAGGTAAAGCGGTAAAACTTACCAGACAGAGCAGCAAGATAAAATAAGAAAAAGCCAAGAGGCTACGCGGAGAAGTCCATGAATAGTGGGTCGTTTGCATGGGTAAAGGACGGGAATAACACACCTCGACCGCGCGTAAGCGACCGCGCTCATCTACAGTAGCATCAAAAAAGACCATATCCCCACGTTGGGGTCGACGTCCTTTTGGCATGGCACGAATATGGACAAAGAAATGCTCTGTTGTACCTATTTTCTCAATAAAACCAAACCCTCGCACATCATTCCACTGAATAATTTTACCTTTTTGTTGCACCTGATACACCTAACTGCCACATCATCTGTTTGTACACAATGTGCCGCGAATTCATCACAGGATCAATGACCATAGCTACACAATATTTGCAAGAAGATGCGACATCATGGTCTCTCTTCATCTCATCACACTCGATTTGTTGAGCATCGTTTTTTTTGAATCATTTTTAACACTTCAGCGACGGCAACCAAACCCACACTCGCCGTCATGGCTGTTGCTGACCCATAACCCCCACATTGCAAACCACCAGCGGTACAGGCTTCAGGTTGATACGGTTGTTCAATCGAATACACACAGGTCACGCCAAATTTATCTTTGGGCTTTTTGCACATATTGTAGTCACGGCGCAGCTTACTGCGAATTTTGGCTAACAACGGGTCGCACTCGGTACGGGCTAAATCCGCAACGCGAATTTTCAGCGGATCAATCTTGCCGCCTGCGCCACCCGCCACAACCAGCGGAATTTTATGAAACCGACAATGTAGAATCAGGGCGATTTTGGCTTTGACATCATCAATACAGTCCAGCACAACCGTGGGGGGCTGTGCCAATAATGCGGCCACGTTGTCTGCGCTTAAAAACTCATCCACCAAGTGTACGGTGATGCGTGGGTTAATCGCGTGCAAGCGCTCGGCCATGGCGCGGATTTTTTCCATGCCCAAGGTTTGCGTCAAGGCAGGCAATTGCCGATTGACATTTGATGCCACCAATAAATCTAAATCAATCAAGGTGATCGTGCCCACGCCAGTGCGTGCCAGCGCTTCGGCAGCCCAACTACCCACCCCACCCACACCCACCACCATGACATGGGCTTGCTCAAACTGGGCAAACGCCGCCGCCCCATACAACCGACCAATACCAGCAAAACGACGGTCATATTCGTCGTCATGTTGCCAGTCACTCAGCGACTCAGAAGGCAAAGGAAGCATCATCGGGCAATTCCAAACGTAAGCAGTGCTGAGTATTGTGCCAAAGCTGGGCGGCAAGAGCGTCTTTTTTCATGTTTAACACCGCTGCCAAACCCTCTAATACATACGGCAAATTGGCCGGCACGTTACGGGTACGATGCTCATGAGATTGCTGACAACACAGCGGGGTCATGTCAGGACAGTCGGTTTCTAAGACCCAATGCGTGGCCCCCATCTGTGCGACCACATGGCGCAGACGCTTGGCATTAGGGTTGGTGATTTGACCTGTCACACCCAGCTTAAACCCCAGTTTGACCAGCGCTTCGGCTTCTTGTAGACCGCCACTAAACGCATGAGCAATACCACCGTGCCGAAAATTATGGCGCTTTAATATCGCCAAAACATCAGCATGGGCACGACGAACATGCAGCATCACCGGCAGATCATACGCATCAGCCAAGGCCAACTGTGCCGAAAACAAGTCTTTTTGCGCCTGATATACCGAGGGTTGTTTCATTTCAGCCGTAAACGTATCGAGACCAATTTCACCCACTGCAATGCACGATTGCTGCGCCAACATGGTATCTAGTCTGGCTAAATCCTGTGGTTGATGCTGCACAATATAAAACGGATGCAGCCCTGCTGCGACAAAAGCACGCGGACTACGACCCGCCTGATGCGCTAAATTGAGCGTGTGTTGGGTCTGAATCAGGCGATCAAAATGAGCGCCCACATATCCCACCAACACCAACGCCTGCACCCCTGCCTGTTGTGCCCTTTGCGCTTGCTCGGCACGGTCTGCGTCAAAATCGGGTACATCAAAATGAGTGTGGGTATCAAACAGGGGCAATGGCACAGGTGACAACATTAGCTAGGACGCGGCATGGGCACATCGTCTTCAACAGCAGCGAAGGAATCATTGGTTACAACGGTGATGCCAAAGGTCTTGGCAATTGCGGTCATTTGCGCCAAGTCCACACCACCGCCCTGCATCAGATCGTCTAATTTGGCCTGAAACGCCTGCACTAAGGCTTGTTGGGCTTCTGGTGCAAGATCCTCTGGCAACGCCAAATGAACAACCTGATGCTGAGTGTCACTAGACGGGTCAACCAACGGCATGTCTTGACCCACCTCATACAACATGTCAAACACCGCAGGATGCAAATACGCCATTGCATCACTGGGGTTATCCAGTGACAGCTGTGCGCTGATCTCATTGCGACGCTTGCGCAAGGTGGCCTCACTGACGCCCAACACCTCGGCCAACATGGCCGCAATACTGTCCGGCGCACCATGAAAAAAATTATGCTCAAATAACACCCACAACACCCCACCCGCCCAGCCTTCAGGTTTTCCGCTTAAGCGCAAGCCGTCAATCTCGCTTAAATCGTGCAGCATCAACAGCCCGAGCCGTTGATAGTCGGCATCTAAATACGACGCACAAACCTGTTGAATGGCTTTTGCAATCGGTTGCAGGTGACGCGGAGTCACGTCAGGAAGATGGGCGCTGGCCATGGTCAATGCTCAAAAAAATTACCGAGAAACGGCAGATGGAGTCGGAAAATACTGCGGTTTTAAAATGCCTTTTAGCTGAGCATACGGCACGACCAATTCTGGCATACCCACCACATACGGGCCAATCTCGTACTGGCCATAGGCCATCACCAAACCGTCATCACTGAGCCACCACTGTTCGGCCAGATGAAACGGCCATGCTTGCTCGTATTCGGCCACATTGGTGTTGGGGTCATTTTGTTTAACCCAGTCACTAAACTGGGTATGAAACAACGTCGATAGCGCGGCGTCTTGGTTGGGCAGGATCAGGTCATTGAGCGTCAAGATTCGCTGTGCCTTGCGGTCTGCTACCACATAGCGCTGTACCGCACTGCCATGTGCGCCACCGGTGAAATACCCACCACTGAAACCAATGATCGCCAGATTGCCGTGTTCACGCACCACCTCGGCAGCAAGCGTCATGTCGTAAGCCGGAAAACTGGGGTCTTGTGCCTCTGCCGCAACCGGTTGAACAAAATCTTTTAGACGTTGCGCAACGGTTTGGCCTTTTGCAGGGGTTTCACTGATGCCCGCATCAGCCAAGTCCAGCATGGCTTTGTTTAACGTGGCATTAAGCCATTCATCAGGAGCAGCCACCGATAAGGTTTTGGCGGTGGCCTTGGCGCAATTGTCCTGACAGTTGGGCTGGGTTTCGGTCAAGGTCTTGCTCAACACCACCAAGGGTTTAATGAATGCCGCTGGAGCTTTGGATACTTGCGGTGGTTCGGTTGACTCAACGGGTGCTTTTTGGCGATCACAGGCCGTCAAACTCAACATAGAGAACAGTACCAAACCGGTGGCATAGCGATGCTGGAAAGACAGAAGGTTGATCATGGGTGCAATTCGACCGAATCTTTGGAAAAAAACAGCATAATCAGCCCGCCCGCAGCGACTCAAGATCAACTTAAACCGACTGCTGTATGAATCCTGTCAACAGACCCAAACGAATGTATGGACTGATTATTTGTCGTTTAGCTCATACTCTTTGAGCAAGCGCTCGGTTTTGGCATTGCTGATTTTTTTAATCAGTTTATCGGCCTCAGATTGATCACGAATGGTTTTGGTCATGGTGATGGTCGAACCGGTTAAAAACAGCGTTCCCATCACCAAATAGCCTTTGATCCACCAATCAACCGGCATAAAAAAAATGCCTGCTAACATGGCAGCCATTGAAAGCGCAAAACTGACTTTGACAAAAAATAGCCAAGAATTTGAGTCGCGTTGAATATGATCATCCATGTTGATCGCCATCCGATAAACCTAACGTTGTGGCCTTGATCATGCCATACAAAATCAAAGCCGCACACAACGAATCAACATTCCGATGTCAGCCGACGTGAGCCACCCGCACACTGCAACGCGTGGAGACTGCACGCCGTTAACGGTTTAATGTTCGCGGGTTGAGCGAAACGTCACCTCAGGCCAGCGCTCTTGCATGAGCTGCAAGTTCACTCGACTCGGCGCCAAATAGGTCAAGTGCCCGCCCCCATCGACCGACAGTTGATCGTGGGCTTTTTTCTTGAAGTCATTCAACATTTTGTCATCAGCGCATTCAATCCAGCGCACGGTGGAAATGCTCACCGGCTCGTACACGCAATCCACTTTGTATTCTTCTTTGAGTCGAAAGGCCACCACATCAAACTGCAACACCCCCACCGCCCCCAAAATCAGATCATTGCTGATTTGTGGCATAAATACCTGCGTCGCGCCTTCTTCCGACAGCTCTTTTAAGCCCTTTTGCAATTGCTTGGATTTCAACGGATCTTTTAAACGCACACGCCGAAACATCTCGGGGGCAAAATGCGGAATACCGGTAAAATGTAGGTTTTCGCCTGCGGTAAAAGTATCACCTATTTGGATTGTGCCATGGTTATGCAAGCCAATAATGTCACCCGCCCATGCTTCCTCTAAATGCGCTCGCTCACCGGCCAAAAAGGTTAACGCATCTGAAATACGAACCTCTTTACCCAAACGCACATGATTCATCTTTAAGCCTTTTTCGTATTTACCCGAGCAAATGCGCATAAACGCAATCCGGTCACGATGGCGCGGATCCATGTTGGCCTGAATCTTAAACACAAAGCCACTAAAGCCCGTTTCTTCAGCGGCGACTGTGCGTTCAACCGCAGGGTGAGCCTTGGGTGGGGGCGCAAAATCAATAAAAGCATCCAAAATCATATCCACAGCAAAGTTGCCCAATGCTGTACCAAACAACACTGGCGTTTGTTTACCAGCCAAAAATAGATCGACATTTAAATCATCGGCAGCCATTTGTACCAGCTCAAGCGATTCTTCAAATCGGGCAAATTCACGGTCGCCCATTTTTTCGCGAATATCTGGATAATCATAGCCTTGTCGTTTTTCAATCTCGACAATTTCTGAGCCATGACCGGCTTGATACAAATACGTGGTGTCACTGGCCAAGTGATAAACCCCCACAAAATCACGCCCCATGCCCAACGGCCACGTCAGGGGAACGCAACGAATCTTCAGGACGTTTTCGATCTCGTCTAGTAATTCAAGCGGCTCGCGAATTTCACGATCCATTTTGTTCACAAACGAAATAATCGGTGTATCGCGCATCCGACACACATCCATTAATTTAATGGTGCGCTCTTCTACCCCTTTCGCGCCGTCAATCACCATCAGTGCCGAATCCACCGCCGTTAGGGTGCGATAGGTGTCTTCCGAGAAGTCTTCGTGACCAGGTGTGTCGAGCAAGTTAATAATGTGATCGCGAAACGGAAACTGCATGACCGAGGTGGTGATCGAAATCCCGCGTTCTTTTTCCATTTCCATCCAGTCTGACGTGGCATGGCGGTCGGACTTACGACTTTTGACTGTACCGGCAATCGCAATGGCTTTGCCCCACAGCAACAGCTTTTCGGTCATGGTGGTCTTGCCGGCATCGGGGTGACTGATGATGGCAAACGTGCGGCGTTGCGCCACTTGTTCGGCAACGGTAGAAGCAAGATCGGTCATGACGACATCCGGCGATAGAAACGGGATGCGGATTGTAGCAAATCCCGTTTGGTTCGACTTGATTAGACGCAATATGAATCGGAATGCACTTTCCAATAGTCCACATGTACTATTGTTGAATCGACCAAAAAGGCAGACTATTTGTTCATGGGAACTAAAGATTGTTCCAGCGCTAAATGGCCAATAGATGGATGATAGTTGTTAAAACTGTACAGGTCAGATCGACTTAACTAACCCTTTACTTTGATATTTATCAATTGACTAAAGACAACTGAAAACAATTTATACTCTACAGGCTGCCACAACAAAGACAACGATTTCCTGTTGGGTCAGACACTATTTTTTAAATTATCTACACAATACTGCAGCTCCCTGTGTGCAGGGAGACGCACAGCTTAGGCGTCATCTGGTTGGAAAACGGTATTAAACAAGTAGATGGCTTCCGTACGGTTGCTGGCTTCCATCTTCTTTAAAATACTCGACACCTGATTGCGAATCGTGTTGGGGCTACGTTGCACCAATTCGGCAATATCTCGATTGCTATAGCCTTTGCTCATGTACGTCATGATCTGTGCTTCACGCTCCGATAAATCATAGCGAACAAAGGTACGTTTGCGAGCAATGGCACGGGTCAGCAGCAAATGTAAAAAGGGCATGATGACCGCCAAATCTTCACACACCTGCTGAGCATCGCCTGTACATTGGCTAAAGCTAAAATAGCTACTCATATGACCACACAAGTCTTTTTGACCATGAATCAACATGGGTGTTAATTCAAAACGAGTCATTTCATCAAGTTCAAAGTCGGACGCCAAGTGTTTAATATTGTCGACCGTCACCAACATCGGCACTTGGGTATGTAGCCAATGGGCTAACAAAGGACGCTCGGCAAAACTAGTGGTGGCGCTCAAATGCATAATAAAGGCTGGGTTATAGTCGATTGGCACAAAGTCGTTCATGTAAATTTGATCACGAATAGCTGTGCCATAGCCGACGATCACGCCTTTAAACGGGATCAGCTCACGGACGTCTTCGCGCATCACGCGCTCAAAAGTCAATACATCTAAATCAGGTGATGCAACCAAGTTAATCAAGGTTCGCATTAGGCGCTCACGCGTCGAGTTTGGCATCTTTAAACTATTGATTGGTCGGTCATATGCACTAGCATACAACGACGACAATACAATTGTGCAGAATTGTGAGGATTTTATGAAGTTAGTTCTTGAGCGGTTTTAAAGGCCAGCGCATGGTAAAACGCGCACCGCCTAGGTCGGGGCTTTGATCAATGTCCATCGCCCCCCCAAACCAAAAGGCAATACGGGACACAATTGACAACCCCAGCCCATAGCCGCCTGAGGCACGTGTTCGACTGTCATCCAACCGAGCAAACGGCAGAAAAATCCGCTCGCGGTCTTTTTCTGGAATGCCCGGTCCGTCGTCTTCAACTCGTACAAAAGCTTTACCTTGCTCAATGCCCGCACTAATCCGAATACGACTATCGGCATGCCGCATGGCATTACCAGCAAGATTTTGTACCACCCGATGCAAATAACGGGCTTCTGCAATGGCGGTGACGTCTTGGTCTGGCTCAGTGGCTTCTACTGTTTTATCCAACCCCAGCCCCCGTGTTTCAGACGCAACTTGGCGCACGATGCTATAGAGTGGAATGGTCTCTAATTGTAACGATGGCGTGCCTTCTTCTAATTTGGCATAGGTTAAAATTTCGTCGATTAGGCTATTTAAGGACTCAATATCTTTGTCAATATGGGCTTGTTGTTCCCAGCGATCTTCTTCGTCAGGGGTGTCGGCCAACATGTCTACACCAAAGCGAATGCGTGCCACGGGTGTACGTAGCTCATGCGATACCGCACGGGTCAACTCTCGTTGCGCTTCAATCAAACGCTGAATATGCTCTGTCATGCCATTAAAGTTCAGCGCAAGTGTGGCGACTTCATCATCACCCGACACAGGCACACGGGCTTTAAAGTCGCCTGCACGCACCTGCATCACGCCTAATTGCACTTGACGTAACTTTCGCTCCAGCGGAAAGATCAGGGCATACACCCCCAAACTAATTAAAAATAAACTGAGCAAAATCACGCCTGCAAACAAGCGAAAGGGCAACCAGTTAAACAGTGGAATCGGCCCCATGACCAACATTTCGTCACGGCTGGTGGGGCTGACCAATTGAATGGACGACCCCAAATTGGTTGCACTGTCACGAAAGACTAAAACGACTTCTTTACGCCGTAAACGGGCGCGTTGATCAACATCTAATTGAAGTTTTTCTAGAGGTTCTAGATGTAACCTAAAGCTAAAATGCGGTTGAATGTGTAGCAGTCGTTGCTCTTCT
>JBEANQ010000099.1:0-9658 GCA_041165345.1 Pseudomonadota bacterium
ATCAAGCACCCAAACCGCCGATGGCTGTGATGGCATTCAACTCTATCGGGCAAATTTTTTACCCCGACTGCTCAAACCACACGCCCGACCGGCACATTGTCCGGTTCAATTGATTGTGCCAACCCACGATGCCTATGTCGGCGCACAACTGTTTAGTGATCTGCATCAGTGGGTGGCCGAGCTGTATCGACGAGACATTCAAGCCAGCCATTGGTTACCGCTCAGCCAGCCTCAGGTCTTGGCCGAGTGGATTGATCAGTTTGTCCACGGTATTGAATCCGGTCAAATGCCAGTCAGCCTACGTGCATGTCGAGTCATGCCAGACTCTGCCGCCGCTGGTGTTGATATTGATGTGAACCATTGTCTGACTCAAGGAGCTTAACCATGTCCGCCGTCCTTCATCATCCAATTGTGGCACGCAAAGTGCGCTTTGATTTTCAACAAACGCCCTTGCATTGGGTTCCACAAGATCCCTTTACCACCCACGCCATTAATCCGTTGCATTTGCTGCTTCCAGCTGGCGAGTTGTGGTTTTGTCGGGTCTACAACCGCGCGCTGCCTTTGATCAGTGATGCGCAACTGTTGGCAGACGTCAAAGGGTTTATTGGGCAAGAAGCCATTCACTCTCGCGCACACAGTCAGGTGCTTCACTACTATCAGCAACATGGCCTTGATACCGCAGGCTATACCCGCATGGTCGAGATGCTGTTTAACCAATTGCTCGGCCAACAACCGTTGCAGCAGGCATGGCTCGGCCAATTACTGGGCGAACGGTGGCTGGTGTTTCAGGTTGGGGTGATTGCCGCCATTGAGCATTTCACCTGTGTCTTGGGGCAATGGGTATTGTCTGAGCAGTCGTTAGATCATCTAGATGCCACCATGTTAGACCTGATCCGGTGGCATGGCGCAGAAGAAATCGAGCATCGCAGTGTGGCCTATGATTTATTTGCCCACTTGTGCCAAACCCGCCTTGGTTTTTATGTCAGCCGACAAGCCCTGATGGCCTTGGTGACACCCATCTTTCTGGGGATTTGGTTTAAAGGCGTGCAGTTTATGATTCAGCAAGATGCACAAGCCCCCGCGCATTTGCCGACCAGTGTCTGGGGCATTGTGCGACGCTTTGAGCAAGTGGCCGCCACCCAGCACACCTTGCCCTCATTGCGCTTATTGTTTGGCTCGTTAGTGCGTTGGGCAAAACCCAGCTATCACCCCGTACAAGAGGCCGATACTCAGCAAGCGCTTGACTATTTGGCACGCTCACCCGCCGCCCTTGCTGCAACTATACGTCCGTGTTGAGCAGGTTCATCCCGTGTGGTGCAATCCATGTGCTGATCAGCCAGCAGTTGAGCAAACCGCTGGCTGAAGGTATACACATCACCCGGCCAACGAGCAGACAGATAGTTGCCATCTTGCACCACCCATGCTGGACGAGACTGGTTGGCCTGATCACGCCAGACGCCGCTGGTTTTTTGCAGATAGTGCGGGGAATGTTTGGGTACATCTAAAAAATCATCAGGGTGAGCCAACAATCGTTTGATCTCGTGTTCAACGCTCCAATAACCCACCGGCTCGCCCGCCTGTTCAGCATAGGTGCGGTAATACAACGGATCCCAATAGCGCGCAAACCCACGGGTCAAGCGCCATGCGGATTGCTCCATTTGCCATGTCAGCGCTGTGGTTTTGCGACCATATAACACCGAGCGACCCGTCGTCGGGGACAGGGAACGAGCCGCCAATAAAACCCCATGACACACCGCTGCAATCGGTTTGTGTTGCCCTTGCTGATCCACGGTTTCAAAAAAATCAGCCACAAAACGCTGCAATACGGTGGACTCTAAATAAGGACGCATGCCTTTAGCATGACCCCCTGCCAGCAACAGGCCATCATAATCTGCCACCTGTAACTGATCATAGCGTCGGGGTTGCCGAAAATTGGTATCTTGGGTCATGGCTGCATACGCTTGGCGTGCGCTGTGCTGCGCGCGTAACAACCGCCCAATCAGTGTAATTTTTTTTAAGACAGGCACTTGCCCCCACACATCTAGACCTTGACCTGTCAGCATGATGGGGTCGGCATGTGCCATTTGACCATCTGGCGTCGCAAACACCACCTGATGCCCAGCCGCCCGCAGCGTCTGCCAACTGACGGCCGCTTCAGTTGGGTCAAAGTCATGTAAGGGCAGCGGCATGATTACGGTCAACATGGGCATGGTCTCTTCATCATCAACACAAAACAGTTCGTCTGACCATAAGCCATTCATGAGCATGATTCATGCCTTTTTGGTGCACGCCACCGCCTAATGTTTGACATACCCAATACACTGCAACAATCGGGTGGTGATTTGCCTGAAGGTTTTGTATGGTCATACATCTTTTATCTTTATGCGTTTGACAGGCTATTTATGTCCACCCCCCAGACACACGCATGGCTCACTGACTACCAACGAATGACCGAGGCATTGGCCTATATGCAGGCCATGCGCACCACTGCGCCCAGCTTGGCAGATGTTGCGCACCAAATGAATTTAAGTGAAAGCCAATGCCAGCGGCTGTTTCAACGCTGGGCAGGGATTAGCCCCAAACGGTTTTTGCAATGTTTACAGCTCGAAACAGCCAAAACCTTGCTCGACCATGAACCCACTTTATTGGATGTTGCCGACCAAACCGGACTGTCTAGCGCAGGGCGGCTGCATGACTTATTTGTCCACATTGAAGCCATGACCCCAGCCGAATACCGTGACGGTGGGGCAGGGCTGTGTATAGATTACGGTCATTATGCCACGCCATTTGGCTGGTTATTGTTGGCCGGAACCTCGCGTGGACTCTGTCATGGCGCCTTTGTCGATCAGGCCAGCGCTGGTCTAGACGAACTCATGCAGCGCTGGCCAAATGCAACGTGGGTCGCTCATCCACAGCGTTATCAACACCATGTGGAACACTGGTTTGACCCTTCACACGGGCTGCCACAACAGCCCATCAGTGTATTGGTTAAAGGGACTAATTTTCAGGTGCAAGTCTGGCGCGCGCTGTTACATATTCCAGAGGGGCAGGTGTGCCACTATGCTGACATTGCAGAGCAGATCGACCGGCCACGCGCTGTGAGAGCAGTCGGTACGGCAATTGGACAAAATCCGGTGGCATGGCTCATTCCATGCCATCGAGTCATTCGGCAATCGGGCGCGCTGGGCGGCTATCGGTGGGGTTTAACCCGCAAATATTTAATGCTGACGAAAGAGCAACCGCCCAAGAACCTTGCGTATCCATCGACCGATTGACCCGTGTTGGGTGATGGTGGGTTTTGCTGCTACAGTCTGGTTTGATCAAGCCATGTGATGGAGTGGGCGTGTCTGCTCGAATCGACCTCAACTTATTTCGGGTGTTAATCGCCATTGAAACGCACGGCAGTATCTCGGCCGCCGCACGGGCGTTACATGTCACTCAGCCTGCGGTGAGCCATGCGCTGGGTCGGTTGCGTGAAGCACTGGGGCAACCGGTTTTTATTCGGCAAGGCAATCGGATGATAGCCACCGAACGCACCCGCCTGATGATGCCGCACATACAGGCGCATGTTCAGGGCTTATATGCCATTTTAGAAGCCCCCGCAGCCTTTGAGCCTGCCCAGTTGCAACGGGTGTTTCATCTGGCCGTGCGTGATGTGCTGGAGTCGATTTTATTTCCGCCTTTGATGCAACATCTACAGCAACACGCGCCTTTTATCAGCATTGAAAGCCAACGGGTCTTACGCCCCCAATTTGAACATGCCCTGATGCGCCGCCGACTTGACCTCGTGCTGGATCGTAAACATTGGGTCAACCCTGATATTCATCATCAAACCGTTGGATTTGACCGGCAATGTGTGGTGGTGCGACAGGGTCATCCTTGTCTGTTGCAGGGCTTAGACATTCAAGCGTATGCCGCAGCACGGCATGTGGCAGTCAGTCCACCCGATGCACCAGAGTCGATTGACCGCTGGCTGGGCGATCAAGGGATTACACGTCATGTGGCGTTACGCTGTCAGCATTATGTCGCGGCCTGTCAGGTATTATTGACCACTGACTGGATGCTCACCATGCCTGCGGCGTATGCTCATCAACTGACGCTGTTACTCCCGTTGGCCATCATCGAATTTCCGCTGACCATGACCACCATTGAGTTAGTGATGTATTGGCATCAATCTGCCGAAGACGATGCGGCGCATCAGTGGTTACGCCAGCAGGTGGTGACCGTACTACCGACCTTACTCACCAGTCAAAAGTACGCTACTGAGCGCATTCCACAACAATGACCCAGCAGTCGACCACTCGTTTGTCTGGACAGTCATGCCAACTCGCTTGACTTGAACTGACCCAATTGACAGACTCGCGCCCCGCATTTGCACCGCTGTGGTGCAAACAGACTGTCAAAAGAGACATCGGCCATGCTGCTGACCGTGCTGTACATCATTGCCATCACTGCCGAAGCCATGACCGGTGCATTGTCTGCGGGGCGGCGCAGCATGGACTGGTTTGGTGTGGTGTTGATTGCCTGCGTCACCGCGCTCGGCGGCGGGTCAGTGCGCGACATGTTGCTGGGGCATTATCCTTTAACGTGGGTCAAACATCCCGAATATTTGGTTTTGTGTGCATCTGCGGCGCTGATCACCGTGTTTATTGCACCCTTAATGAAGCATTTTAAATCGTTATTTTTGGTCTTAGATGCGATTGGCTTGGTTTGTTTTACCTTGATTGGCTGTCAAATTGCCCTTAAAACAGGGCATGGCGGCGTGATTGCTGTGGTTTGCGGCATCATGACGGGGGTATTTGGCGGTATTCTGCGTGACACTCTATGCAATGATGTGCCCTTAGTCTTTCAAAAAGAACTCTACGCCAGCGTCGCTATGGCAACCGCCTGTTGTTATCTCGTCGGCCAATGGCTTGGCTTAGCTGATGACCAAAATATCCTGATCTCATTGTTTTGTGGATTTTTATTTCGGTTGCTGGCCATGCGAAACCATTGGGAAATGCCAAAGTTTGTTTATCAAGATGACGCGCACTAAGCTCGGTGTAGATCAGCCACTCCTGTCACTTTAGGTATTACTAATGTCGTATAATGTTACTTATGTTAAATAATGCACAATGTCTATACCGTGTGATGGCGTACGTGGATATCAACCGTTGTAGCCTGTAGCGTTCACGCAAATATTCGCGCCTGTCATCACTGCATGTTACAAATGCGCCTGAGTTTAGACCATGACTAAACCCCACTTCATTTGGCCTTTTTTTGGATGTTTTTGATGACTCACACCTTTCAAACCGAACATGAAATTTCAGAATTTTCATTGGAGCAGCTCACCACCGCCGTTGGACAAACAGCGTTTCATGAATCATTGGTCAAAAAACTACCGGGAACAAAAGTCGTGATTGCACGCTCTGAACGTGTGGGTGATCACTACTACATGCAACGAGAGCTTAATCTTGAAGCCAATATTCCAAAACTGGCCGAAAAATTCTTGAAAGATGCATTACGGGTCAAGCGGATTGAACAATGGGATTTTAAAACCCTACAAATCAACCTCACCTTTATCCTCAATATGCCTGCGGAGTTCCGTCTAAAAGGCCGAATTGTGCAACAAGATCAACGCATTTTCTTTAAGCAAGACTGGGAAGTCGATGTGCGTGTTCCACTGATTCATGGTCCTTTAGCACGCCATGCTGAAAGCGAAATACGCCGTTTTAATCAAATTGAATTTGAAGCATTTGTTGCAACACTGCGTGAATTTACATAACAAACGGCAGTAAACCCGCTCACGTAGCATCATGCTACGTGAGCCGGTGTTAAGGATTCATGCGTGTTAAAAATGATAGTTAAATTGCACTGACAATACATCAGCCGAACTTTCAAAATCACCTTTGACGCGCTGAGTCGTGGCCGGACTTAACGTCGTAGGACGGTCAATATGCGACGTATCGGTCATCACGTGGGCATAACCCACATCAATGCTGCTCACATCACTGCACCGATACCCTGCCCCGACCGACAGCCAAATACGATCTGCGTCTGGAAAGCGAACATTGCGCGTTTGGTCGTCTTTTACCACACTGGCATCATAAGCCATGCCACCCCGTAACTCTAGCGCAGAGCTAAACGCATATTTAGCGCCCGCCGAAAACCGCCAACCATCTTGAAAATTCAAGGCTTCTTCATAGGCGGTGGCTTTTGTACTGCGGTTTTTGGCCGTCATGGTCGAGATTACCGACCAATCATACCAAGACACATCGCCCAGTAGTTTCCATATCGGATTCAATTGATATGTGCCAGACAAACTGACAGATTGTGGGGTTGAGGTGTCAACATCGGTTTGTACAATGGTGGTGAGATCACCATTTGGCGTAGGTGTAGTGGTGGTCAAATCGCCTTTAAGATTCAGGTCAATTTGCGAACGATAGGTCAAACCAATATGCGTTTGCGCCGAGGGCGTCCAAAGCAGCCCAATATTGCCTCCCCAGCCATCACCATCACCTGCAAGCGCTTCTTTGGTATCGCCCAAGTAACTACCATTGCTCCACATAATGGGCAAATTACGCGTTAATTTTGCCTCAAAATTTAAATAATCGACACCTAGACCAATACTCAATGTGGGATTCAAACGGAACGAATACGCTTGACTCACATGCATGCCAGTAATTTCAGTTTTTTGGCCTTGATAACGCCCGACAAACTGATCGCCCCACTCCCCGTCTGTGCCATACATTGGCGTAATTGATAGGCCAATGGCCCATTGCTGGTCAACATACACAGCCTGACCACTGGGAATCGTCAATGACGGATTCATTTCTGAATGAGATTCTCCCACGGGAATCGATGGATCAGCAGCGGTAGATTGTTGATTGTCAAAAGAAGTCGAAATATTCACATGAGCCAATGATCCGCTCAAATGCACCCCTTCATTCTTAGATGACAAATGAACCAAACCCGCAGGGTTAAACGCAGCGGTACTGGCGTTATCAGTGAGAGCAGCCTGACCAGCAAACGCGTAACCGACCCCAGCGCCATTTTGGGCATCCACAAATACACCTGATGCCTGTGCAGTATTGATACTAAACAAGCAATAGGTTAATCCCATACACCGATACAACATGCTGAATGGACGCATCACAATATCCTGTTCTGTCAGACGATTTTGACGAAGGTGCATGAATGTCGCACCTCGCACTTTGTGGATCTAGTATGCACTGTATGACCGAATGATGTCTCAACGCAACGGTCTACACTTTATAGATGCGACCGTGCATCGGCTTCGCTACACTGGTCGTCGTGATACAGACCCATCGAATTAAAAAGCCAGAATGTTAACCACACATCGCCATGAGAATAGGTATCTATTCAACGCATTAACCCAAACCGCTGGCCGCCGCAAAACCCGGGCCAATCATGGGGGTCACATCACGCGCAACCACAGGGTCACCACACGCCGAACACACCATGACGGGACTCATCCGCTGCCCACAGGTCTTGTGATGATAATACAAGGGCGGGCCACGGCCTTCGTCCATCCATGCGTCACCCCATGCGGTCAGGGCTAATAAAATCGGATATAAAGCATGGCCTTTTTCCGTAAGGCGATATTCAAATCGATTAGGCTGGTATGGCACTTTATTAAAAATTTTTTCGTCCACAAGGCGTTTTAAACGATCAGCCAATACATGCCGTGTCACGCCCAATTGCCGCTGAAAGTCATCAAAACGCCGAATACCCATAAAGGCATTACGCAGCACCAGCATGGTCCATCGGTCGCCCATCACTGATAAGGTGCGTGCAACTGAACAATTCAGATTTCCCACATCGTCCCATTTCATGAGCTAAATCGTCCGACTGGCCACAAAGTAATATCTAGTGTAACGCGCTTGGGTTCTAAAAAGAAACGCTGCTGATCACCACCAATCGACAATCGCCATCCATGAATCGTTCAATCAGCTTTGTATCCAATCACACCTATCCTGCATCTATACGATGCGATAGCCGGACAAGATCATCCCTTGACAGGTTCTTTTTTGGAACTTAAATTAGAGTGACCCTCAATATAGGGTGAGTTCAATTGACTGATTGCCCGCCATTGCCCCCAAGATTAATCAAGGATGCTGCCCATGCGCACCGAAAAAACAGCCTGTATTTTATGCTCGCGCAATTGCGGGCTTACTGTTGAAATCAACAATGGTACATTTGGCAAAATCCGTGGTGATGATGATCACCCTGTCAGCAAAGGATATATTTGCCAAAAAGCTGCACGACTCACCCACTATCAACACCATGCCGACCGCTTACACAGTCCGCTCAAGCGTCAGCCAGATGGCACATTCTTACCCGTCAGTTGGGATGTGGCACTTGGCGAAATTGCCGCGCAGCTGCTACAGATTCGTGGAGATCATGGCGGTGATGCCTTTGCCTTTGTGGGTGGCGGTGGTCAAGGGAATCATTTAGGCGGAGCATATAACCGTCAACTGCTGGCGGCCATGCGCAGCCGTTACGCCTATAATGCGTTAGGGCAAGAAAAAACCGGTGATTTTTGGCTAAATGGCCGACTGTTTGGGCGGCAAAACTGTCATACCACCGAAGACGTCGAACATGCAGATTATGTTTTGTTTATTGGTACAAATCCGTTTCAGGCGCATGGCATTCACAATGCCCGCGACACCTTACGGGCGCTGAAAAAAGACCCCAACCGCACGATGGTGGTGATTGACCCACGTAAAAGTGAAACCGCTCAACAAGCCGATATTCATTTACAACTCAAACCCAGTACAGACGCATATTTAATGCTGGCCTTGCTGGCCATTATTGTACAAGAAAACCGCCATGATCAGGCTTTTTTAGATCAGCATTGCACCGGTTTTGAGCGCATTAAACACATGTTACGGTCTATTCCTGTGGCCGACTATGTGGCACGGGCTGATGTTCCCCTCGCCGATGTCTATGCAGTGGCGCGTGGTTTTGCAGCAGCAAAGCGCGGCTGTGTTCGAATTGACCTCGGCATCCAACAAAGCCGTCATACCACAGTCAATGGTTACCTCGAAAAACTACTGTATTTGGTTACAGGTAATTTTGGCCAGCAAGGCAGCAATAACCTGCATACTATGTTCTTGCCTATTTTAGGACATACCGATGAGCGCAAGCCCAATTACAAACGGACGGCCTATCATCAGATGTTTCCGATTGCAGGCATTTATCCACCCAATATTTTGCCCGATGAAATTGAAAAAGGCGGGGCAAACGCTGTGCGAGCGGTGGTTGTGGACAGCGCCAACCCTGCTGTCACCTATGCCGATTCAAACGCGTATGCGCGTGCTTTTGCCAAACTAGAATTGTTGGTGGTGATTGATGTCGCCCTGACCGAAACTGCGCGAATGGCGCATTATGTTTTGCCTGCGGCGTCTCAGTTTGAAAAATGCGAAGCAACGGGATTTAACTTAGAATTTCCTGAAAACAGCTTCCATCTGCGGCATCCTTTATTTTCACCCTTTGGGCAAAGCCTGCCAGAACCCGAGATTTATACCCGTTTGCTGGAAAAAATGGGTGAGCTGCCCACTCGTTTTTCAGCATTGTCCCAAGTGGCACGCCGTGAGCCAGCTTCGACAAATCACTTAGGCTATATGGCGGCGCTCGGTGCAACCCTTGTGCGTTA
>JBEANQ010000100.1:0-9617 GCA_041165345.1 Pseudomonadota bacterium
CGCCCAAGCTGGTTAAAAATGCGCCTTCACCCAAATGCTGGCTGTGTGCTAAACCCAAAATCCATAACACCATGCCTGCGGCAAACCAGCCCCCCACCACGACGCTGTGTCGCCAGTGTTGGGCGGTCATGTGGCCTAAACTGCGGTGGGCAAAAATGCCTAACACCAGTGCGCCCAACGAAAAACGAATGGCAATAAACCACAGCGGCGTGGTCTGCAATAAAGCTTGATGCGAAAACAGCCATCCTGCCGCCGCCAATACCGTCACGATGACGAGGAGGGCATCGGCTTTAAATGATGAGGCAGATGTGGACATGTCAGCAGGCATCCCAACAGAAAAAAACCGGAGCAGGGTGGCTCCGGTTTTGATGAACGAGTAAACAAAAGATCAGTTGGCGGCTTTACGCTTCATTTGATCAAAGAAGTCATCGTTGGTTTTGGAGTCTTTCATCCGATCTAGTAAGAACTCCAGCGCTTGCAGCTCATCCATAGGATGCAGCAGTTTGCGTAGAATCCAGACTTTACGCAGCGAATCTTCGTCCATCAGACGTTCTTCACGGCGTGTACCGGATTTTTTGATGTTAATGGCAGGGAAGACCCGTTTTTCAGCGATACGGCGTTCCAAGTTGATTTCTTGGTTACCGGTTCCTTTGAATTCTTCAAAGATCACTTCGTCCATTTTGCTGCCTGTGTCGATCAGGGCGGTGGCAATAATGGTCAGGCTGCCGCCTTCTTCGATGTTACGGGCTGCACCAAAAAAGCGTTTAGGGCGTTCTAACGCATGGGCATCCACACCACCAGTCAAGACTTTGCCAGATGATGGGATGACCGTGTTATAGGCGCGCGCCAAACGGGTGATAGAGTCGAGCAAAATCACCACGTCTTTTTTGTGTTCGACCAAGCGTTTGGCTTTTTCGATGACCATTTCGGCCACTTGCACATGGCGTGCAGGGGGTTCGTCAAAGGTCGAGGCCACCACTTCGCCACGCACAGTGCGCTGCATTTCGGTGACTTCTTCTGGGCGTTCGTCAATCAACAGAACGATCAGGTAGGAGTCTGGATTGTTGCGGGTAATGGACTGTGCAAGGGTTTGCAACAGCATGGTTTTACCGGCTTTGGGCGGTGCAACAATGATCGAGCGTTGACCTTTACCAATGGGGGCGATGAGGTCGACCACCCGTCCGGTGAGGTCTTCTGTGGTGCCATTACCCAGTTCCATCACCATGCGAGAGGTAGGGAAAAGGGGCGTGAGGTTTTCAAACAAAATTTTGTTACGGGCGCTTTCAGGCGTGTCGTAATTGATGTTGTTGACTTTGAGTAGGGCAAAATAGCGCTCACCTTCTTTTGGTGGGCGAATCGTGCCGTTGATGGTGTCGCCTGTGCGCAGGTTAAAGCGACGAATTTGGCTTGGGCTGACGTAAATGTCGTCAGGCCCTGCTAAATACGATCCTTCGGAGGAGCGCAGAAAGCCAAAGCCATCAGAGAGAATTTCGAGGACGCCATCGCCGTAAATTTCTTCGCCATTGCGGGCGTGGGTTTTTAAAATCGCGAAGATCACGTCTTGTTTGCGATTACGGGCCATGCTTTCAAGGCCCATATGTTCGGCAATCTTGACGAGCTCGCCGATGGGTTTTTTCTTGAGTTCAGTCAGGTTCATAGACGGTTTCAAAGCAATAGAAGCAAGAGTGGAATCACATAGACTTGCGGCGGATTAGACCTCAACGGCTGTCAGATGCAGACAGACCTAAATCTGTGACTGTGAAAAAAGACTAAATTGGATCAGGACGCAGATGACCGATCGGTCCTTTCGATCCGGCTGGCCGAGCGGCAGGCGGTCGAAACGAGAAGAAAAGCTTGTTTTCTGAGCCTAAAATATAAGCGGCAGCAATCGCCTTGTCAATCATAGATATTTAAACCCTGCATGAACGGCGCTGTCCTGATGGTCACGCGGTTCAATGCAGGGGTGATCAATTAGATGTTTTGATCAATAAACGCTGCCAATTTGGAGCGTGGAGCAGCCCCGACTTGTTGAGCAGCCACTTCGCCATTTTTAAAAATCATCAAGGCGGGAATATTGCGAATGTTGTAGTCAGTGGCGGTTTGTTCGCAATTGGTGACATCGACCTTAACGATTTTGATTTTACCGTCGTATTCGCGGGCAAGGTCTTCAAGGACGGGCGCAATCGCTTTACATGGCGCACACCAGCCGGCCCAGAAATCGACCAGTACAGGCACGTCAGACTTCAGAACGTCAGCGTCAAATTGGTCATCAGTGGTGTTGATAATGTCAGACATGAAACTCTCCAGCGGCCAAAGGGCCTGCAACGATAGGGGCGACCCCATTACATGTGGGCCACATGGGGTGATTTTCAAGGGCATGGCGTGGTGCTGTCAAACAAACTGTGTATCATCTTGAGTCTTAGCGTGCGGCGATTTGGCATTTTGTTGCTGATCCGTGCTACACATTGCGTGTGTTTTCTTTTTTTGATGGCTGCTAGCCCGAGTCAATATGTCCGATTTTATGCCTGAAGAAGAGCTGCTTGCCGCCATTGATATGGGATCAAACAGTTTCCATTTGGCGATTGCCAGACTAGATCATGGCGAAGTCCGCAAAGTGGCTTCAATGTCCGAAAAAGTCCAACTTGCTGCGGGTCTGGATGAAAATAATGTGTTGAGTGAGACCGCCATGCAGCGCGGCTTAGATTGTCTCACCCGTTTTGTGGCGCGTTTGGCAACCGTACCGCCGTCACGATTGCGCATTGTGGCGACCAACGCACTGCGTCAGGCCGAGAATTCGGCGGTCTTTATTGAGCGGGCGATGCAAATTTTGCCCAAGCCGATTGAGATCATTGCGGGGCGTGAAGAAGCCCGATTAATTTATTTGGGTGTGTCGCAAACCATGGCCGATCAGGGTCGGCGTTTGGTGGTGGATATTGGTGGTGGATCGACCGAGTTTATTATTGGTCAAGACTTTGAGCCGCTCCAAACGGAGTCCTTACAAATGGGCTGTGTGGCGTACACCAAGGCGTTTTTTGATGATGGCGTGATTAGTCTGCGTCAGTTTGATCGGGCGGTGGCTGCGGCGCGTAAAGAGGTCATGGCGATTGCGGCCACGTACTGCGCTACCGGTTGGGACAATGTGGTGGGATCAAGTGGCACGATCAAAGCAGCCCGTCAGATTTTGGTGACGCAAGGCTGGAGTGACGACCAAGAGCGCATTACCCGTGAGGGCTTGCACAAGCTGCGCGAGCGCGTGTTGGCCTGTAAGCACATTGATGACATTCATTTTGAAGGCTTGCGTGAAGACCGAAAAGGCGTGTTGCCTGCTGGCTTAGCGATTTTGTGTGCGGTCTTTGAAGAGCTGAAATTGCAACAAATGTGCTATTCCGATGGGGCATTGCGCGAAGGCGTGATGTACGACCTGTTGGGGCGGTTTCGTCATGAAGACGTGCGTGACCGCAGCGTACAAGCCATGATGGCGCGTTATCACGTCGATGTGCGTCAAGGTGAGCGTGTCGCAACCACGGCGCGTGTGCTGTTTGAGCAAATGTGTGAGCCTGCGGGTCTAGATGAAGAAGACGGCGACTTGCTGCGCCGCGCTGCGTATTTGCATGAAATTGGCCTTGCGATTAGTCATGGTGGTTACCATCGGCATGGTGCGTACTTGCTACAGCATTCTGATGTCCCCGGTTTTTCTCAGGTTGATCAGGGTCGTTTGTCGTTGTTGGTGGGTTTGCATCGACGTAAATTACGTGATGACGCGCAGGTGCAAGTGATGCGGTCGGGTGGGCCTCGTCTGCGTGATTTATGTTTGCTGTTGCGGCTGGCCGTATTGCTACACCATGGCCGTAGTGACTTGGCGTTACCAGTTGTGCAGTTGAGCCTAGCAGCGCCCGATGTCTGGCAAGTGGATGTGTTTGCAGTTGCACAAGATTGGCCGCTGTTGATGGCCGATTTAATGGAAGAAACCGTCCAGTTTAAACACTGGGGAATCACGTTGGATGTACGGGTTACGGAGGCATCAGCATGACACTGGCAGCAGTAAAACCGCGCTCAGCATGGGAAACAGTGCAAATTGCTCGCCACGCGAATCGGCCATTGTTTTTGGATTATGTGAATGAAATATTTAGCGATTTTGACCCATTACATGGGGATCGCTTGTTTGGTGATGATGGCGCCATGATTGGCGGGCTGGCACGGTTTAACGGTCGGCCTGTCATGGTGATTGGTCAACACAAAGGCCATAGTACCCGCGAGCGGATTCAGCATAATTTTGGTATGCCCAACCCCGAAGGCTATCGCAAAGCCCTGCGGCTGTGTCAAATGGCCGAGCGTTTTGGCTTGCCCGTACTGACCTTTATTGACACACCGGGTGCGTACCCTGGCGTGGGCGCAGAAGAGCGTGGCCAAGCCGAGGCCATTGCCCGCAACTTGGCCGAACTGTCCAGCCTCAACGTACCGATTATTGCCACGGTGATAGGCGAAGGCGGCTCGGGTGGGGCGTTGGCGATTGGGGTTGCTGACCGAGTGGTCATGCTGTCGAACAGTATTTATTCGGTGATTTCACCTGAAGGCTGTGCGGCCATTTTGTGGAAAACCAACGAAAAAGCCGCACAAGCCAGTGAAGCTTTGGCCATGACGGCTGACCGCTTGCAAGCCTTGGGATTGGTTGAAGCCGTGATTGATGAAGGTGAAGGCGCGCATTTACAGCCCGTGGCAGTGATGAACGCCCTGCGTCGCACCCTGTCAGACTTACTTGATGATTTGTTGCAAATGGAGCCAACAGCACGATGCGAGGCGCGTTACCGTCGGATGATGGCCTTTGGCAGCACGCTGTCATCCTCGGTATCCGAGACGATTTAAGCCAATTTTTTGCGTCACATCACCATTTTTTGGTGGCGTGTAGCGGCGGCCGAGATTCCTTGTTAATCGCGGCCTTACTGCATCATGTTGTGCCTGATCGGGTCCGCGTGGTGCATGTGGATCATGGTTTACAGTCGCCCTCTGCACAGTGGGCACAACAGGTGACACAGTGGTGTGCCCAGCGTGAGTTGCCCTGTGTGGTTCATCGCGTGCATGTGGGGCGTGGCAATGTGGAGGCTGCGGCCCGACAGGCACGGCACACGGCCTTACTGGCCGAACTGCTGCCCCATGAGGTGTTGGTCTTGGGGCATCATCAGCAAGATCAGGCCGAAACGGTGTTGATGCGGTTGTGTCAAGGGGCGGGTGTGGTGGGGTTGGCGGCGATGCGTGCGCATGATGTCTGGCAGGGTTATCCACGTTGGCGTCCGTTGCTGACAGCCACTCGCGCCGACATCACGGCATGGGCTGCGGCCTTGCAGATTGACTATATTGATGACCCTGCCAATGCAGACGATCATTATGATCGGGTGTGGATGCGCCAAACGCTATGGCCGTCTTTGATTCAGCGGTGGCCTAGCGCTGCTGTGGGGATGCAACGGACGGCCGCACTCATGCACGATACGGCCGATATTTTGGCCGATGTGGTGGCAATGGACTGGGCAGCTTGCCAACCTGATCCTGTTCATCCGTGTATAGATGTGTTGAGTGTGCCTGCATTGATGCAGCTGAGTGTGGCGCGTCAACGTTTATTGTTGTCCCGTTGGTTGCAAGGCGATGAGCCTTACGCGCCACCGCTGGCACGGGTGCAGGCAGTCTTGGCGATGTTGACCAGCCGAGTCGATGGCGAGGCGCGAGTAGACTGGCAGACATGGCAGGTTCGGCGTTACCAGCTGGCGTTGTATCGTTTGCCGCAGCATCTACCACTGGCGGTCGATCAACACATTGAGGCGCAGCCACAGCAATGTTTAACCTTGCCCTCTGGCGTGTGGCAGTTGGTTGAGGGAGCGGTTGAACCATGTTTGCGCGCACGCTTACCCAATGATTGGTTTTTATCTGCACGGCAAGGCGGGGAACGATTGCACCTGTCCGGCAGGATCGGCCATTGGCCACTGAAAAAACTGCTACAGTCTGGCGGTATTCCGCCGTGGCAACGTCAGATGATTCATGTGTTATCGGATGGTCAGCAGCCGCTTGGCGTCTTTACGCCGCTGGGTTTTTGGGCCACAACGGCGGCCGAGACGTCACTAAACGGCTGGCAATGGGTTCGGTTAGCACCCCATAAAGGGGCTAGGTAAGGCGGTTTTTATCCGTGAGAGTTTTGTCTCCGCAACAGCGCGGTGATGTTATAAAAAGGAACAGTCGTTATGCCTTTGCCTGCGTTGAGCATGCGCTATCTGCGTCGTTTGATCGGTTCGCAGATGATTCGCCCCATCACCCAAAGTAATTGGTACCAACCTCGTGATGCGGTGCAGGGTTGTGCGCAGCCACAATCGCTGTCTGTTGATGCACAATCGACGACCATTGCACCCGCTGTGTTGCAGGCGGCTGGTGATTATCTCATGCTGCATAACACCAGTGCATTTTTGGTGATGCAGCAGGGCCGTTTGGTGCATGAGCGTTATCGTCGGTTTTATGCGCATTACACGTTCAATTCCATGTCATTGGTCAAAACTGTACAAGCCATTTGTATTGGTATTGCGATTGATCACGGGTTGATTGCTAGCGTGGACGAACCAGCCTCAACCTATTTGCCCGAGTGGCGCAATGATGCTCGTCAGCACATTACCATCGGTCATCTGCTGAGTATGCAGTCTGGCTTACAAAGCGATGTAGGCTTTCACCCGCTTCGTTTGCTCCCCCCCGTGGTGCGTTTGTATTTGGGCGATGCGGTCGAACATCACGCCCTAAATTTGCCTGCGGTGGCCAAAGCAGGTGAGTATTTTGAATACAACAACTACAACACCCAATTGTTGGGCATTGTGTTGGAACGCGCCTCTGGCATGAGTGCAGCCACGTTTTTTTCTCGTTATTTGTGGCAGCCTTTGGGCTGTCATGACGCGCATTTATGGCTGGACCGTGAAGGCGGTATGGCACGCACCTTTGGGGCGATGTTTGCACGCCCAGAAGACTGGCTACGGGTGGGGCAGTTGTTTTTGACACGTGGACAGCATGACGGTCAGCAAATTGTATCTTCGGCTTGGTTAGATGAGATGCTGGTTGCTCGCAACACCCCTGAGCAAGGGGTTGTGGGGGGGCGTGGTGATTATGGCTACCATATTTGGCTCAAGGCGCATGATGCAGGGTTGGTACGGGGGATTCCGTGGTTTGAGGCGATGCATGCCAAAGCACCACACCAAGACGCCAGCATTTTTTATTTTGAAGGCATGCGTGGTCAATATGTGTTTATTAGTCCGCAACATGAGTTGGTCATGCTACGGGTTGGGGAGCGGCCAAACAAAGACTGGGATGCCAGTCGGGTGATTAATCAGCTGACCCAAGCGTTATCCATGCAGTCTACTCAGTCTTCAAGCAGGAGTTTAAACACAGATGAACACATCGTTTGAAGGGCGTATTGCCTTTATTGGTGGCGGTAACATGGCACAGGCCATGATTGGCGGATTGCTATCCAAAGACATTAAAACCAGCCGCATGATCGTCTCTGAGCCAGTGGAGCATTTGCGTCAAACCCTTGCAAAACGCGGATTACAGGTCACTGAAAATAACCGTGCTGCGGTGGTTGAGGCCGATGTTGTGGTGTTGGCCGTTAAACCACAAATGATGAAAGCTGTCTTGGCCGATCTGCAAGATGTGATCGGCGGGCGTTTGGTACTGTCGATTGCGGCGGGTTTGACGGTTGAAACCCTGTCTAAAATGTTGGGCGGTTATGACAGAATTGTCCGTGTGATGCCCAATACGCCTGCATTGGTACAAACGGGTGCCAGTGGTTTATATGCAGGTGCAGGTGTCAGTGCTGCGGACCGCGCGCAGGCCGCGGCGGTGATGGGTGCGACAGGCTTGGTGATTTGGGTTGAAGACGAAGCGCACATGCACGCCGTGACAGCGGTGTCAGGTTCAGGGCCTGCGTACTTTTTTTATTGGATGGAAGCCATGATCCGCGCGGGTCAAGACATGGGGCTAGACGAAAAAACCGCCCGTGCGCTGACCCTGCAAACCGCGTTGGGTGCGGCACAAATGGCTATCACCAGTGGTGAGCATCCGGCACAACTGCGCCGCAATGTCACCTCACCCAACGGCACCACCCAAGCCGCACTCGATTGTATGAATGACCTCTCGGTCGATGCCCATGTGGTACAAGCCTTGCACGCTGCTGCTGAACGTAGTCGGACATTATCCATTGAGCTTGATTGCTAATGCGTCTACTTACTGCCCCCTTTAAGGATGCCAACTGACGTGGATATTGTTGCTCTGATTTTTAACACTGTGATCAGTGTGGCCACTTTACTGCTGTTTTTGCGCTTTATGATGCAGTTGGCCGCACTAGACCCGTATAACCCTGTGGTGTTATCGACCATTCGTGCCACCCACATTGCCGACGTGTTCAGCCGCATTATCCCTTCAATTGCCCATGGTCGGATCAATCTGGCAGCACTGGTGCTAATCACGCTGCTGCGCTTGGTGCAGTTGTCGGGTAATCATGCGCTAGGACTGATCGACAGCCCCGCAACGGCGATTGAGTTTGGGCCGATCACGTTACTGGCCACCACATTAATCTCGCTTTTACAAAGCTTTTTAAGCTTCTGTTATTGGCTGATTATTGCGTCGATTATTTTGAGTTGGGTGATGGTGTTGACGCAGTCACGTTCGCCTTATATCGGTGTGGTCATGCAACTGACAGAGCCAATTTTAGCTCCTATTCGGCGGGTCATGCCTGATTTAGGGCCAATTGATATCTCTCCAATGGTGGCGTTTTTGGTGATTATCATTTGTCAGCGTTTGCTGGATCACGCCACAGTGGCATTGATGGGCATGCTCTAGGTGAGCGTGTACATGCTCAAACCCACATGGCAAAATGGCGCACTCGAATTCACCGTTCGGGTGCAGCCTGCAGCAAAAAAGACCGAGCTGTCTGGCTGGATGGAGGATGGTGCACTCAAAGTGCGGCTGTGTGCGCCACCCGTGGATGGTAAGGCCAACCGAGCGTTATGCCAGTTTATGGCTGATCTGTTTGACGTACCGGTGCGCGATATATTGCTTTTGTGGGGCGAAACTGCACGCCTTAAGCGTTTGCGTGTGCAATCCCCGCGTCAGTATCCTGAATTGATAAAAGAACAACTGGGCGTCTGTCCCATAAGAGGTTCGGCATGAACGATCCAGTAGATCGCGCTGCGTCCTTACGACCATTGGCCACCCATGAGCTTTTGGCACGTCGGATTAGCCAGTTCAATGCGTGGAAAAAATCGATTGGCGGGGAAATTACCCGCTACAGTCTTTGGTTGCATGCGCGTGATCGTGATCCTCAGCGCCAACAACGCCTTCAACATGCGCTTAAAATGTTTGCCGTCGAGCGCCTACGTTTGGTGATTGTGGGTGAATTTTCTCGGGGGAAAACCGAGCTGATCAACGCCCTTTTGGCACGCCAAGCTCAAGCCCGCTTATTTCCGGTGCGGGTTGGTCGCACCACCATGTGTCCGGTCGAGCTGTTTTGTGACGAGCAAGTGCCGCCTTATTTAAAGCTGCTGCCTATTGAGTCACGCGCCCAGCCAGAGCCGTTGCAATATTTTCGGCGGCAACCA
>JBEANQ010000101.1:0-9367 GCA_041165345.1 Pseudomonadota bacterium
GGAATATCAAACAAAATTGCTTGCCGATCATCCCATCGTAACCATGGCAGCAAGACAAACAAGGTCATCAAACTGTACATGCTGGTGGTACGAATATTTTGAAAAAAGCCTGCAATCAGCTTGGTATGAATTTTCTGCCGTTTGGCAGTGAAGTCGGGATGAAAGCTCTGAACGGCATCCGCAGAGACATCACGAACTGGAATCTTCTCGCTCATCTGGTCTGGCCATTTGCTGGAAGGAAAAAGAAGTCACCACACCCAAAATCAACACCACGAGACGTTGCGTTTGGGAGGACTGTAGTATGGCGCTTGCATCAAGATCTGACCAAATGCTTTTGGTACTATGATGCAGCAGTAAAACTGATCAAGCCTCTGATGCTAAAAATCACTGGTGTAAAATGCAAAAAGCCGCCTGCGGTGCAGACGGCCTTTTGATGAAAACACCCTCATCATCACACGATTATGTGATCAACGAGCTTCTTTCTTTGATAACGAATACACATAGGCCGCCAGTAGGTTAATGCGCTCATTACCCAGTTTGGCTTCCCAAGCAGGCATAACGCCTGCACGACCATAACGAATGGTTTGACGAATCGTGGCACGATCACCACCATATAACCAAATGTTATCAGTCAAGTTAGGTGCACCCACTGCCTGTGTACCTTTTCCTTCGGCACCATGGCACATCACACAGTTTGATTTAAATAGTTTTTGGCCTTCGTTGACCAGTTCACCATTCAAATCACTGCGTCCTGAGAGGGACATGACATATTCGGCCGCCGCTTTGACGCCATCTTCACCCAGTTTTTCTTGCCATGTGGGCATGCCACCATGACGACCTTTATGAATGGTTTCGACGATTTTATCGGTCGTTCCACCATACAACCAGTCGCTATCGGTCAAGTTAGGAAAGCCTGTATTGCCTTTGGCATTACTACCATGACAAACCGCGCAGTTTTGTGAAAACAGACGTTGGCCAACCTTTTTAGCCCGTGGATTTTCGGCCAACTCTTCAATACTTTGACCTGCAAAGCGCTTTTGGTAATCGGCTAAAAATACGGCATTGTTGCGGTCAAATTGATCTTGCATTTCATTGACCGATGTCCAATGCACGCTGGTGCCATCGGTTTTTTTGATCATCAAAATGCCTTTCCAGCTACCCAGTGATGGATAGGCAATCACATAACCTACCGCAAACACAATGGATGCCCAGAACACCATCAACCACCAACGCGGCATTGGTTTGTCATATTCACGAATCCCATCATAGACGTGACCTGTGGTGCCGTCTTCTTCAAGGGTGGGTTTCATGCGCAGGACAAAAATCAGCGCTCCAGTCACGAAGCACCAGCATCCTATGGATAGGATGGCAATCCACAAACTCCAAAATGTGGTCATTGTCGTTTCTCTCTCGATTCGGTGTCAGACGCTTCCGGCTTTGGCTGCGCAACATCGGTTTGAATCGCAATAGCTGCGTCATCTTCAAAGCGTTTGCGATTGGCAGGCGAGTACGCCCACCAACACACGCCAAAGAAAGCAACCATCGCAATGACAGTTGCTACTGAATGCCAGAAGGACAGGCTCATTAGCGTTGGCCCTTCATGGCAATCCCCAACTGTTGGAGATAGGCCACAACGGCATCCAGTTCGGTACGGCCTTGAACCATGTCAGGAGCTGCTGCAATGTCAGCTTCTGTATATGGCACACCAAAATGATCGCGGAACAAACGCATTTTGGCCTGTGTTTGACTGGCATCAAGGGTAGTCTTTGCCAACCATGGATAACTTGGCATCACAGACTCAGGCACCACATCTCGTGGATTCTTTAAGTGAACAATTTGCCAATCATCCGAGTATTTTTGGCCGACACGAGCCAAGTCTGGACCAGTCCGTTTAGAGCCCCACAAGAAGGGGTGATCCCAAACCGATTCGCCTGCACGTGAGTACGCACCATAGCGTTCTGTTTCTGCACGCAATGGACGAACCATTTGGGTGTGGCACACGTGACAACCTTCACGGATGTAAACGTCGCGGCCTTCTAGTTCAAGCGCAGTCCAAGGCTTCATGCCAGGGATTGGAGTATTGAGGTCTTTTTGGAACATCAGCGGAACAATTTCGACCAAAGTCGCGAAGCTAATTGCGACCACAATCAAGATCATGAGCAAGCCGGTGTTCTTTTCAACCACCTCATGGGCAGTACCTGCCATAACGTGTGTCTCCTCAGGCCGCAACAGTCTTTTGGGGTTCATCGGCCGTAACCGGTGACTTAATGGTCATGTACAGGTTGTAGGCCATGAATAGCATGCCTGACCAATACAATAGCCCACCGAATGCACGACCAACATAAGGCCAATGTGACGCCGCCACACTTTCAACAAAACTGTAAGTGAGGGTGCCATCAGGGTTGGTTGCACGCCACATCAAACCTTGGGTAATCCCCGAGATCCACATGGACACGATGTAAAAAATCACACCGACTGTTGCTAACCAAAAATGGATGTTGATCAAGCGTGTGGAATACATCGATTGACGATCAAACACGCGTGGAATCAGCACATAGAGTGAGCCAATGGTGATCATACCGACCCAGCCTAACGCACCAGAGTGGACATGGCCTACAGTCCAGTCCGTATCATGTGACAAGGCGTTGACTGTCTTGATCGACATCATTGGGCCTTCAAAGGTCGACATGGCATAGAACGACAATGCAACAACCAAGAAGCGAATCACAGGGTCTGTACGCAAGCGATCCCAACTACCAGACATGGTCATCACACCGTTGATCATGCCACCCCAGCTCGGTGCAAACAGAATCAACGAAAACACCATGCCCAGCGACTGTGTCCAGTCTGGCAATGCGGAGTAATGCAAATGATGCGCACCTGCCCACATGTACAAGGCAATCAATGCCCAGAAGTGGACAATCGACAGGCGATAGGAGTAGACCGGACGACCCACTTGAACAGGAATAAAATAATACATCATGCCCAAGAATGCAGCGGTTAAGAAAAACCCAACTGCGTTATGGCCATACCACCATTGCACCATGGCATCTGTTGCGCCACTAAAGACTGAATATGACTTTAGTGGGCTGAGAGGAATCACCATGCTATTGACGATATGTAGCAGGCCAATGGTGATAATAAATGCACCAAAAAACCAGTTTGCGACATAAATATGCGAGGTTCGACGTTTAATCAACGTACCAAAAAACACCGTGCCATAAGCGATCCACACCACTGCAATCAGTAGGTCGATTGGCCATTCTAACTCGGCGTATTCTTTGGCAGACGTATAACCAAACGGTAACGTCAGCACAGCACTCACAATCACGGCTTGCCAGCCCCAAAAGGTGAACCATGCAAGACGTGGGGCAAACAGCACCGTTTGACAGGTGCGTTGCACAATGTAGTAAGACGTTGCGAACAAGCCGCAACCGCCAAACGCAAAAATAACAGCGTTGGTATGCAGAGGGCGCAACCGGCTAAACGTTAGCGGTGCGATACCCTCAAATAACGTTGGAAACGCAAGCTGTGAGGCGATTAAAACGCCCAGCCCCATCCCGACGATACCCCAGACCACCGTCATGATGGTGAACAGGCGAACCAGTTCATACTCGTACTTGACGGGGGCCAAGCCGGATGAAGAGTGACTCATGCACGGGCTCCTAGAAAAGCCGCAACACAAAAAAAACGTTGCAGAAGAGAGAGTTCGAACAACAGTCGCGTGCATGGAACATACAGGTGGCGACCGCTACCCGAATGTATGTCAGACGGTATCGGTTTGGGGCCGGCCACTGACATACTGAGTATGCTCGCGTCGGCTGTTTTCAGCGATACAACAACAATGCGTCGTCTAGACACACAAAAAGTGCGCCATTTTAAAATCTTTTTGCTTGTCGTGCATCCTTAATGTCTATTTATTGCAAAGTTTTTAGAAAAGACTGAGGAGTCAGGCTTTTTAACTGTTAAAAGAGCCTTCATGCCATACCGACAGGGCATTGAGTTTGCTATAAGGTGGGGGCGCCATCGTGCTTTGGCTCGTCATATTGACCAAAATCACCATGAGTGGCGCATCCTGTTTTACATTTGTCCATGATTTTCAATGAGGAACGACCATGCCTGCTTTTCTAACCACTGAATGGTTTGATACCGTTGCACAACTGACCGCAGCCGCTGGTGACTTGAATCTGCCTCCTGCATTGGCAGGTTTGGCACTGAACATGAACGTTACTGGCACACCTGCAGGTGATGTTGAAATGGCATTGGCCGGTGGCAAAATCCAACGTGGCCTGTCAGCAGATGCCAAAACCACATTGACGATGGATGGCGAAACCCTGCGCAAAGTGTTTTTAGAGTTTGATATGGCAGCTGCCATGCAAGCGTTCATGACCGGCAAAATCAAGGTTCAAGGTGACATGAGCCAGCTGATGGCGTTGCAAACTGCACGTCCAAGCCAAGAACAAAAAGATTTGTTCAAGCGCGTGTTGAGCGTGACTGAGTAATCATCAATCATGAACCGCTTGTCATACGGCAAGGGGTTCGCCGATTGAAGACGCAAAAAAACCTGCCAATGGCAGGTTTTTTTAATGGGCATAGCTCAGGCCAAATGCGCTGGCATGAGGGATCACGCGAGCAACGATACCGTGATCGCACCGAGGCGATTTAAAACCGAATCATGCTGTGCATCAGGGTGGCCGCAAGGACCAGTCCCAATACAAAAAACAACACGGACACCGGCTCAAGCAATGACTGTGTAGGAGATTGATCCAGCAACGCAGGCGTTTTGGCCTTCATGTGCGTATTCATGGTGATAGCCTTTCATTCCAATGACTGGCGGTGTGACATCTATGGGACACTCTTAGCATGAATTTCAACTTGCATCCAGATGTTTCCGCGGACAAAGTCGCCAACGGTAATTTCAAGGCCATCAAGCGCATGTGTGCTGCAGGCAACCGCAATGACGAGGGGTTGATCGGGGTCTTCCCGCAGGATCACCACATCAAACACACAAACGGGTTGACCTAAAAAATCAATGACCTGCTTGCCAATCACTTCGCCTTGAAACCATGCTTCGTCTTCTTGGCCAAAGTGCTCACCAAATAAATAAGCAGCCATGCGTGACAGGTCAAGCATGACGGGTTCTTGGTCTTCTAACCCTTTGGGCTGCCATGCGTCCAATTGTGCTTGTAGGTCGTCTGGTGCAGTACCGTCATTGGCAGCCAAAATGTCGTTGAGTGCGCGATGGTGCCGAATGGCTGCGGGGTCATCGACGCGCATTTTTTCGTCAATACCAACTTTTTCAAGGCCGTAGGCGATGGCGCCAAGGCTGGCTTGATAGGTGGTGTTGGCGTCATAGCAGTCTTTTTGAATGGCATATAACGTATCAAAGGCATGAAGGTTAATGCCGTCTTCGGTTTCTAAACTCAGAATGGCTTCACCCCGTTCGTCGCAATGCAAAATACGCTGAATGCGGACATTGCGCCAATGTGGGCTGTCGATACAGGGGTAGGCATTGCGCATCCGAATAGGTTGCTGGTTGTGATCGACATCAAGCAGTTGCGTCAGGCGGAGCATTTGGCTTGACGGTCCCTGTAGCAGCCAATGATCCGGCGGTAGGCTGTCACTGGTAGGGTGCAGACCTCTGGGCACAATGGCGTCATCAATAGCGGCTTGTAGCCAGCGCGGCACGTCTTGTTGCGGCGTGAGGCTCAGCGCTTGCCAGTGATCACCATGGCCGCCCATGGTGTCGCACGGAATAGGCATGGTTTGTGGGGGTTGGCGCTGATCTGTCATGACAAGGCGGTTCCATATGAGCCTAAGGGGGATCTCCATTGCATGGGTGCATTGTGGCCGTTTTCAATTGGTCGTCAGGTGTCAAAATGGCCACACCCTGCGTATGTACCGCAAAAATGGCACAAAATGCGAAATTGCCCAAGGGGGGAGCTGTGGTTTAATCGTGTCTTTATGATGTCATCTTGATGAGTGAGGAGTACAACAGATGCAACTGAAAGGGAAAATTGCCATTGTGACCGGCGGGGCATCCGGTTTGGGCTTGGCTACAGTAGAAGCCTTTGTAGCACTTGGGGCAAAAGTCGCTATTTTTGATGTCAACGCCGAGCAAGGCGACGCCGTAGTTAACCGTTTGGGTGCGCAAGTGCGATCTTTTGTGGTCAATGTGACCGATGAAGTCTCGGTTCATGCCGCCATTGAGCAAGTGAAAAGTATTTTTGGTGCGCTGCATATTTGCGTCAACTGTGCGGGGATTGGCTCGGCCAGCCGAACCGTGGGCAAAAACGGTGCCATGCCGTTAGAAGCGTTTACCAAGGTGATTGGGGTCAATTTGATTGGCACCTTTAACGTGACACGGTTAGCCGCAGCTGCCATGCAAAGTAATGCGCCAACCAATGAAGATGGTGAGCGTGGTGTGGTCATTAACACCGCCTCTGTTGCGGCGTTTGACGGCCAAATTGGTCAAGTGGCGTATGCTGCTTCTAAAGGTGGTGTGGTGGGAATGACTTTGCCATTGGCGCGTGATTTGGCCGTACTGGGTGTGCGCGTCAACACCATTGCACCGGGTATTTTTAACACCCCACTGATGAACGCCTCGCCCGATTCGGTCAAACTACCATTGATTGAAATGACGCAGTTTCCCAAGCGTTTGGGCTTGCCTTCAGAGTATGCCCAACTGGCCGTACAATTGGTTGAAAATAGTTTTATGAATGGCGAAACCATCCGTCTAGATGGCGCGATTCGGATGGCACCACGGTAAGGAATCCGTATGACAGATGCAGATGTACCGGATGCTCCGGTGTTTCAGTTGTGGATTGATGCCGATGCGTGTCCCAAAATCTTGCGTGAGCTGATTTTTCGGGCCTCTGATCGGCATGGTCTGCCGGTGACGTTTGTGGCCAATCAGCCTTTGGGCATTACGCCTTCTAAAATGATTCGTTCCATTCAAGTGGAGCATGGCGCTGATCGTGCTGATCAAGAAATTATTGCGCGAATGCAGGCTGGTGATTTGGTGGTGACGCAAGATATTCCATTGGCGGCACAAGTGATTGAGTGTGGCGGTACGGCGCTCAATCCCCGTGGAGAAATCTATACCACTGAGAATGTCCGTGCGCGTCTGCATTTGCGCGATTTTATGGACTCGCTGCGGGGGGCGGGGGTGCAAACTGGTGGGCCACCACCGCTGGGTGACAAAGACAAAAAAATCTTTGCCGATGCCCTCGAAAAAACCATTGTGCGGTTAAAGCGAGTCAAGCTGCGTTAGCCAAAAGCGACCCCATCCTTGAGTGGCCTGCCGCGCAAGGCTCCTTAAAAAAGCACCTCACCCCAGCCCTCTCCTTCAAAAGGAGAGGGGGTAAAAGCCAAAGCGGGTGCTTTTTCTCCTCCTTTTGAAGGAGGAGATGCCGCAAGGCAGAGGAGGTGCTGTTGACGTTGCACACTAACAGCGACCCCAGTCTTCGCTTTGTCAAGGAAAGGCGCAACGGCTCAAAGGTTTAAATCTGGCTTGACGTCAGCCTATTGATCATCGCATGATCAAGCCATGAATATATTGTCTGTGATTGCCCAGTTTTCTTGTGCCATTCGCCCTAGCGCGATGTGGTGTGTGCGCCTGCGCATACCCTTTGCGGCCGAATGGCAACACAAGATGACGTAATTTCAGATCTTGATGTCACCCAAAAGGCCGCTAACAGCGGTCTTTTTTTATGCCCAATGGTTGGGTTAGTCGATTAAAAAAAGGATACGGTTGTGAGTACAAATGATCCACCACAGCAGTCAGGCTATTCAATGCGTCCCTCACGTTTGGCCTTGAGCAGTCGTTATGTGTTACTGATTTTGATTTGGTCATCAACGCCACTAGCAGTGGTGCTGAGTGTGCGTGAGCTTCATCCAGTGTGGGCGTTGTGCATTCGGTTTGTACTGGCAGCCCCATTAGGACTGTTGTTGTTGCGCCTGTTAAAGATTCCGTTGCGCTTGGATCGTGTGGCGCTGCGCAGCTATGGGGCGGGTTCGTTGGGGTTGTTGGGCGCGATGCTGTTTTGTTATTTGGGTGCGGTGCATTTAAGTTCTGGTTTGGTGTCGATGTTATTTGGGTTATCCCCTTTGTTTTCGGGGTTGTTGGCGTGGCTAGGCCCACAGCGCCAAGCCTTGCAGCCTGTGCAATGGATGGGTATGGGTTTGGGGGTGTTGGGCATGAGTATGGCGGTCGGGCTTTGGCAGTCACAGCATCAAGCGGTGAGTCTGGTTGGAGTGGCCTTGATTGTCACTGCCATGGCGTTATATGTGTTGTCGATGTTTTGGGTACAGGCGGAGCGCGCGCAGTTGCATCCGTTGGCACAAACCACGGGGTCATTGGTGGTTTCTGCGTGTGGCATGTTGTTGCTATTGCCGTTTTTTTCCCAGCACATGCCGACTCAGTGGCCCAGCATGACGGCGTTGCTGGCCATGGGGTTTAGTGTGGTGATGGCGTCGATTGTGGCAATCGTTTGCTATTTTGATTTGGTTACGCATTTAGGACCCACACCTGTGGCGTTGACCACCATCATGACCCCCGTGTTGGCGGTGACATGGGGAGCATGGTTAAACCATGAGCAGGTGGGTTCACATACGGTGTTGGGTTTGGTTGTTGTGGTGGGTGGTATGGTGTTGTATTTCTGGCGTGATATGGTGCGTCAGTCTCAGCCCATCCATTCGCTGCCCTTGTCAGAAATATCGTCGTCTTCAAGAATTGAGTAACGTTTTTCAGTGTGTATACACGTTTTCTTACATCAACATTGGCGAGCATGCCGTATGGTAGGCTCGCCAGCGTTGGCAAGGACTGACTTAGCCCATAAACGCGTCAGGGAGCGTGTAGCCGTTCATGGTGGCGTCTTCGGCCATTTTGCGACTAATGCTGTCTGATAGTTTGGAGCGGTCGTTTGGATGTAGGCTGATGAAGTATGCCCCCGTCCGGTAGCCTTCGAGGTCTTCGTCTTCGCAGTACACCACACGAGCGGTGGCGGCCAGATGAAAGGCGTTGTCAGGGTGGCTCAATGACAAGTGTAAGTGGGTACCTGGCGGAATACGCTCACGCGCATAAAACGACAGGCCACTTTCAGAGATGTTGACGCGGGTGGGGCTAGGCAGCATCGACTCGACCATCGCGTCATAAAATGCACCCGTGATGAGATCCAGTTTTTGGTTCATCAGGGACAATGCTTTGGCGATTTTTGGGTGTTCGGCAGCCAGATCACCTGCTAACTGTTGATTGACGCTGTCGATTTCGTCAAGCTCTGCCAGCAGCAAGAAGTAACGGGGCAACACAAAGCCCGGCTCGTACGGGTCTTTTAGGGCATCGCTACGGGTGATCAGCTGGTAATTG
>JBEANQ010000102.1:0-9186 GCA_041165345.1 Pseudomonadota bacterium
AGGCCAGCCCAGAGCAGCCTGCGGTACGCACGCCAACCCGAATGCCTTCGCCTTTACCACGGCCAACCAAGGAATTGCGAACATGGCCCGCAGCATTTTCGCTGATGTAGATCATCGCTTGCTCCTATGTGCTGAGTACAAATGAATAAAACAGAACGCTTAGGCGCTTTGTTTTTTGTTGCGGTAGTCGTCAATCGCTGCTTTGATGGCGTCTTCAGCCAAAACCGAGCAGTGAATTTTAACCGGTGGCAAGGCCAGTTCTTCAGCAATCGCCGAGTTTTTGATTTCTTGCGCTTGATCCAAGGTTTTACCCTTGAGCCATTCGGTGACCAGTGAGCTAGACGCAATGGCCGAACCACAGCCATAGGTTTTAAAGCGTGCGTCTTCGATCACGCCGTCATCATTGACTTGAATCTGCAAGCGCATCACGTCTCCACAAGCGGGCGCGCCCACCATGCCAGTCCCCACGTTATCGGCATTTTTGTCTAAAACGCCAACGTTGCGGGGGTTTTCGTAGTGGTCAATGACCTTGTTGCTGTATGCCATGATGCTTCTCCAGACCTCGGGGTCAGCGTTAAATTCAATATGGGGACGCAAATCCCCATGCGCAAGGCGAGGCGGGCAGTGGCCCTCACGCCTGATTCATATATTGGAGCAAACGCTTAATGCGCTGCCCATTCAACCGTTGATAGGTCGATCCCTTCTTTGAACATGTCCCATAACGGCGACAGGTCACGCAATTTTTGCACCGCAAAACGTGCAGACTCTAAAACGCTGTCCACGTCTTGGTCGGTCGAATAACGGCCTAAACTAAACCGAATCGAGCTATGTGCCATTTCGTCTGACAGACCCAACGCCCGCAGCACATACGATGGTTCAAGTGTGGCAGATGTACAGGCTGAACCTGACGACACCGCCAAATCTTTAAGCGACATCATCAACGACTCACCTTCAACAAAATTGAAGCTCACGTTGAGGGTGTTGGCGACGCGCTGGGTGGCGCTGCCATTCAAATACACTTCTTCAAGGTCTTGCAGACCCGCCCACAGACGATCCCGCAGTACCGCCAGACGTGCTTGTTCAGCGACCATTTCGGTGCCAGCGATTTCAAAGGCTTCGCCCATACCGACAATTTGATGGGTTGCTAAAGTGCCTGACCGCATACCACGTTCATGGCCGCCACCGTGCATTTGTGACTTTAAGCGTACACGCGGGCTACGACGAACAAACAGTGCACCAACGCCTTTTGGACCGTAGGTTTTGTGTGCCGAAAAACTCATCAGATCGACTTTAAGCGTTGACAGGTCAATCGCAACTTTACCCGTCGCTTGCGCTGCATCAACGTGCAAATAAATGCCACGCTCGCGGGTCATTTCGCCAATCGCGGCAACGTCAGTGACGGTGCCGAGTTCATTGTTGACCATCATCAAGGAGACCAAAATGGTGTCATCACGGAACGCCGCTTTGACAGCATCAGGGTGAATCAAACCCGTGGTTGGCTCAGGGTCAAGATAAGTGACCTCAAACCCTTCGTCTTCCAACTGGCGGCATGGATCAAGCACAGCTTTATGCTCGATCTTGCTGGTGATGATGTGCTTGCCCTTTTTATGATAAAAGTGCGCAATACCCTTGATGGCTAAATTATTGGATTCGGTTGCACCGGATGTCCAAACAATTTCACGTGGGTCAGCATGGACCAGATCAGCCACTTGTTGGCGTGCGTGTTCAACCGCTTCTTCGGCTTGCCAACCATAACCATGTGAACGAGACGCTGGATTGCCAAAAATGCCGTCCATAGTCATGAATTGCATCATGCGCTCGGCCACACGCGGGTCAACCGGCGTGGTTGCTGCATAATCGAGATAGATAGGACGCTTCATGACGAGAGCCTCGGTACAGATGAAAGGGGAATCGAGTCAACAGCAGTGCTGGTTTGGCGCAACACCACGGTCTGAACATTTTTGCGGTCAATCAAACTACCTAGCGTAATGCCCGCAAGGTAATCTTCAATCCGTTCGGACAGTTCATGCCATAAATCATGGGTTAAACACATCGCGCCGTCTTGGCAATTGCCATGGCCATCACAGCGTGTGGCGTCAACAGATTCGTTGACCGCAGCAATAATATCCAACACAGCAATGCTATGAGCATCACGCGCTAAACGATAGCCGCCACCCGCTCCTCGTACACTAGAGACCAATCCGCTACGCTTCAGCTTGGCAAAGAGTTGCTCAAGGTACGCCACAGAAATAGATTGACGACCCGCGATCTCAGACAGGGTGATGGTCTGATCCGCAGGTTGTAAAGCAAGGTCAAGCAGGGCAGTCACCGCATAGCGACCGCGAGTGGTCAAGCGCATGAGGGGGAACAACCGCAAAATGGCTGGAATGGCCTATTTTAATGAATCCCGACTAAATTAGTCAAGATTAAAACCCTGTCGAATCAATTGGAGTTAAGTGGCTTATTCAAGATGTTATTTTAAGAAAACACTCAGCATCAGTAGGACAAACAACAACACAATGATCGCAGAAGTCACCCATTGTAGACGACGATAGCGGTATTGCATATGGCGCAACTCATAGGACTGTTCATGTGTCTGTAACGTGAGTTGTTCAATCTGTTGCTGTTGATACTCGGTTTTTTTCATCAATGTCCGAATACGCTGATTGGTTTTGGGCTGAGGTTGGCTTTTGCCAAACAATCCAGTGCGCCACCAACTGGTCAAAATATGCTGGATGTTAAAGCTTGCCATGAGTTGGCGCAGCTCGACCACCACAGCCTCGGAACCTTCCAACAATAATTTTTCTAGCACATGTGGTGGCGCCGTCATAAACGCACGGACTAGATCAGTAAATGAAGCTGTCACACGTCCATCTACAGTTTTATCAGTTGGCAAGGCAAAGTCTAGCAACACACCACGGGTGGTGAACGTGGCGTAAAATGTTTCAGCAGGCAGATAAGTGCGTACTTCAATCACCGCCTCACGTTCAATAAGCCCTTTAGCCAATTGACGAACACTACGGTCATACTGAAGTAAAAACGTCAGCAGTGACTCTAATGCCACTAAAACGACCGTATACATTGGATGGCGGCCCTGTTCATCCTTGGGTAAGGGCTGATCCTTCATCGACAACAACTCCCTGATCCGGCAACTGTGATGGGACAGAACGCTACTCAGCGTGCTGCGAGACCTGTCAACAATGACAATAATGCTCGAGTGGTCATGGTGGAGAATTTCAGATGAAAGTCAAGTGCATGTCTGACACTTTTTTCGTGTTGAAATAGTGTGCATGCTAGTATTGTTGTAGCCAAAAGGGGTGATTTGTTTAACATTAGGCAGATAACCTCGCATTTTTTAAAAGGAAGTAGCAATGAACGAATCAGAACTGCAAACCGATCGTGGTGTATCCGAAGGTGCTGATCGTGGACAAAGTCGTCGCAAAGCTGCGCTCGATTTTCGCAAATATACTCAGCAAATCTGGTTGGCAGGCCTTGGTGCATTTTCTCGTGCAGAAGAAGAAGGCTCACGTTTGTTTGACTCCTTAGTGAAAGTTGGTGAGGAGCTAGAGTCTAAAACCACTGATCTTGCAGATAGCACGGTAGAAGCAGTAGAAGAAGTCCGCGAAAAAGTCACTGAGCGTGTCACAGATACTCGTACTCGCGTAGAGCGTGCGCTAGATGAGCGTGTCAGCCAAACCGTTGCACGTATTGGTTTAGCATCACATCGTGAAGTAGTTCAACTATCTGACGTCATTGCTCAACTCACAGATCGAGTAGAGCAACTAACCGAGGAAGTCCGCGCCTTGCGTCAAGAAAACACTCAAAAGTGATGTTTTTTTGATCCAGACCGACCAATAGTGTGATTCGTCTGGTGGTTTTGCCATTTCAGCGACATCTCGATCTTGTGTTAGGGCAAAGCCGTTGTTATAAAGTCCCAACGCCTGCACTCGGGCCACAGTCTTAACAACGTAGAGGATATGCCTTTCATGAACAAATCGGAATTGATCGACGCCATCGCCAGCAAAGGTGATCTGTCGAAGGCTCAGGCCGGCCAAGCACTCGATGCCATGATCAACGCCGTAGGCGAAGCGCTTAAAGCAGGCGATAGTGTTACGCTGGTTGGTTTTGGCACATTCAGTGTGAAAGAGCGTGCAGCACGTTCCGGTCGTAACCCTAAAACAGGTGAGACCATTCAAATTGCAGCCAGCAAAGTTCCTGGCTTCAAAGCAGGCAAAGGCTTGAAAGACGCTGTATCCTAATTAGGATATCAGCCAAAGGCGCGCCATGTGGCGCGCTTTTCGTTTGATTGGGCGTTAGAATCACCCAAGCAAGATTTTTTTATTCATGTTCAATATTCGTCTGCCTGTTCATCAGGTCACGAATTAAAAAACTCACGGAATTCTTATGGAAGCGTTTCGCACATTGATCCGAGGTTGGTTGGGCAAAGTATTGCTCGCCCTGTTCTTGGTTCCGTTCGCATTGGTCGGAATTCAGGGGTATTTTGCAGGTTCAGGCGATGCCGGCAAAGCCGCCACAGTCGATGGTCGCGAGATTACGCAACCACAGTTAGAGCAGGCTCTCACCACACAGCGTCAACAATTGTTACAACAGGCCAATGGCGATGAAAGCCGCATTAACGACACGATTTTGCGTAAACAGGTGCTAGACAACCTGATTGCACGAGCCGTGTTACTCAATCAAGCCAAAGCCTTAAATTTTGAAATGAGCGTCAATCAAGTCGGCGATTTGATTCGTAAAGAGGCAAGTTTTCAAGAAAATGGCGTTTTTTCTGACAAACTTTTTCAAACTTATTTACGCAATTCTGGGCAAGACCGGAATACACTCATTAATCAGGTGCGTGAGCAAACCGCGATTCGGCAGTTGGCTGGTGGTCTGAATGACACAGCGTTAGCTCTGCCACAAGAGCAAGATCGTTTGGCTGCATTACAAGGTGAAGCACGCACAGCACATATTGCCACGCTGCCCATCATGAACTACTTGACCAAGGTCAATGTGACGGAGGCGCAAATTGCAGCTGACTATCAAAAATCAAAAACCAAACATCAGACTGCTGCAACAGTAGATTTGAATTACATTACCCTTGATTCGACAGCTTTTTTGCATCAAGTCAGCATTACAGACGCAGATATTCAAGCGGGATATCAAAAACTGGTTGCAGCCAGTCAAAGTAATGCTGAGCGTCGGGCAAGACATATTTTGATTGCGGTTGATGACAAAACCAAAGATGTGGATGCCAAAAAACAAGCTGAGGCGCTAGCCATTCGTATTGCAAAGGGTGAAGACTTTGCCACGCTTGCTAAAACGTATTCTAAAGATGCAGGCTCCGCCGTAAATGGTGGAGATTTGGGCTTTGCAGCAAAAGGAACGTATGTTCCCGAGTTTGAAAAAAGCTTAGATACCCTCAAATCAGGTGAAACCTCTCAACCGATTAAAACCCAATTTGGTTACCACTTAATTCAATTGCTTGAGACTCGCCAAACAGGGGCACCAGCACTCAATACTGTACGTGCTCAACTAGAAACAGACGCTCGCCAAGCCAAGGCAGATGTGCTGTACAACGATGCAGTCAATCAAATGAATGAGCAGGCTGTTGATGGTGATAGCTTAATAGACGTCGCTAAAGCACAAGGACTCACCATTCAAGTGCAAAAAGGATTTACAAAGTCAGGTGGCGCAGGTGACCTTGCTCATGTTGATGTACGAAAGACCGCTTTTAGCGATGACCAAATTGTTGATCATCACATTTCAAGTGGCATAGCCGTTGATCCCACGCGTACTGTTTGGATTCAGGCGCAAAACTATCAACCTGTTCGTCAGCAAACATTGGCTGAAGCCAGTATGCAGATTAAAAGCCAACTGATGGTGAAGGCCGCATCTCAAGCTGCTTTGGTCGATGCAAAAGCCATGATCAACGCGATTCGTGCTGGAGCAGTCCCTGCGGCTGTTGCAACACAATATGGCACTAGCTTTAATGACATGGGTTCAATTACCCGTATGACAGCATTACCTGATCCTAAATTACAAGTTGCTGCCTTTGGTTTGCCCATGGTGCAAGCAGGACAACCATGGCAACTCACCAGTGTGGATTTGGGTCAAAATGGTGTAGCCGTTGTAGCCGTCAGTGCTGTCACGGCGGGTCGGGCGGATGCAGTACCCGCCGAGCAACGTCAACAAATGGCAACCATGCTCAAACAACTACATGGTCAACAAGACCTTGAAGACTATGTTGAGTATCTAAAAGGCAAGGCCAACATTAAACAAAGTGAGGTCGCCAAAAAAGCGACCAGCTAGCACCAGTATCCAACAGAGAATGCCAAAAACACCCGCCAAGCAGCGGGTGTTTTTTTGGATGTCGGTTGTCATACATGATTTATTTAACATAATATACATTATACGTCACTAGTGACTACAGTGTTTGTGGGTAAAACAATTGCCACATGACTGCCGATTTTTTAGAATTCGGGCTTCTTTGCTCAACCTGATGACCGATCATGAAAAATGCCTTGCAGGCTCAATTGCTCAAAGCGGGTTTGATTGATCCCAAAAAAGCCAAAAAGATTAATCAACAACAGCAACACGCCAAAAAAACCGGACAGTCGGATGACGACGTTCGTGCGGCATTGGCTCAGGCTGCTGCTGAAAAACTGGCGCGTGATCAGGCGCTCAACCGTGAGCGCCAAGATGCACTAGAAGCCAAAACCATGCAGGCCAATATTCGGCAAATGCTCACACAGCTGCACATTACCAATACTCGAGGTGAGATCAGCTATCAGTTTGTGGATGGCAACAAAATCAAAAAAATCTATGTGAACCCAGAAATTTATAATCAAATTGTGTCTGGTCGTGTGGCGATTGCTCGTCTAGATGATCAATATCCACTATTGCCTCGAGCGCTGGCCGAGCGCATTGCCACGCGTGCACCAGAGGTGATTGTCATTTGTAATGACAAAGTCATGTCATCACAACAAATGGATGAAGATGACCCGTACGCCGCCTATGTCATTCCAGATGACTTAATGTGGTAAAAATTCATTTATAAAAAACTGTTGATCATGCTTTAGGCAGCATGGATGCGGCATACACTTGCTGTGCCGCATACCCAATCCCCTTGAGCGCGTGTTGCTGATAGTCGAACCAATAGCGCATCACAGCAATATTGAATAGCCGACTCAGCACATGAGGTTGAGGGCTGATGTCGATGCGTAACAGTGTTTGATCGGCAGACAAGGCTGTCATTTGATGATTAATATGCATATGAACACCTAAACACACACAATCAAGCGTGAGTTTGCTCAGGGGTTGTTGCTCAATGATCAAAAACTGCCACTGTAACCATGCCAGCCGTCGTAGATATAACAAGCCGTGTGTTTGCGGTTTTGCATCCCCATCAATTGCAGAGAATGCAATGCTGCGGTTCCAGATACGCCATCCACCCACATCCATGAGCAGTTGATGAACCACCGATACAGGTGCATGGATGTGTATACTACGACTGCTCATGTAACCCGCTCCCAAGGGTGACGTGCATGTTTACACTCACCCTTGAACCCATTAACCCGCGAGGGTGATCTGTTGCAGAATATCTGCCAACATGGCTTTTGGTGATGTTGCACGGGTAATGGGGCGACCAATCACCAAATGTGTTGACCCATTTTGCATGGCATCTGCAGGGGTCACAATGCGTTTTTGGTCATCAGAAGCACTGCCTAGCGGACGAATACCCGGTGTAACCAACACAAAATCACCGCCCTGCTCTGCCCTTAATCTGGCGGTTTCTTGCGCCGAACAGACGACGCCATCAAGGCCACACTCCGCAGCCAACGCAGCCAAACGACTGACATGAACGGCTGGGTCTACGTCAATCCCCACATCACGTAGGTCGTCACGGCTCATTGAGGTTAATACCGTGACTGCAATCAGTTGAGTGGCATACCCACCGGCTTTGAGTCGTTCACTGGCTGTGGTCATCATTTGACGCCCACCACTGGCATGCACATTCACCATCCAGACACCCAGATCAGCTGCTGCCAACACGGCTTGGGCAGTAGTGTTGGGAATGTCATGAAATTTGAGATCTAAAAAGACCTCAAACCCGCGGGTCTGTAATGCCTGAACCACGGCTGGACCGGCAACGGTAAACAGCTCTTTGCCCACTTTGACACGGCACAACGCTGGGTCTAATTGATCGGCAATAAAAAGCGCATCGTCATGACGATGCGCATCAAGGGCAACAATAATGCTCAAATCTCGCTCCAAATTGAGCGGGCCGGTTAAGGCGCCGGTGGTTTGCTCATCACCCCATCATCGGGTGTGGGGTGAGATAAATGAGCGCCAGCAGCCGCAGCAGCGGCCGCAGCAGCTTGAATATGACGACTCCGCACTTGCTCAAGCTCTTTTTTAAGCCGAGTGATTTCCCAGCGTAATTGAAACACGCGAAAAACCTGCAAGCCCAGTAATAGACCAATAATAATACCCAATGACAGCGTGATAATGAGTAATAAACCCAAATTCATGGCGGGTGCTTGGGTAAACACCAAATTGACCGTGGCATCCAGATTATTGAGAAACACCAATGCCAGTGAGTAACCAAAGACCAGTACCAACAACACAATGAGTACGAAGCGCATCACGGCTACCTTGACATGGTTTAAGATAAACAAATTCAATTAGATAAAACATTGGCCTGTCTGATTAACGCAGACAAGCCAATGGGGTCGTTTGTGCAACAACGTTAGATCGCGCTGTTGACTTCATCACGCAGGGCTTTACCGGGTTTGAAGTGTGGAACAGCTTTGGCAGCGACTTCAACCGACTCACCAGTTTTTGGATTACGACCGACGCGTGGATCGCGGTGATGTAACGCAAAACTGCCAAATCCACGAATTTCGATACGCTTGCCCGACGCCAGCGAGGCTACCATTTGGTCGAGCATCACACGTACCGCGTCTTCAACCACTGGTTCACCCATTTGAGTGTTTTTCTCAGCAAGACGGGTGATCAGGTCAGATTTGTTTAATCCAGTGCTCATAGGTTGCTCCTTTCCGTTTTCGGGTCAAACATACCGCCTCCCATGAGTGTGGGAGGCTGTATGGCATCGGCAACACAGTGTGACCGATGCAGGTGTGTATTACTTCATTTGGGCCTTGATCAGGTCACCAATGGTAC
>JBEANQ010000103.1:0-9103 GCA_041165345.1 Pseudomonadota bacterium
GCCAAGCGAGTACCAATCATCGGTGATGAGCGGCATACCGGCATAGAACCGAATGTTGGGGTCATTCAAGACTAACGGGTGGTCGCAGAAGCGCTCGTCAAGCAGGGTGTCTTCCACCACAAAAAGCTCTTGACCCAAAATGGCATGTGCACAAAAGGCAAGGTCTCGTGGGGTTTCATGCACATTGGGCAGTCCCAGTGAGGATTTAAACCATTGGCGGTGGGTGTCAATCAGGCTGATTAAGGCGATAGGTGTCCCGCAAATGGACGAGGCCAATTCGGTGAGTTCGTCAAACTGTGGCTCGGGCAGTGTGTCGAGAATATCCAGATGTATGAGAGCGTCGAGCCGATCTTTTTCGTTGTCAGGCAAAGGGGCGATACGCATACACATGTCCGTTATTGGGTTTGGGTGGTGATGCAGTGATCACTCAACGGTTTGATTTTCGGGTGTGGGGGTGATGCACAACCGTGCTGCGTATACATGCAACATCACCCTCACAGCGGCGTATGGGTCGCCGTTTTGTATTCAATGTTCAATAGGGCTATTACAGGGTTAACAGTAGCAGTGGTGCTGTGGCCTGACAAGAGATTGGCTACAAAACCACAGCGCCACTGTTTGACCTGTGTGGCGGTTAGTCTTCTCGGTGTCGGGGTTCGCGTCGCCAGCGCCCCGGTGTTTTGCCGGTCCACCGCCGAAATGCCCGATTAAAGTTTGCCACATCTGAGTAGCCTAGTTGCTCGGAGATGCGGTCAAGGCTGAGGTCGGTGCGTGAGAGCAGACCAATCGCTTGGCGATGTCGTACCTCTTCTAGCAGTCCACTAAAACTGGTGTCTTCGGCGGCCAGTTGTCGCTTGAGGGTGCGATCCGACATGCACAGGCGTTCGGCGACGTGTTCAATGTTTGGAAAACCATTGGGGGTCATGACCAATAGCTCACGCACGCGTGCGGCCAAGCGATCTCGCTGGCCGAGCGCAGAAAGTTCGGCCTCACATTGGGTTAATGCCAGTTGGCTGGCAACAGGGTCAGCAGACACCAATGGTGCATAGGCCAATGCTTGATCAAAATGCGCCCGCAAGGCTGGACGGCCAAATTGAAATTCGCTGTCGATCAGTTTGCGAAAGCGTGAAAACCCGACGGGTTCGGCAAAATCTAATTCAAGCCGTGCATGAATCGGCTGTTGAATGAGAGCCTGCCCCATAAACAAGATGCCAATGTAGAGGCTTAAAATGATTTCACTGCGTAGGGGTTCAAGTGGCACATCAACAGCAAACTCTAAATCACCAATCGCGCCATTGGGCAGTGGATTGAGCCGACAATAGGGCATACGGGTACGAATAAAGCGTGATGCCAGTAGCAGTGCCGCGCCAGCAGTGGGCGCAGTCATAATGGCAAAACCAATAAAACCATGCGTTGAGATGCGCATTTGCGTTCCCAAGTGATAGGCCAAAGTGGATTCGCCCGTCAGCAAGTGAGCGCGTTTGAGCAGCTCATTAAAGGTCACTGCGGCAACCCGTGACGTTGGCTCGGCCAAGAACTCACGGCTAAAGCCAAACGGTGCAAGCAGCGTTTGGTCGCTAATCCCCCAACGGGAGACGACATCTAATAATAAGATGCCGTAAGCGCCGGGGACGCCGGGGTCATGACGGTGGCTAGAATCCATGTGTGTAGGCAATCCATGGCTCGATTAAACGGTTTTCGACGTTATCGACCGACCCAAAGTCAGGTCAATGGCGAAAAGCATCAGGGGTAATGTAGGACTGTCTGACAATGCGTCGATTAGCCACGCATTGCTCGACCGCTTCGTGTCATTTGTACCATGAGTTTTAAAAACGCATCCAGATAAATCAAACTGTGATCGCTGTCACGACAGGCGGCATAGAGTGTGCGTTTTAGGCCGGCATTTCCTGCAACAGGAATTCGTCGACTGGTCACCCAGCCGCGACGCTCGTATTCATCCACGACCCAATCAGGCAAAGCGGCAATGCCACGTTCACTGGCCACCAGTTGAATCAGCATGGGGGTGAGTTCCGTCCGGCGCATATGCGCAGGTTGCAGCCCCAGAGGAGCGAGCCAACCGGCGACAATGTCGAGGCGTGCTGAATCTACCGGATAGCTAATCAGCGTTTGTGCTGCGATGTCTTCGGCAGAAAAATGGTCTTGTTGTGCCAGTGGGTGGGTGGGTGCTAACACTAAGCGGGATTCGTACTCAAACAGTGGGGTGTAGTGTAGCCCTGCGAGCGCTAAAGGGTCGGCTGTAATGAGCAGGTCGATCTCGCCGGTTTGTAATGACAGGTGCGGCTCTGGCTCAAAACCACTGGCAAAATCAAGGTCCACATCGGGCCAGTCGGGTCGATACCGGTTTAGCACGGGCATCAGCCAATCAAAGCAACTGTGACATTCGGAGGCCAGCAGCAAGCGCCCTGTTTGACCATGAGCCATACGATGTAAATCACTGCGCGTGCGGGTCACTTGCGGCAGCACTTGGTCGGCCAATTGTAAGAGGCGCTCACCCGCTGCCGAAAACTGCACCGGTCGGCTTTTACGGTCGACCAATGACAGGTCTAACCATTGCTCAAGTTCACGCAGTTGGTGCGACAACGCTGATGGGGTCAGGCAGAGTTGTTCTGCCGCCGCAGCCAGTGAGCCGTGATCGCGTAAGGCGTGTAAGGTGCGCAAATGTCGAAGCTCTAGCATGGATGCGGCCTTGCCAATAGATTAGATTCATTCATGATAACATGTAAAAGATGATTTTTATTCAGCTGTTCTCGGCGCTGCTGATGCCGCACGCCCACACGATGAGAGCCATGCGTGTGGTGCATTTCCGCTGATTACAGGCGGTCGAGTAGGCCATCTAAATGGTCAAAAACGTCATGATCTGTCGGGATGGGGGTCGATGCTTGAGGAGGATTTGCGGGTGATGGTGTGGTCAATGTCGTTGGCAGTGTAGGCATGATGTTGGGTTGCTCGATCATAAAAGGAATAGAGCGCGTGGCCACCACTTGACGTAAAAAGACCCGAATGGCTTGTGCAGGACTGACCCCTAGTTCTCGCAGGACAGCAAAAGCTTGTTGTTTTTCTTGCTCATCTAGGCGAATTTGGTAGACCGCTGTACGTGCCATGCTGTGCATTCCGTATAAAAAGAATGGCATTGTAATGACAAAAGAAGTGCAAAAATAGCATATTTGCTGCCCAGTCATCGGTTGATTCCATTAGGGCAGACATCTGCGATTAAGGCGTCGGTGTGCTGCTGATGTCTCCTAATTGGGTGAGATGTAAACGCAAAATGCGCCGTAGCTCCAAGACTGCTTCAGGGGTGTCTTGAATACTATGTCCACCGGTCATGATTTTTTCTGAGGCAGCACCCTCAATATGGCTGCTGTGATACGGCACAATGCCATCACTGGCCTCTTGCTTATTGAGAGCAGGATTTTGTTGTCCCATCATTAAGTGATAGGGAAGCCCTTGCTGAATCTGAACAGATTGGGTGAGACGCATAAACACTGATTGTTGAGATAACTCACTGGGGCCGTTTTGAAATGCCAATACGCCTGCTTGCCCCACACGGTCGAGCAATCCTGTATCTAGTCGTGCGCGTTGGATGGTGGTGTCAATGCCTTGAATAAAATGGGCAGGTAGGTGAATCACCCGTCGAATGGCACGAGTAAACCAGCGATCTGCATAGTCGGTGCCTTGAAAAGGTGCAGAAATAAACACTGCTCGACCAATGTTGGGGACTGGATGTAGCGTAAAGCGTGCCTTGATCATGGGAATGTTAAGCAGTCGTTTGCGATCATCAGCATCCAATTGTTGCAAAGCCGTGTGGCGTAGATCGGTTGGACTGACCAGTAAGCGCCCAATCACTGCACCCATGCTGTGACCAATCAATACACTGTGTTGACTAGCACGGTCGTGTTGTGTGGGGTCGACTTGTTGATAGGCGTGCTGCAACAATTGTTCAATTTGATAACGGCTTTCTAGCATGGGCATATTGGTCGGATAAAACACCTGCCACACCTGATAGTGTGCGCGCAAAATCGGGTCACCCAACACATCGTTGGTGAGGCTAATCCATGCTTCTGGACTGCTGGCGAGTCCATGAACCAAAATCACCACACGTTTATCCGGATTATAGGGTTCTAACTGGTACAGTTGCGCTCCTGAGGTTTGTTTCTCAATGCCTAATAAATTACGGTATGCCGTGCGTGCGAGATCTGTTTTAGCCAGCCATAACCCATAGGGCGCAGAAAAATTGGCTGCCAATCCACTGGTGCCATCGCCAAGGCTGATGCGCTCATCATCGTAAGGATTATAAATGTCTAAATCAAAATCTGTGCTGTTGAGGACGCTGGCTAAATCATGCCCTCTGGCCTTGAGCACCAGCGTAATGGGAAGAAAGCGTGATGGATGAATGGCGGCATCGGTGGGTGGGGTGGTTTGCGGGGATGTTGTACGGGTGTTTGGTAAAACCGCCACAAATTCGACCCCAAAACCGTCTCGTCGATTGATGGATCTGAGTCCACTAAAGCCGAGTTCATTGGCGGAAACTAAGGCTTCTGGCAACGGAAAGCGGCGCAATGACAGGCTTTGGATATGCACATAAAGGCGTTGATTCCCCATCACAATCGGTTGATTCAAGTCAACAGCTGCTTGCTGATCTTGAGCGAGTTGTTCAAACCGCTGGCTGATCAAACGAGACACTGCCACATTATAAAAATCGCGCACTTGTACTTGGCGATTATCAAATAAGCGTGCTTCGGCGGGTCGATTGCTATACATCAAGTAGGCATATGCATAACGAATACTGCTCAATAAAGCAGCTTGCTCGGGTGCATAGCACTGGGCGCGTTGTTGACGGATGGCGTGGGTGTGTTGAGCGGTCGTGTATTTTGTAGGACTACGGAGCTGAATTTGTAGGTGGTTGGGTGCTGTAGGGGTGTCGAGTGCGATTACACACTGTGGAAATTGTTGTTGAAGTTGAGTGGCATGGCTTAAATACAACTCACTTAATGTTGACAGGTAGTGCTCGCTTAAGAGTTGTGGGACTGCGCTCAAATGAGCAATGCAGCTGTTGAATTGACTTAAACACTCATCTTGGTTTTGGCCCGTCATGGCCAGCACGCTTAAGCTGGCATCACTCAGTCGTTGGCGTGTGAGCGTACTCTCACGTTGTTCAATTAATGAGACGCGTGTGGCTTGGGGGCTGACACGCACAACCGCACAGCCTGCAAAAAAAGTACAACTAAGCGTGAGGCCAATCATTAACGAAGATTTGAACACGTGATAGGGCATGTCAGGTTGGTCTCTACACTGCGACAGTGGCACAGTTAGAGTAACGAAGCGCCATTAAAAACGCGACCTGATCTGAGCAAATCGGTCGCGTTTTTGGGTTCATGCCTATCGGCAGACAGGCAGCGTATGCGTTACCAGATACCTGTTTTACTGCCTGAACGAACACCCTCAAGCAATGTCTCGGTACGGTCTTTGTTTTCTGGTACTGCTGTGCGATAGCTTTCAAGAGCGCTAATGGCTTCTGGTTTTTTCGTCAGCATCAGATATGCATGTGCCAAGGACAAATAAGCGGCTTTAAAGCCATTTTTGGCAGCTTTATTGAGATATGGAATCCCTTCTTTGACGCCGCCGCCTTCAGACAGCATGATGCCATACCAATAGTTAGCTTCGGGGTTGGTCGGTTGCAGGGCAATCAGGCGACGCATGTAGACACCCGCTTTAAGCGCAGACTCTGTGCCAACATCCATATTGCGTGCCATTTGGTTGACTTTGACCGCTCGCATGAGTACCTCCGCAGAGGCATTCGGTGCAACGGCATATTGATCAATCGTGCTGACTAAGTCTTTGACGTCGGCTTCAGCGCTATGTCGCTCACGTTTGTCGGTATAGCTAGGTGGATAGTGCTGCGCTTTAGCCTCTAATGCACCAATGCGCTGGTCAATTTGAGTGACGTCTAGGGTGTCAGTAGGGCTAGCAGCGTTGTTGGTTGTAGAAACAGGCGCTGGTTTTTTCTTAGATTTACCTTTGGCTGTGATAGCGGCATGCAGCGGAATCAGTGTGGTTGATGTTGCTGTGCTGGCATCCATACTTTGCTGTGCTGCCATGGCCACGGTGGTGGTGGAGTCAGCATAAATAAGTGGAGAGCAAGCCAACAACATGGCCATGAGTAAAGGGGTAGTTTGACGATATTTCATGATTGGACCGTCCTTAGTTTGGTCTGTGACACAACACGACTTACATCATGGAGTCTAGAAACTGGACGGCGAGGATGCAAATGCTTTCAAGCCACAAAATGTTAATGAGTTGGCATTTTGGTGGCTATTTTAGGCGCCATATGTGTCGATTTAGTCTGCCTGATGTGTTGTTACAGCGGCGGAGTCAGTCAAGTCATCGCAGCCTGTACTGCAATTTTGCTTCATGGTTTGCAAAATGGCTAAGGCTTGTGCAGAAAATGGCAGATTCTTTTGATCACAAAAAGCCGGATTGAGCGCACATAAGGTGCTGCTCATGGCGTCAATGCGGCGGTCGGTGGCTTGCATATGGTCGAGCAAAATACTGACCGCTTCGGCAACAGGGTCGGGCAGATCGGGTGCAGTGGCATAAGGCTGAAAACCAATAGAGCGTGCATAGTCTAGGCGTTGATTGAGCGGATTGTGTGCGGATTGTGGGTCGGTTTTTTTGCTCAAATAGCGTGCAGGATTGCCCACGGCGGTGACATCAGCAGGAACCGCCTTAGTGACGACTGCATTAGATCCAATTTTGGCATTTTGCCCCACGGTAAACGGCCCCAAAACTTTAGCGCCTGCACCCACAATGACGCCGTTTTCAAGGGTCGGGTGACGTTTACCTTTTTGCCATGTGGTGCCCCCTAAGGTGACACCATGGTACAGCGTGACGTCATCGCCAATTTCAGCGGTTTCGCCAATCACTACGCCCATGCCGTGGTCAATAAAAAAGCGTTGACCAATTTTAGCACCAGGGTGAATTTCGATACCGGTTAGAAACCGGCTAAAGGTTGAGAGTCCGCGTGCCGCACCTTTAAAGTCATGCGTCCACAAGCCATGGGCTGCTCGATGCAGCAACAGCGCATGAATACCCGGATAGGTGAGCAAGACTTCTAAACGGCTGCGTGCCGCAGGGTCGCGGGCAAAGACGGCATCAATGTCTTCACGGAGTTGCTTAAGCATCGGGGTTGTCCTTGCGGGTCATGCGAGCAGGTGGCCAAGCGCCACGATTGATGGCTTGGACACGTCCCAAAATACCACGAAACAGGTTGTATTCGATTCGGTCGAGTCGAATGCGCCCAAACATACGGCGTAACCGTAGGGGCAGCAGGCGTGGATTGGCCGGATCGAAAAAGTCCATGTCTGCTAAGGTTTGTTCAAAGTGCTGATAAAACTGTTGCATGGCGGCCTGATCAACCAAGGGCTCATCCCAGTCCATGCGCGCCATAATGGGCATTTGTTCGGTGGGTGGGTGGGGCGTCGTCGTTGTCGCTTGTGCATGGGTAAGCGCATGCATTCGACATTCGTAACTGACCACCTGAATGGCCGCCGCCACATTAAGCACCCCATACACGGGATTAACGGGAATGGTCAGATGATATTGGCAGAGGGACAGTTCGTCATTGGTTAAGCCACGGTCTTCACGGCCAAACACAAGGGCAATGGTATGACCGTGGGTGGCCTCACGCATGGCCATTTCAGTGGCTGGGCGAACATCCAATAACGGCCACGGAATGGTGCGGCTACGGGCGCTGGTGCCAAACACCAAGGTACAGTCGGCAATCGCGTCTTCAAGGGTGGCAACCACCCGTGCTTGCTCGAGAATATCGGCTGCACCAGACGCCAAGGCTGTGGCATCTCCATGGGGAAAAAATTTGGGATCAACCAAGACCAGATCGCTTAAGCCCATGGTTTTCATGGCGCGGGCGGCTGAGCCAATATTGGCGGGGAGGGTCGTATTGACCATGACAATACGAATACGCCCAAGCTGGGGTAGCTCAGGCGCATCACGAACAACAGGCTGTGACATAAACAATCAGCTTTAGCAGGGCTTAGTTCATCTGCTCTTGCAGATATTGGCTTACGCGCTGAACTTCTTCGGCGATGGTTTGAATCAAGACGTCGGCGTTGCGAATACGACCGGCTTTACATTCCATTTGGAGCTTGAGGCACAATTCAGCCAAACGTGATGCACCCAAATTAGCGCTTGCGCCTTTCAATGAATGAATTGCTTCATATCCTTGAGTGTTATCACTATGGTCATAGGCAGCCATGACATGCTGCATACGCATTTTACTGTCTGAGAGGTAAGACTGGATGAGTGAGTCAAACTCGTCGTCCAATAGCTCCCGCAGTTCCTGAAATTGTGCCTGATTGACGGGCGCTTGCATAAATGTCTTCTCTGTTTGGCTGGCGATTGCCATCGACGTGTGGGGCAGCGTCGTATGCCATGTCCAATCCCCGAATCTGTGATTCTAGGCAAGCGGGGGTGCTTTTGCAATGCACAACCGCTCCTGTCATAAGATTAGGTGTCTAGGGTGCTTAACGTCTTGTCTGTACGTCGGTTTCGTTGTTGGTACTGAATGAATAATGCGCGTTGTCCAAACTGGTCGCGTAGGCCACGCAACAGGTCGTCATCTGGCCGAACCCACCATGTTTCACCCAGTTCTACTTGAACGTCAGCATAGGTGTGGTCTAGTCGTAGCACCACAGGAACCCGACGAGTGTCGCCCTGACAAAAGGGTTGCAATAGGGGGATTAAGGTGTGGACAAGGGTAGGGGTGGCCACGTCATGTGCGAGTGTTAGGACAATGGCATTGACCCGTTTCGCACGAATTTCATTCATGCCAAATGCTTTGGTTAGTCGTCCCATTGGACGGTCGTAGCCGTCACGCTCCATGACTTCGCCTTCAATCACTACAATTTGATCAGCTTTTAGCAGTTCTTTGTAACGATTGAATTTCTCATTGCCACAACTGACTTCTAGGCGTGCGGTGCCATCATCTAAAATGATGACAACACGGTTGGCAAAGTTCATCACATCCATGACCAGTCCAGCAAAAACGGTGGTGCTGCCACGACGTGTGCTG
>JBEANQ010000104.1:0-9083 GCA_041165345.1 Pseudomonadota bacterium
TCAATGGATCGGGCTTTTAAATTCCAAACACGATGGTCAGGTTCGCAGGTTGAGTATTCGGCTTGGGTCAGATGCGTGACGCCTTCAGGAGTACGACTGACCTGTTGTGCATGGCCATGCGCTTGTAGGGACTCGCTAATATATTGACTACTGGACATGTCGCCCGATTGGTCTTTTAAGTTATAGCGCAGGCGGTCACTTAAGCTGACCAAGCCAATTTCGGACAGCCGTACATGGCCGCTGGCTTCAGCGATGGTTTGGGTGGCATCGAGGGTAATGTGGTCAGCTTCAAGCAAGCGATTGGGCTGACTAATACGGACTTGACCCGATAGCTCAGACCCTGCGCTAGGATGATAGTAGCCATAATCAGCTGTCGCCAAAATGTTGACGTTGTCATTGTGGGGGTCGGGTCGAATAGATGCAGGAATGGGCGTGACCCATAAACCCTGACAGCCTGCTGGAATGGGGCGGTCTTTGAGTGTGGAGTCGGTCGCCAGTGTGGCGCGACTCATAAAGCCCGCCGGTGCATTGCTCCATGGTTGTGCTAGCGTGTCTGTGTCATTGCTGGCGTTGGCATCTGCGTCTGTGGCCACTTCATTGGCTACTGACGTGTCGCGGGACATAGTCGCAGCGTCGGCAGGACTGGCGTCTGGTGCAGCCATTGCAGGGGGGGTAAACACGCAGCACAAGGCCAACACCAGTGGGCTTAAGCGAAACGGCAAGGGAGCAATAGGCGGCATTCGGGCAGACAACGCATGAAAAGAAGGACAGGGCTTGCGGCATCATAGAGAAAAAACCCCCAAGCGGCTACACTCGCGCGAACCCAGTCGCCCGCAAAGACCGAACCACCGGTGTGTGGCGCATTTAGCAGACCTTAAATTGTCGTAGGATTGAACACATGAGCGCAGATCGTAATGCCCAGATGACCGCATGGGTCAAACAGCAACTCGGTGTGGATCAATTGCAGATCGAGTTCTTGGCCGGTGATGCCAGTTTTCGGCGTTATGCACGGGTCAATGCGCAGGGTCGGCAATGGATTGTCATGGATGCGCCCACCAGCCATGAAGACAGCCGCCCGTTTGTGGGTGTGGATGCCATGCTCAAAGCGCATGGCGTGCGCGTGCCGCATATTGTGGCGCACGACCTCAGCATGGGATTTTTGGTGCTTGAAGACTTTGGCAATCTGCTGTTGTCGCAGGTATTGACCGATGACAACGTCGATGCCTTGTACGGCCAAGCCATGAATCAACTCATGGACTTACAACAAGCGCCTGCACACCCCGATTGGGTGCTGCCGGTCTATGACACCGAACGCTTAACCAATGAAATGCGCCTGTTTGATCAGTGGTTTTTGCCATTGATGCTTGAGCGTGATTTAACCGACGCCGAACAACAACTGTTGACGCAAGTCTACGCGGTACTGGCGGATCAAGCCGTTGCCCAGCCGCAAGTGGTGGTGCATCGGGACTACCATTGCCGCAACCTGATGGTGCTACACGGCGAAACCGAGCTGGGCATTATTGACTTTCAAGATGCAGTTATAGGACCGATCACCTATGACGTGGTGTCGTTGTTGCGGGATGCCTACATCGAATGGCCAGCCGAGCGCGTAGCGGTGTGGGTACAGCAATTTTGGCAGCGTAGCCAGATTCGTGGCGTCATGACGGAGGTGTCCTTGGCCGAATTTAGCCGTTGGTTTGACCTGATGGGCGTGCAACGTCAGCTCAAAGTGCTGGGTATTTTTGTGCGTCTAAGCCAGCGCGATGGCAAACATGGTTATATGGACAATCTGCCTTTGGTGCTGGCCTATGTGCTGCGTGAGACCCGTTTACATGATGATCTCGCCGGATTTTCTGATTGGCTGCGTCAGGTGGTGTTGCCTGCGTTTTTGCGCAAACTGCCTGCCCATGCCACGTTGCTGGAGCCGTTGCACTAAATGAATGCCATGATTCTTGCGGCGGGTCTGGGAACTCGCCTTCGCCCACTGACCCTGCACACGCCCAAACCCTTGTTGGCTGTTGGTGCAAAACCCCTGATTGTGTGGCACCTCGAGGCGCTTCAGCGGATTGGCGTGCGTCGAGTGGTGATCAACACCGCATGGCTGGCCGAGCGCTTGGTGGATGCGCTGGGTGATGGATCGGCGTTTGGGGTCGAGATTATCTGGTCGCATGAGTCTGAGCCATTAGAAACCGCTGGTGGCATTGTGCAAGCCTTGCCACACTTGGGCGATGCGCCGTTTTTGTTGATCAATGGCGATGTCTGGACACGCATGGACCTTGCCCCCTTGGTGCAACGAGACTTGGGCGATGACGTAGCCCACTTGGTGATGGTGGATAACCCCCCTCAGCATCGTCAGGGTGATTTTACCTTGCAGCAAGGTCGGGTGACCGATCAACCCCTCGCTGAAGGTGAGCGCCTGACCTTTGCGGGGGTGAGTGTGTTGTCGCCACAATTGTTTGCCGGTCTGTCGCAGGGCAAAGCCGCCTTAGCGCCGTTGCTGCGCCAAGCCATGCAGAACGGGCGGGTCAGTGGTGAGCATTTACAGGCGGCATGGGTGGATGTGGGCACGCCTGAACGCTTGGCCGAATTGGATCAGCAGATTGTCTCGGGTCAGATTTAATCCAAACGCGTGGCAAGGGTGTGATAGCGGCGGTCGTTTACCCAGATTCACCGATGGATCTGGGTTGGCGTGATGGGTTAGCGTGGCCGCCACTGTTGTAGACGACTGATCAGGTCTTCTGGGGTGCGGGCGTTGACTGGCTCACCAATGGCGTGCAGCACCCAGCCGTCGTCTTGACGGCTGAGGCAGGCCATAATCAGGCCGGTATGTGCGCCCCGTTGACTGAGGTCTAAGCGGGCAATATCTTGATCCATTTGAATATCCAACACACGGCAATGCGCGTGTGCAATGTCTTCAAAGTTATGGCCAGTATAAGAACACACGGTAAAAAATAAATAATGCACCGAGTCGGCGATTTTTTTGAGATCGACATCAATGCTTTCATCATCATCGTCGTGTTCTAAAGCGCTGGCCGGTTCGCCGTTGGTGCTGTCGCCGTGGTGCCGTACACTGTCATCTAATGCGCGTAGTTTTTTAAACCAAATCATGTCAATCAGGTCACCACTGTGACCTAACATCAAACAGGCGGCGTCTAAATCAACCACCGACGCCCGACCCAACAGCCGGTCGATCAGGCCGGTGGGTTGTGCGGTGTATGTCCAGCCCAAACCGATCCGCAAGCGACGAAGGTTTGGGCGTAAGCGCGTTAAGTCGAGTTGTTGGTGCGGGGGGAGCATCATCAGCATGGGGTTATGATCCTGTCGATGGCCGCAAAACCGGATAGCCGAAGGGGGATATCGGCTTACGTTTGATCGGGTGACGCTGCATTCGTACCAGACGGTATTGGGTAGTGGCGTGCAGGGTCTTCTTGGACGGCGTCGGCCAGTGAGCTAGGGGCTAACACCTGTACACCTTGGCCAAACCCGCGCAGCCACCAGACCAATTGTGCAGTCAATGGCACGGTGGCTTCGACCACAATATGGCCGCTGTCTTCAGTATAAACCTGTTGGTCGTCGCTTAAGCGGCATTCCAGCAAACTTTGACCGGCTTGTGCGCCAAAACGCAGTTGAATGCGCTCCGGATGCACATCATGGCTACCAATCGAGCGAAAGCCCAGCGCACCCGATGCCAAGTAGTCGTCAAGGTCAAAGTCGGCGGGACGGGTGGTGCGTTGCTCTAACACCGTGGCTTCGCTAAACCGATGCAAGGCAAACATGCGAATGTCGCTACGGTCGTGGCGGGTACAGAGTAAATAAATCACCGGTCCACGTTGCACCAACGCCAAGGGATTGAGCGTGTAGGTGCTGGCTGCACTGCCTTGCCCGCGTCGTTGGTATGTGGCGGTTAATTGGCGGTCTTGCAGCAGGGCTTCATAAATGGCTTGTTGCGCCTTGGGGTCAACACGCGGGGGAATCAACGGTTGTGTGGGCGGAATAATCCGCACACGGTTGACCCACTGGCGCACATTGTTATGTTCAGCCGAGACGCTACGGCGTGCCAGATCAAACCATGGCCGCATTTCATCAAGCAGGCTTGGGGGCAGTAAATGGCGCAGATGTTCTTCAACCATCATAAAAGTCACGGCTTGCGAGCTGTTCATGTGTGGCAAGCTTTGTACCGGTGCGTCGGCTTGCCAGCGCCAACCTTGTGGAATTTCACCATTGCATTCAATGGGAAAGCGCGTGGACAGTTGGTTGAGGTCGCGTTGAATGGTGCGCAGGCTGATATCAATGCCTTCACGTTTGAGTTGTTCGCGCAGTTGCCGTGTGCCAACCCACTTTCCGGTTGACAGCCGAGACAACAGTTGCCATTGACGATGCAGGCCGCTGGCGGTTTCTTTTTCGGCGCGTTCGGTGGCATGGCGAGCGGAGGGAGAAGTGACGGCAGTGTCGATAGTGTCGGGCATGGCCACGCGCTCCAAAAACATACAAAAAAATAATGCGCTCAAGCGCAGGAATGACCGCTAGATTGCCTGTGAATAGGCGCGTTGAACAGTGCCTCATGCGCTGGGTACGACAAATAGTGTCGCAATATTGTTGCGCCATTTTGGCCAAATCTCCCGCCTTAAAACAGCGCACGTTGCCACATCACAGCGCAGGGACGGTCAAGCGGTGGTTGATCCGCGTCGGTCACGCTGTTGTTGTCACAATCAGAGACTTAACACACAAGGTTTTGCAACATCTTCACCGTAGCGTTGCACTATTCATGCTGCACTAATGGAGTGCATGCTAACGGCTGTCTAATGGGCAGGTCAGTCAGACATGATGTCGAGGTGCTTGAATCTACTTGCTGATGTTTTTTTGTTTTGTTCTGTCAATGATTTTAGTGACTGTGCGCAATGTGGTATCCGCTTTGCATAAAGAAGATCTGGTTGTTGTATTTTTAAGAGGTGTCGTTATGGTCAATTCTTCTTTTTATCTGCCGCATACGATGGATGGTCGTCAGGCATTGACCCCTGCAACAGCGTCTTTTTTTAACGAAATGCTCTCGGGCACAGGTGATGTCCGACCGACCTATACGCAAATTACCGAATGGCTGGCCACCCAAAGCGCCGAGCATTTGGAGCAATTGAATCAGCAAGCCACCGAGCATTTCTTTCGCGGCGGCATTACCTTTACCGTGTATAGCGATGCCAGCAACACCGAGCGGGTGATTCCGTTTGACATTATTCCGCGCATTATTGAGTTACAAGAATGGCGCGTTTTAGAGGCCGGATGTACCCAGCGGATTCGGGCATTAAATGCATTTTTGCATGATATTTATCATCAACAAAACATTGTGCGCGCGGGTTTAATTCCTGCCGCACAGATTTTAGATAACGCCTGCTATCAACCATGGATGCTGGGTTTAGATCTCAAAGGGCAGGTGTACTCGCAGATTAGTGGCATTGATTTGGTGCGTGATGGCGAAGGCCGTTACTGTGTGCTTGAAGACAACCTGCGTACGCCGTCGGGGGTATCTTACATGTTGGAAGGTCGGAGCATTAGCCGCCAACTGATGCCCGAATTGTTTGGCAATGACCGCATTTTGGGCGTTGATCATTATCCGGCGCTCTTGCTACAAACCTTGAAAGAAAGCAGCTCGGTTGAGCATCCCTTGGTGGTGGTATTGACGCCGGGTCGGTTTAACAGTGCCTATTATGAACATGCCTTTTTGGCGCGTGAAATGGGTGTGCCATTGGTCAGCAGCATTGATTTATTTGTGGAAGGCAACAAAGTCTATCTGCGCACGGTAGAAGGCAAAAAACAGGTTGATGTGATTTATCGTCGGTTGGATGATCAGTTTTTAGATCCGTTGGCGTTTCGTCCCGATTCGATGCTGGGGGTGTCGGGGTTGATGTCGGCGTATCGGGCAGGGCATGTGGTACTGGCCAATGCACCAGGGACAGGCGTGGCAGATGACAAGTCGATTTATCCGTATGTCGATCAGATGATTGATTTTTATTTGGGCGAAACCCCAATTTTGCACAATGTGCCGACTTATCAATGCCGTAAGCCAGAAGACTTGTCATATGTTTTGGCCAACCTACATGAGCTGGTGGTCAAAGAAACCCAAGGCTCGGGTGGTTATGGCATGTTGATTGGACCGAAAGCCACGCAGGCCGAGCTAGCTGATTTTCGGCAACGGCTCAAGGCACAGCCCGAAGGCTATATTGCCCAACCGACCTTGGCCTTGTCGGTCTGTCCGACACTGGTGGCCGAGGGGCTTGCACCACGGCATATCGACTTGCGCCCCTTTGTGCTCAGCAGCCCAACCGAGGTGCGTATTGTGGCGGGTGGGCTGACCCGCGTGGCGTTGACTGAAGGCTCGTTGGTGGTGAACTCGTCGCAAGGTGGGGGCACCAAAGACACATGGGTGATGGATTTGTCTGTGGACACCGCGTCCCCTCATTTGGTTTGCACGGAGTTGTCTGCATGATGTTGAGTTTAAGCACGGCCCATCATTTGTTTTGGTTGGGTCGATACATGAGCCGTAATGAAACAGTGATGTCGATTTTACCCCTTGTAGATGACGACGTTGCCGTAGCCTTTGCACGGGCCTTTTCGTTAAAGGCGCGCTCGGCGGACGCCTTAAATGCCCAACTGGCTCATCCGGACATGGCGGGGTCGGTGCCTGCCAACTTCGCGCAGATTCAAGACAACGTGCAATCTGTGCGAGGGGTGCTGCATCGCACCACGTTTGAGGCCTTTAATCAGTTGTGGCGTCTGCGTGACGACCCTTTGTTTCATGCAGTCGAGCGATTACAGCACGCCAAACGAAGCATGCAAGATGAGTCGGGTGACGTGTGCTTGTATTGGCAGTTGGGGGAGTGTGTCGAGCAGATTGATGCAGCACTGCGCCAAGGACGTGACGCGCATGTGGCGATTGGCCGCTTGCAAGACGTGGCTGCACGGTTACCGCAACCGAGTTGGCTACCCATCATTGCGATTTGTCATGAGCTACAGACGCAACCTGATGTTGGCACGTTCTACTTTTTATGTGATCGGCTGCATGAACTGTTTGAGGAAGGCCCATGAAGCTGTTGATTAACCACCAGACCACCTATCGTTATGATCGGCCAGTTAAGCGGAGCGTGCAGTATTTGCGCTTAACACCGCAAACCTATGGTCATCAACGGGTTTTAAACTGGCGGCTGGCCGCAGGGGGCAGTCTTTATACCCAACCCGACGGTTTTGGCAATGCGTGGTCAACCTTAACCCTGACCACGCGGCACCAAGATTTGCTGATTATGGCGCAGGGCGAAATTGACATTGATGAAGACGGCTTGTCGGTGCGTGACGACCGCATTCCAGCCGAGCTATTTACCTGCCATACCGAGCTGACCCAGCCCGACGACGCGATTCGGGCGTTTAGTCATCAGCATTTGCGCCAGCATACGCGTGCCGGACTCATCGAGTTGGCGCAAGCCTTGGGCGAGGCCATGCCGTACACCAGCGGCACCACCAACGTCTTAACGTCTGCGCGGGAATCATTCGCTTTGGGACGCGGGGTTTGTCAGGATCATACCCACGTCTTTTTGTCCTGCGTGCGAGAGCAAAACCTGCCTGCGCGTTATGTGTCGGGCTATTTGTACACCAAAAACGCCACCCATTTGGCCAGTCATGCGTGGGCAGAGGTCTTGTTAGACGGCGAATGGTATTGCTTTGATGTGAGTAATCAACTGTTTAGCCCATGCCAACATGTGCAAATCGCCATTGGTCGTGATTACCTTGATGCCGCGCCAGTGCGCGGAATGCGTCAAGGCGGCGGCCTAGAAGCCATGAGCGCGTTGGTGCAAGTGATGCACGCCCCCGCGTGATGACAAGGATTGCAGGCCAAGCGCAATGAGCATTGACCTTGTCGCATGGCTGCTTGAGAATATCTGCAACAGCAGAATGGCAGATGTTCTGCGTATTGTGGTACCCAGATGAATTAGCCCCATTAAGGAATGTTCATGACCTATTGTGTCGCCATGCGGCTTGAAGAAGGACTGATTTTTGTCAGTGATTCTCGTACCAATGCGGGCATTGACCATATTGCGACGTTTCGCAAATTGCATCGCTTTGGCATTCCAGATGAACGCATGATTGTGATTCAAACAGCGGGCAATTTAGCCACCTCGCAAGCGGTGGTGGCACGCTTGTTTCATTTGATGCAGGCTGGTTTAGACCGCCATCTGAACAACGTTGCCACCTTGTTTGAAGCCGCCAGCTTGGTCGGTGAAACCATGCGTGAAGTCATGCTGCGCACGTCAATGGTGTCTAAAAACGGCGACTATGATTTTTCTAGCTCGATTCTGTTGGGTGGTCAAATTAAAGGCCAGCCACCTGAGCTATATAATATTTATCCGCAAGGTAATTTTATTTCAGCCACTGAAGACACGCCTTATTTTCAGATTGGCGAAAGCAAATATGGCAAGCCTATTTTGGATCGGGCTTTAAATTATCGCTCACCGTTAGACAAAGCCTTGCGCTGTGCGTTGATCTCGTTTGACTCCACCATACGTTCAAACCTGTCAGTGGGTACGCCGCTAGATTTATTGGTGTATCGCAATGACAGTTTTGACTTTCCTGAAGGCCGCCGTCTATACGAAAACGACCCTTATTTTTCGATGATTCGTCAGCAATGGTCAGATGGCTTGCGTAACACCTTGGCCGGTTTGCCACCACCGCCGGATGACTACTGGCGCTAAGTCCATCTGTAACTGCCTTGCATCATGCAGGGCTTTTTTATGCCTAAGTTTGTAAACTGGCCACACATGATGGATCAAAATATCTTCCCCATGCCCGTTGGTGTGGCGTCTCTACACTGAATGGATGCCCGATCAAGTCGGGCATGACGGCGAGTAGGTGACCAGTCCAGTCTGACGATGGATTTAAGTCTGGGGACGTACGCCGTTAGTTTTTTATTTAATGGCGTTTTTATACATAAAGTTTTCTAGCGAGGTTTCGGCCAAATTAAACCAACCACCTTCTAAGCGCCGGAAGGGTTTCCATGAAGCATACAGCTTGGCAAACGCAGGGTTGTCGGCGGCTTGTTCTTC
>JBEANQ010000105.1:0-8948 GCA_041165345.1 Pseudomonadota bacterium
CCCAAGCCTTGGTCAAGAAAACATCGATAAGGGCATCTTATCCACGCAAATTGGTTTTGCACTGGTTGCGGTGTTTATGATCGTGTTCTACCGCGTATTCGGGGTGGTCGCAAACGTTGCCCTGTGTATGAACCTTGCCATGATCTTGGCTGCCATGGCCGCGATTGGTGCGGCACTCTCTTTGCCGGGTATTGCAGGGATCGTGCTGACCATTGGGATGGCAGTTGATGCCAACGTACTTATTTTTGAACGTATTCGTGAAGAGTTACGACGGGGAGCCAGCCCAAAACAAGCGATTGTTGCAGGTTATGATCGTGCATTTGGCACTATTTTTGACTCAAACCTCACCACATTGCTGGTGGCATTTATTTTGTTTGCAGTGGGTTCAGGTCCGATCAAAGGGTTTGCGGTTACCCTGTCCATTGGTATTTTATGCTCCATGTTTACCGCAATTACGGTGACGCGTGGTTTGATTCAATTGATTTACGGCAAACGCCGTGTCGCTAAACTGAGCATCTAAAGGAGATCGACATGAGCGAAACATTGCCGAATGATGCACAGCCAAGTGACTCGTCCCCCATGAACGAAGAGCCAATCATTCGCTTTATGCGTTGGCGCACCCCTATGGCGATTTTTTCGCTACTGATGGTGCTGATTGGCATCTACTCGTTAGCCACAAAAGGGCTTAACCTCGGTTTAGATTTTACAGGTGGCGTCTCTGCTGAGATCAACTACAGCAAGCCTGTTGAGCAAGAAGCCGTTAAAACAGCCTTAACCCAAGCAGGATTTAAGGATCCTGTCGTTCAGTATTTGGGAAACCAACGTGACTTGATCGTACGAATGCCCTCACAATCGGGGCAGGACTTGGCTGCACGCTTAAATACAGCCGTTCAACTCCCTGCGAACACAGCCACTGTGCAAAAAGTCGATGCGGTGGGCAGTCAGGTCGGAAGCGAACTATACCTACGCTCTGTGGGTGCAATTGTTCTGTCATTGGCTCTGATGTTGGTATATGTCGCCATTCGTTTTGAAATCAAACTCGCTTTAGGTGCTGTGATTTCATTACTGCATGACACGCTGTTTACTGTTGGGATTTTTTCCTTGATGGGCTGGCCGTTTGACATGACGGTGTTGGCAGCTGTATTGGCACTGATTGGTTATTCACTCAACGACACCATCGTGGTATTTGACCGTGTACGCGAAAACTTTCGTAAGGTTCGTGGGGCTGATTCTGCTGAAATCGTTGATATATCCCTGACTGAAACCCTCCGTCGTACCATTATGACTGTGGCCACCGTGTTATTGGTGGTGGTAGCGATGTTCCTTATGGGTGGTGAAGGCTTGTATTGGTTCTCTGTCACCATGTTGGTGGGGCTGTTTGCAGGAACCTACTCGTCTATTTATATTGCTACCAGCTATGCATTGGCAATGGGGCTGTCACGGCAAGACTTTATCGTCAACGTAAAACCTGAGTTTGATGAGGAAGAAGTGCTGTAAATCAGCATTCTACCTGTCATTGTCACTCCATCAAAAAACCGGCGCTTATGGCCGGTTTTTTGATGCATATTCTCAGGCATATCTCATTGAATCTTGTTAAGCAATCCACCGTGCCATATGCCGAATCATGTCTGAACGTGAGCTTGGCCAGCGCAACCAGTGATCAATACCAATCCGCTGACCTTGCTCACGCTGAATAGTCGTATCACGCTCGGCGGTTTGAATCACCACAACATGTTGATCTGTCGCATGGCGAACTGCATCAATCAGGTCACGCGTTACACTCATATTCACATGCACACACACAACAACCGCATCAATATGGCCTTCTTGGCAAAGTTGAGCCGCATGCTCAACTGCTGTGACACGATGTACATTTAACCCCATCGAGGACAACATCCGTGCCAAATCGCCCGCAAGACCGGTTTCAAAAACGACCACGCGACGTGAAATGAGTTGTTGGTCAGGCGCATGTTGTTGCCATGGCAGCAGCGATACACCAAACGTAAAGCAACTGCCTTGATTTAACTTACTTTGGATTTTTAGCTCACCATTCATAATTTGGGTCAAGCGTTGTGCCAATGCCAAGCCCATACCTGCGCCTTCATAACGCCGACTGTGTGCGCTATCCCCCTGAAAAAATGGCTTAAACACTTCTTCGTGCAAACTGGGGTCAATGCCGATTCCACTGTCTTCAACAGCACAATACCAATGTGAGCGCTTATCGTCTGCCTCAATCCATGAGTGCAATCGGACATGACCTTCTTCAGTAAACTTGATGGCGTTGTCGAGCAGTAGGGTTAACACTTGGCGAATTTTGCTCAGATCAGCCTCTAGTAACACATGACCATGACCGATATCGACCTCCATACGTAGCTGCTTACCTGCGGCTTGACGTTGAAACTCTTCAACCAATTGTGTCAGCATTTGGGTGGGGTCAAAGCACTCAGGATGTAAGACAATACGCCCTTGCTCAAGCCCCAACATGGCTAAAATTTGATCTAATAATTTGGATAGATTTTGACTGCCATTGGCAATCATGCGCACACTATCGGCCTGCGTTGCCGTCAGTGGCTCTGCACGCATCAGTTGTACCCCACCCCAAATGGCATTGAGGGGTGTTTTAAGTTCATGGGTAATCATGGATTGAAAGTCATCACGACTGCTGCGGGCGAGTTTTTCACGCTGGGTCATGCGCTCAACATCACTGACCGCAAGACGCATACTGGTTTGCATGTCTTGCATTTGCCCTGATAGCACATCAAGGTCTCGTTCTAATGCAACTAGCTCGCTCACATGGCTTTGTTGACTTTGTAACGATGCGACAACGGGCTGACCTTGGCGCATTTGATCGGCCACCCAAATCAATCGCTTCAGTGGTTGTAGGGTTTGCTTTGCCCAAAGACGTAGACCCAACCACAAGATCAATAACACGATTGAAGTAATGGCGAGCTGCCGCTGTAATGCAGATTGAATATCTTGCAACTGTGGTGTCATATCCACAGCAGTCTCAATATAGCCAATCAAAACATGTGAAGGCACGCGATCACGCATGATGAGAATATCGACATTGGCATATCGCTTAATCTTACGCTGTGATGCTTTTTTTAATAAATCAACTGCTTGAGACTCTGGAGGTTTTAAGGCCAAAAAACGAATCGACGCAATTCGTTTGGCTGAAATAATTTGTTTGACCTGTGCTTCAAACAAGTGCATGTCTTGTCGTTGTACACCATCTGCAACGGTAATAACCAGTGCATCCGCGACCCGCTGGGCAATGCCTGCTTGTTCTTGCTGCATGGCGTTGATCATGCGAACGCCTTCAAATCCCAGCATAAACAACAACAACGCGACCGCTGGAAGAAACACGGCGCGTTGCAACAGAACCTCAGCGGACAACATGCGTTGTGCCATGATCAGACGCCACACCACAAAACAGAATGACCACACATATCAGCGCTTCTTATCTCGTTTTTTGAAGCTCTGAACATAGCGCCGCTTGCGCTCAGTGTCACGCTCACTGACCACGTTACGACGACCGGCAAACGGATTTTCGCCACTCTTAAACTCAATCTGTACTGGTGTGCCTTGCAAACGGAACACTTTACGGAAGACGTTTTCAAGATAACGGCGATAATCGGCTGGTACGTGATCCATTTGATTACCGTGAATGACGATCAATGGTGGATTTTGTCCACCCATATGCGCATAACGCATTTTGATGCGGCGACCACCCACCATGGGCGGCTGATGCTGCTCGACGGCGTCTTCCAAGATTTGGGTTAAGCGGTGCGTCGGCACTTTCAGCATGGCCGAGTCATAGGCACGGTGAATCGATGGATACAGCTCACCCACGCCTGTACCATGTAAGGCAGAGATCAAATGCACTTTGACCCACGGCACAAAGTCAAAACGACGCTCGATGTCTTTTTTGACCTGACCACGGTCATAGTCACTCATGCCGTCCCATTTGTTGATCGCCAACACAATCGCACGGCCAGCCTCAAGCGCAAAGCCAATCAGATGCAGGTCTTGCTCGACAATCCCTTCGTGGGCGTCAATCACCACCACGACCACATGCGCGTCTTTCATCGCTTGTAGGGTTTTGATGACCGAGAATTTTTCGACCGTTTCGTCAATTTTGCCACGACGACGAACACCTGCGGTGTCGATCAAGGTGTATTGACGACCTTGGCGCTCAAACGGAATATAAATACTGTCACGCGTGGTACCGGGCATGTCAAACACCACCACGCGGTCTTCGCCCAGCAAGCGATTGACCAGTGTGGATTTGCCCACATTGGGACGACCAATAATCGCAAGGCGCAAACCCGGTGCATTTTGGGTGCTGTCCAGTTCGATGTCTTCTGGCAAGGCCATCAGCACATCTTCAAGCAGCTGTGTGACCCCACGGCCATGACTGGCTGCGACATGGTGTGGCTCACCAAAACCGAGTTTAAAAAACTCACTCACAGCAGCTTCGGCATGTACACCGTCGACCTTGTTGGCAACCAAATGGACTTTCTTGCCCAAGGTGCGTAGGTCGGCCGCAATTTGTTCGTCAGAGGCCAGCAAACCCGCACGGGCATCAACAATAAACAAAATGATGTCAGCTTCTTCAACCGCAGTCCGCGATTGCTCGGCCATGTATTGGTCGATGCCTTGCTCACTTTCACCAATACCGCCGGTATCAACCACAATAAATGAGCGGTTTTCAAACGTGGCATCACCATATTGACGGTCACGGGTCAAACCCGGTAAGTCAGCCACCAACGCATTACGCGTTTTGGTGATTTGGTTAAACAGGGTGGATTTGCCCACATTGGGCCGCCCGATCAGGGCGAGGACGGGTTTCATGAATCAACGAACCTGCCAAATACTGAGTGCGCCGGTGCTGCTATCAACCAATAAGCGATCACCAACGACTCGAAGAAAACGAACCGCACCACGGGTACGGACACGACCGACGACTTTGCCTTCGGTTTGTTCAATCAGGTGAAGATAGCCTTCGGCATCTCCAACCACAACATAACGGCCTAATACCACAGGATTGGATAAATCACGCCATGCAAGACTGGTTTGTGTCCAAAGACGCTTGCCATCTTGCTCATCATACGCTTCGATTTGACCCTGAGTGCTCGCCACATAGATATTACCTAAGCCTGTAGCAGTGCCACGCAGACTGCTGGTGTCGGCACGCCAACGGGTACGCTGACTGTCTAGGTCAAGCGCCACCAATTGGCCTTGATAGCCCACCGCATACAACTGACGACCCGAGATTAGGGGATCACCGTCAATGTCGACCATGCGTTGCACTTCTGAGCGTCCGTCATTAAACATGACCCGACGATCCCATTGTGGTACACCCGTCGCTAAATCAAGCGCATACAAACGGCCACCCGCGCTCGCAACAATCACTTGGTTGTCATCAAACAAGATAGGTGCCGATAAACCACGAATACTCAGAGCGGGTACTGCAACGTCAAAGCTCCACACTGGCTTGCCCGTTGCGCGATCTGTGCCCGTCACTGTGCCGTCGTTAGCCATGACCACCACACGGTCGGCAGTGACCAGCGCAGGGGCTAACAGCGAGGATGACAACGGCCGCTGCCAACGAATCGCACCGGTTTTGGCATCAAGGGCAATCAAGTGACCGTCATTGGTACCTACAACTGCCAAATCACCCTGCACACTCACGCCACTACTGACATCACGTTTGAGGGTTTGTTGCCACAATTTTTGGCCTTTGTCAGACCACGCCGTCACCTCGCCCGCCCGATTAGCGGCAATGATCACATCGGCAGTCGTTGCCAATTGTAGGCGCAACGGGTCATGACGTTTTGCACCACCAATCTGTTGATGCCATGTTTCGCTTAGCATTTGCACAGGGGCATTGATGACAGGCAAAGAGCTGGGCTTGTGAAGCTCTGCTTTTAACCCACGATCACACCCTGTCAACGCCGTCATGCTCACCGCCAACACCGCAATCGCCACACGCGTTAATGGCTTCATGGGGCGCTTCCTTCTGCTTTAAGTGCATTCGGTTGCTCAATTTCTTTGACGGTCATGCCAAGGCTTTCCATTTTAACCTTAAGCAATTGGCGGGGAGTTTCGCGCTTAGCCAGTACATCCCATGCCACTTGATAGGCTTTTTTCGCGCCTGCTTTGTCATTTTTAAGCAGCAAAATGTCGCCTTTTAGCTCGTGTGCCGTTGCGACAAAGGCGGTTTCGGTCACTTTGGCAACGCTGGCCAAGGCAACATCAGACTTGCCCAATTGCGCTTGTACGCGTGCCAATCGAATCAAGGCCAACTGGGTCAAACCCACATCTTTAAGCGTCATGCTACTGGCTGTGGTCAATGCTTTTTCGGCGGCTGCGTAATCTTGGCGCTCTATGGCAAGATTGGCTTCTAGCAGCAACGTTTGATACGCATAGGCGGTATCAGGGTTATTTTTGACCAGTGTACTGGCTTGAGATAAAAACTTGGTTCGGGCAGCAACATCTTGATGATTGGTGGTTACTGCCTTGCTGGCATCAATCAACGTATTATATTGATTATTTAAGGCAAATTGATCATCTTGCTGACTTTTCTGCCAGTAACTCCAACCAAAATAAGCAATCAGCGCCAGCAGCACACCACTGAGCGCCGAACTGCCATATTGGCGGATTAACCGCTTTAAACGGTCAATCTGTTCTTCATCGCTTAGATACTCAGCCATGCCGTGTTACTCCTTCGCTTGCTTATCATTGAAATACTGCTCAAGGTGAGCCGCCAGACCAATTTGTGGCCACTGCATTTGCTCACCACTGGCCAACACTTTGACGCTGACCTCGCCCGCTTTTGCTTCACTTTCAGCCAAAATCAATGCCAGCACTGCGCCAGATTGATCAGCTTTTTTCATTTGGCTTTTCAGACTGCCCTGCGAGCCGGTTTTAATACGCAGCTGTGGGCAGGCGTCACGCAGTGACTCGGCCAGCAGCATGACCGCACCTTGCCGTGCTGGGTCGGCCAACAGAAACAGGTCACATTCACGGCTGGCCGGTTGGGTGTCCGTTTGCTCAAGCAACAGCAGCAAACGCTCCATGCCTAAAGCGAATCCCACCGCTGGCACGCTTTGATCGGCCTTGCCTTTGAGTTGCCCGACCAATCCGTCATAACGACCACCCGCACAGACCGTGCCTTGTGCGCCCAAATGAGTGGTGGTCCATTCAAAGACGGTTTTGTTGTAGTAGTCCAGACCCCGCACCAATTTTTGGTTGATGACATAGGCAATGCCTGCGGCATCTAAATACGCTTTAAGGCTGTCAAAATGCGCAATCGAGTCAGCATCTAAAAAATCGTGAAGTTTGGGGGCATCGACCAACAAAGCTTGGGTTTGAGCATGTTTGCTGTCTAAAACACGCAACGGGTTGGTGGTTAGACGACGCTGACTGTCTTCATCCAATTGGTCTTTGCGCGCAGTCAAGTAGTCCACCAGCGCAGCGCGATAATGCCCGCGTGATTCACTTTCGCCCAAGGTGTTGAGTTCGAGCTGAACCTTGTCTGCCAACCCCAACAGCGTCCACAAACGCGCCGTCATGAGGATCAGTTCGGCATCCATGTCGGGCGTTGCCACACCAAAGGTCTCGACACCAAACTGATGAAACTGTCGGTAGCGGCCTTTTTGGGGTTTTTCGTAGCGAAACATTGCGCCGGTATACCACAGACGCGGCGCAGTACCACGCAGCAGGCTGTGTTCCAGCAAGGCACGCACGGTGCTGGCGGTGCCTTCTGGGCGGAGGGTCAATGATTCGGGTGGCTCGCCTTTATCAAAAAAGGTGTACATTTCTTTTTCGACAATGTCGGTGGCGTCGCCAATCGAGCGTTTAAATAACGCGGTTTGCTCGACAATCGGTAGACGAATTTGCTGATAGCCATACTGGTCCATCAGACCAGTCAGCACGTTTTCGAGCGCACGCCAGCGGGGGGTCTGGGTGGGCAAAATATCATTAAAGCCCTTGATGGCCTGAATCGAACTCATGAACAGCGGGTATCCCATCAAATCAGCACAAAAACACGTGAAACATCAACAACCCTGCCCGATGGCTTAGTCTGTGTGTGACGTCCGCACAATTTCATTGGCACGTTTGGCGTCTAGCTCCACCACACGCGCACGCACCATTTCTTCAATTTCATCGACCAAGCGGTCGGTGTCGATCAAATGGCTTTTTTCACCATTGCGATACACCAAGGAGCGGGGCGCTGCGCCAACAATGCCAATGTCCGCTTCTTTGGCTTCACCCGGCCCGTTGACCTTGCACCCAATCACCGACACGTCCATTGGGGTCCGAATGTCTTCTAGGCGTTCTTCTAGCGCATTCATCACCCGAATCACGTCAAATTCTTGCCGTGAGCAGCTTGGACAGGCAATAAAGTTAATGCCATTGGAGCGAATACCCAGCGACTTGAGAATGTCAAAACCAACTTTGACTTCGTCTTCTGGCTCGGCAGCCAAGCTGACCCGTAGGGTGTCACCAATGCCATTGAGCAGCAGGCCACCCATGGCAATGGCAGATTTCACGGTTCCCGACCGAAATACCCCCGCTTCCGTCAGCCCCAAATGCAAGGGGTTATCGATTTGCTGCGACAGTAACCGGTAGGCATCTAGGGTCAAAAATACGTTGCTGGCTTTGACCGACACTTTAAACTCGTGAAAGTTTAAACGATCTAAAATGTCGATGTGGCGCATGGCCGACTCTAACAGCGCTTGGCCGGTGGGTTCGCCGTATTTGACTTGTAGGTCTTTTTCCAGCGAACCGGCATTAACGCCGATTCGTATGGAGATATCATGGTGACGCGCTGCGGCCACCACTTCGCGCACTTTGTCGTCACTGCCAATATTGCCAGGGTTAATGCGCAGGCAATCTGCGCCATAGTCTGCCACGGCCAAGGCAATTTTATGATCAAAATG
>JBEANQ010000106.1:0-8934 GCA_041165345.1 Pseudomonadota bacterium
TGGTATGATGCACGCCCGCGCCGCCTGAGGTCTGCCGTGGCAATCGAATGCCTTGTGCATCTGCCTCACTGAACGGGTGTGTATCGCTCATGACCCTCGCTATGACGCTGGTGAATGCCTCGGCTCACCGTGCGATTGTCGCCACCATTGTGGTGGCCATGCCATAGCATCATGCCGATTGACACCACAGTAGGGCCGCACAAAAATCACTGCATAGTCGGTGATTTAAAAGCATGTTGTGTTAGCACGGTACACCATCTGGCACCTGTATGTGATTTCGTTTCGGATCTAGACCCATGAACAGCAAATCTCCTGTTTTTAACGCCCAGTCAGATGTGGCCCTGCGTCTGCATGTCGAACGTGCCGTTCGTCATTACTTCGCACAACTGCAAGGCGAACAACCTTCAATGGTCTATGATCTGGTCTTGGCAGAAATGGAAAAGCCACTGTTGTCTGTGGTGCTTGAATACACCCGTGGCAACCAAACTCGCGCTGCTGAAATTTTGGGCTTAAACCGCGGAACACTGCGTAAAAAGCTCAAAACTCATGGCCTGATGAGCGACTAATCGCCCAGCTGCCCGCAGACCGGAAAATACGTTAGGATTTTCCGGTCTTTTCATTTTTGATCCTCTTTTTTTAGCCACGGGCTTTTTCTCATGACCGTCTCTCGCGCCTTAATTTCCGTCTCTGACAAAACCGGTATTGTTGAGTTTGCACGCCAATTGGTGGCACTCAACGTCGAACTCCTGTCGACTGGCGGAACCTACAAACTGCTCAAAGACAACCACATTGCTGTTGTCGAAGTCTCTGAACATACAGGCTTCCCTGAAATGATGGATGGTCGGGTCAAAACCCTGCATCCCAAAATTCATGGCGGCATTTTGGCGCGTCGGGGTCTTGATGAAGCAGTCATGGCCGAACATAACATCGCCCCCATCGACTTGGTGGTGGTCAATCTTTATCCCTTCGCTCAAACCGTGGCCAAACCCAACTGCGCGTTAGATGATGCGATTGAAAACATCGACATCGGTGGCCCTACCATGGTTCGCGCAGCGGCCAAAAACCATGCGTCGGTCGGGATTGTGGTCAATGCCAGCGACTACGACCGCGTGATTACCGAACTGACCGATGCCGGCAGCCTGTCGCACGCTACTCGTTTTGACTTGGCGGTCAAAGCGTTTGAACACACCGCGCAATATGACGGCATGATTGCCCAATACTTAGGCGCACGCGTGGGCAAAACCGAAGACCAACCGGCTGACCGTTTTGCACGCACTTTCAACCTGCAATTGGTCAAAGCACAAGACCTGCGTTATGGCGAAAACCCGCATCAATCGGCGGCGTTTTATATTGAGCCGACCGCCCGTGAAGCCTCTGTTGCCACATCTCAGCAACTGCAAGGCAAAGAACTGTCATACAACAACATTGCCGACACCGACGCGGCGCTTGAGTGCGTCAAATCGTTTGCCAAGCCCGCCTGTGTGATCGTCAAGCACGCCAACCCGTGTGGCGTATCGGTATCGCTTGATGGCATCAAAACCGCCTATGATCTGGCCTACGCCACTGACCCAGAGTCAGCATTTGGTGGCATCATTGCCTTTAACCGCCCACTCGATTGCGCCACGGCCAAAGCCATTATCGACCGTCAATTTGTCGAAGTGATCATTGCCCCCAGCATTGAAGACGGTGTGCTCGACATCACCAGCGCCAAACAAAACGTCCGCGTTTTAATCTGTGGTGAACTGCCTGACATCAGCAATCGCACCAGCCAATTTGACTATAAGCGTGTCAATGGCGGCCTGTTGGTACAAGACCAAGATCTGGGCATGATCAAAGACACCGACCTTAAAATTGTCACCCAACGCGCGCCAACCGAAGCCGAAATCCATGACCTGATTTTTGCATGGAAAGTCGCCAAGTACGTTAAATCCAACGCGATTGTGTACGCCAAAGACCGTCAGACCATTGGTGTGGGCGCAGGCCAAATGAGCCGCGTTAACTCCGCACGGATTGCCGCCATTAAAGCCGAGCAAGCCGGTTTGATCGTCACCGGTGCAGTGATGGCCTCAGATGCGTTTTTCCCGTTCCGTGATGGCATCGACAACGCCGCCGCCGTGGGGATTTCGTGCATTATTCAACCGGGTGGCTCAATGCGGGATGCCGAAACCATTGCCGCCGCCGATGAACACGGCATGGCGATGGTGTTTACTGGTATGCGTCACTTCCGCCACTAATCTTAAAAAAGGAATTTTGCGATGAATATTCTGATTCTAGGCGCGGGCGGTCGCGAACACGCACTGGCATGGAAATGCGCTCAAGACGACGGCGTGCAACAGGTTTTTGTTGCACCAGGGAATGCAGGCACGTTGCTTGAACACAAATGCCAAAACGTGGCCATCGACATGCTCGACAACGATGCCGTGATTGCCTTTGCCAAAAGCAACGCGATTGACTTGATCATCGTCGGTCCAGAAGCCCCGTTGGTCAATGGCGTGGTCAACACCTGCCGCGCCGCCGGACTCAATATCTGGGGCCCGACCCAATTTGCCGCCCAGCTTGAAGGCTCTAAAGCCTTTGCCAAGCATTTTTTAAAGCGCCACGACATTCCGACCGCGTTCTATGACGTGTTCACCGAGGTCGATGCCGCCAAAGCCTATATCGCCCAACATGGTGCGCCGATTGTCATTAAAGCCGACGGCCTCGCTGCTGGCAAAGGCGTGATTGTCGCCATGACCCTCGACGAAGCCTATGCCGCCATTGATGACATGCTGGACGGCAACAAGTTTGGTGATGCAGGCTCACGCGTGGTCATTGAGCAGTTTTTAGATGGCGAAGAAGCCAGCTTTATCTGCATGATTGACGGCCATAACATTTTGCCCATGGCCACCAGTCAAGACCACAAGCGGATTGGCGAAGGCGACACCGGCCCGAACACTGGCGGTATGGGCGCGTACTCACCTGCACCTGTGGTCACCCCCGACGTATTTGATCGGGTGATGAACACCATCATGCGCCCGACTGTTGACGGCATGGCGGCAGATGGTCATCCCTATACTGGCTTTTTATATGCCGGTTTAATGATCGACCACGAAGGCACACCCCGCGTGATCGAATTTAACTGCCGTTTTGGTGACCCTGAAACCCAACCCATCATGATGCGCTTGCAATCATCGCTCATTGAGCTGGTTCAAGCCGGTCTGGCGGGCGAACTGCCCAGCCATGCCGACTGGGACAGCCGCCCCTCGATTGGGATTGTCTTGGCGGCTGAAGGCTACCCAGACACCGTCCGTACGGGTGACGTAATCTCAGGGCTAGGCAACTCTCCTGAAGGCGTCAAGATTTTTCATGCGGGTACCACCAGCAAAGACGGCCTCACCGTCACCAGTGGCGGTCGTGTGCTGTGTGTCACTGCGCTCGGCGACACAGTGTTAGAGGCACAAACCACCGCGCTTGAAGGCTGTGGTCATGTACACTTCCACGGCATGCAATATCGTAGTGACATCGGTTATCGTGCCATTGCTCGTGAGCAAAACACCTAAACCGCAACACACCATGCTCATGATTGAGGCTTGAATTCAAGCCTCAATTCGCCACAATAGGCGTGAATTGACCGACTGCCCTGTTCGCATTTGCTCACGCAAAAGCCATTGCACTGGGTCGATTGGGTTCGCATAGTAGGCCAATCAACAGATTTCTTGATGTGCCATCAACCGTCTGTTTGTCATCTTGCCCTTTACTGAGGAATGACCGCTTCCATGTCCGATTCTTCCGACAAGCTCGACGAACTCAAAACCAGCGCCTTCGACCGCCGGATGTCACTCGCCCGTGCGTCCCTGCTGGCCGGTACACGCTGGGCCACCGCCAATGCCGGTACGATGTTTTCTAGTGAAGAACACCGTGACCGCAAGCGCAAACAAGTGATGAGCGAACAAGCGCAGTACATGGTGCAAGAAATCGGCAAACTCAAAGGCTCGATTGTCAAAATTGGTCAAATGATGGCGCTCTACGGCGAACATTTTTTGCCCCCCGAAATTACCGCAGCACTGCATACCCTCAACAACGACACCACTGCCTTGTCATGGACGGCCATTGAAGCGCAACTACGCCGCCAACTCGGCGACCTGCTGGACGACCTCACCATTGACCCAGAACCACTGGGTACAGCCTCCTTGGCACAAGTGCATCGCGCCACGCGCAACTCAGACGGCCTTGAAATCGTCCTAAAAGTGCAATACCCCGGCGTTGCCGAAGCCATTGACTCAGACCTCGGCTTGTTTCGTAACATGCTCAAACTGACCCGCATGGTGCCGCAAACCCGCGAGTTTGAAGACTGGTTTGAAGAAGTACGCAGCATGATGCACCGCGAAGTCGACTACCACATGGAAGCCGCCACCACCCAGCGCTTTTATGAACGACTTCAACATGATCCACGCTACATCGTGCCACGCGTGCTGCCCGAACTCAGCACCGACCGTGTGCTGTGCATGACCTTTGAACGCGGTGTGCCCATCAACAGTGCAGTCATGTTGTCGTTACCGCAATCACGGCGTAATGCACTGGGTGAAGCCTCTATTGAGATTGCCATTCGTGAAATTTTTGAATGGGGTGAAATGCAAACTGACCCCAATTTTGGCAACTATTTGGTTCGTTTAGGCAATGGCAAAGACCTGCCCGACCGGATCATTTTGCTCGACTTTGGCGCGATTCGCAGCTTTGACCCCGACTTGCTCAAGGTGGCACGCGGCCTGATTACCGCAGGTTATCATCATGATAAAACTCAGATGATCAACGCCATGCAAGGCTATAACTTTTTTGACCAAATGCCCGCCGATGTTAAAACCGGCATGTCTGACCTGTTTTTGTTGGCGACCGAACCGTTTAGTTCACCCGCCAATAACCCTGACGCCCCCACAGACGCCTTTGACCCCAATGGCGAATACGTCTGGAAAAAAAGCCTGCTTCATTCACGGGTGATCAAAAAAGCCGGTGAATCAATGGCATCACGCTATTTTTCTGTCCCACCCAAAGAATTTATGTTTATCAGTCGCAAGTTTATTGGTGCTTATACCTTTATGACGGTGATTGATGCCCATACCCACGTACGCAATATGGTGGGGCGTTATCTTTGACCGCCTGCTCAACCGCACATCTGGCGTGACGTCAGCCACCAAACTCTGCGTGCTGACCCATCAAAAAAACGGCTGAATCAGCCGTTTTTTAACAATCACAGCAGCCTAATCAATACCCGTATGATCTGGCCGCCACTGACTTACTGAGCCGCCGCAAAACGCTGCTGGGCAAACGCCATACCAGACGCCAAACCAGCACTCACCACACCCGTATGGTCGGCACTGGCAAAGGTTTGATAGGTCACGCTCGAGCCTTTGCTCAACAAGGTTTGATTGAGTAAGTCGGTCAACCCTTGTGGCACTGTGGTATCCGCAGCACCTTGCAACAACAACACAGGTGCAGACAATTTGACTTGCGCAGGCTCGTTCATGGTTAAAAATGAAGCAATAGCCGGCACACTGGCATAGCTGCTACGCAGCGCTGGATAGTTGGATGGAATACTGAGATTTTGCTGCACAAACGCGCCAATATCTTGCGCCATAGACTGTCCTAAGGCTGGCAAGCACACACTCTCCGCCAAAGCCGCCAATGGGGCTGATCGGGTTTCAAACACGTCACTATAATTGACACTGGTATTTTGGCGTAAACCGGCTGTCACCAATGCGGTAAAGCCCATATTTTGAGTCAATAACCCAATCGCCTGCTGCGTTTGACCCGCTTGCGACAACTGCAACACTTGCTGCTGCGCGCTACTTAAGGCAGTAGCCAAATTGGATGCCGGTGCAAAGGCAACCGTGCCACGGTACGTCATACCGGTGGCTTCTGCTGCATATTGCGCCGCCCCCAAGGCCGCATGACCGCCTTGCGAATGCCCCATTGCCATCCATTGTGTTGATGCTGTCGGCACCGCTTTTTTAGCAGCAACCACGGCATACACCAACGAACGCCCTTCACTGGCCAGATTCAAATAAGGGTGTAATCCAGCAACGCCTAACCCTTCGTAATCGGGTGCAACCACCATATAACCGGCATTAAGCAACGTAGCCACAACGGCATCATAACCGGCCAAATCACTGGTTAAGCTTGGCGCACAGGTATCGGCCACGCCTGTGGTGCCATGTGCCCATGCAATCACCGGCCAACCACCGGTCGGCGCTGTGCCTTTGGGTACGAATACGACTGCGGTGGCATTGACGACCGTGCCATTGACACTGGGCATGGTGTAGGTGATTTTTTGGCTCACACTCGCTTGTGCTGACGACAACGTGGCGGTGTAGCTGCCGCTGCTGACTAAGGTTCCTGCGCTGCTGTTGCTGGTTTGGGTGTCAGTGCCCCCGCAACCTTGCAAGGCAAACCCAACGGCCAACATCAGGGCAAAGCGGTTGAAATGTACATATGGCATAACATGCATCCTGTCTAGTGTGTATACATCCTAGGCACAGACTCGCACATCTTGATGGAGAAACCTGCTAAAGCCGATGACTTTGTAGTTTTATTGAATGATTGTGTTGAATACTAAATACCTAGCATCACACATCAAAAAACCGGCCTACTTGCGAATACTAACCCGCTTATCCGTCAGGCCACACGCCTAAGCCAAGCCAGTCTCTGGCTACAAGGCAGCAAAAGCTGTTGGCATTGCAAAACTGGTGATCCGCCAACTTAGACAGCCAGCCACCTCAATACGCCATATCTACGGGCATGGCATACTATGAAAAACTATTGCAAGGAATCACCTCATGAACCCAATACCTGTACGAGTCTGGACAGCCCAACACGACAGCGCACGACTGCCAAAATCACAGCGTGATGCAGAAAGAATTTCTGATGAGTTATATTGGCAATCTACCGACACCCCTAATCCGGTTTATCACGCATTTGCGCAAGACATGCTCACATGGATGGAAGACAACCATATTCCGCTGTTGGGCGATCAGTCCGAGTTGCGGGATGATTTGTTAAACGTCAGTGTCAACAAAAATTTATGCCTGTCTTTTGAACATTTTCCCCGCGATAACAAAATTATCTACGAGCAATTTTTATTGCTTGCACGCCAGCACGAGCTGGTGGTGTATGACACCAATTATCCCACCACTGTATTTTTACCCAATAAAAGGAGTATTCCGATTGGCGCGTATACAATGGTGTCTTCAATGGCACAGCGTCAACGTGTATCACAGCAGCAACATAAAGCCACTGATGTCCCTGTCCAATTTGACCAAGTGCCAGAATGGCTGAAAATACAGATGGATCAGACCTTTGCACCCTTTGGGTTTTCGCCTTGTATTATTCAGATCGATTCAGATGGGGCAATTAAAGGAAAAATGTGGAAAAAAAGCCCCGCAGGCTTGATGATCATCGCATCACTGGTGTACGAGCGTTACGGTGAAATACGAATCTGGGGATATTCAGAAATATATGTTAAAGAATTATTTAAAGTCAAAGCAATTCTTGAAAAAAAAGATATATACGACACATCGTATAGTACAAAACATGAAGACCTTAAAATTCTTGTTGAAGACTTTGAGGAAAAATCTGACACCCTACACTTATTTTTCCCAAAGGCAGTACAAGTATACCAAGGATACATTGTTGCTTTCACGGATCCCCAGTCTTTTTATCATTATGCATATACACATGCGTTTGAGGATGCCACTAGAACACGTGACAGCCGTTTTTTCTTGCGTTGCAATATGATTCTCAATCTTGACGATATTGATGGGTTCAAAGCTTTTAAGTTGAAATATGAAAATCTTAGAGATCCTATTAGTGCCAAGCAGGTTGGCAATGATGCGAAAATACTGTCTAACGTTGATAAGCAATACCGCTTATTGCAAGAGCATAACATTCCCACACTGGCAGAAAATGCTTCTTTTTATGCAGAAGATTTTGGTGTGGAGGACTTGATTTTGAAAGATTATGAGTTGATTTAAATACTCCTATAGAAGGCACCATGCCAATACGCGATAGCTTTCGCCTATTGCGTTAGGCACTTGGCTTCGGACAGCTCAGTACCTGCTCTATCTGGAAAAATCCGTGCTTCGTGAGTGGTGTTGCAGCACCTACCGCTCCCCCATGCCCTGCGCCAGCGTCCGCGTGATCGGCTGGGTCAGATACGACAGTACGGTCCGATCTCGTGCCTTGATCTCTGCCACCCCCGTCATATGACATCAGCGGTATCAAGCACGGGTCGCTGAGCCGTCACGAAGATGTGCGATTTAACATCAAAAAAGCTCCACGGCACTCTGCGCCGTGAAGCTTTTTGATGAACCGGCCTGCATTAAGTATACCTACCCGACCGGTTTCTTCTCCTGCTGTTGAGGTTATGCCGGTTCGGTTTGGTCTTCCATCACGGTCAACACCAAGCCTTTTTCGCCAACGGTGACGCGCACCGTACCGCCGTTCTCGGCTAGCTCACCAAACAAGATTTTTTCGGCCAGTGGTTTTTTCAGTTCGTCTTGAATCAGGCGTTGCATGGGTCGAGCGCCCATCAGGCGATCATAGCCACGCTCGGCCAGCCACAGACGGGCATCTTCTTCCACTTCAAGCACGACTTTTTTGTCATCCAGTTGCGCTTGTAGTTCGGTTAAAAACTTGTCCACCACCGAGTCAACCACATTAGTTTGCAATGATTTAAACTGAATCACGGCATCCAAGCGGTTACGGAACTCGGGCGAGAACGCCCGCTTCATGGCATCGCCATTGTCGGTACTGTGGTCTTGTAAGGTAAAGCCAATGCTCGACCGACTAATGCTTTCTGCACCAATGTTGGTGGTCATGACCAACACCACATGACGGAAGTCGGTTTTGCGGCCGTTGTTATCGGTCAGCGTGCCATGATCCATCACTTGCAGCAGCAGGTTA
>JBEANQ010000107.1:0-8928 GCA_041165345.1 Pseudomonadota bacterium
AGCGTTTGCCATGGCAGACATCACAGGGCACGTACATATCGGGTAAGAAGTGCATGGCGACTTTTAACACACCATCCCCCTCGCAGGCTTCACAGCGTCCGCCTTTGACATTAAACGAGAATCGACCCGGCGCATAACCGCGCGCACGGGCTTCAGGTGTTTGCGAAAACAGCTCGCGCAGTGGGGTAAACACGCCGGTATAGGTGGCTGGATTACTGCGTGGGGTGCGGCCAATCGGGCTTTGGTCAATATCAACCACTTTGTCTAGGTGCTGTAGGCCGTCAATGCTCGAGAATTTTTCGGGCGTGAGTGTGCTTGCCCCATTTAATTGGGTAGCGGCCAGCGGCATTAAGGTGCGGTTAATTAAAGTTGACTTACCCGAGCCAGACACACCTGTCACACAGGTCAGCAAACCTAGTGGTAAATCAAGGGTCACGTCTTGCAGGTTATGCCCCGCCGCACCCGTTAGGCGCAGCATGAGGTCGGGGTTGGGGGCATGGCGTTGGGTGGGCAGGGCAATGCGTAACGCACCCGATAAATACTGACCGGTTAATGAGTCGGGATGGTTCGCCAGATCTTGGGCGGTGCCTTCGGCAATAATTTGGCCGCCATGCACACCCGCACCCGGCCCAATGTCAATAATGTGGTCGGCAGCACGGATGGCGTCTTCGTCGTGTTCGACCACCAAGACGGTATTGCCCAAATCCCGCAACCGAATCAACGTACCTAGCAGGCGTTCGTTGTCACGTTGATGCAGGCCAATCGAGGGCTCATCTAATACATACATCACGCCCATTAATCCGGCACCAATTTGTGAGGCCAGCCGAATACGTTGTGCTTCACCACCCGATAATGTGTCAGCTGAGCGGGCAAGGGTTAAATAATTCAGCCCAACACTGACCAAAAAATGCAACCGTTCGCGTATTTCTTTAAATATTTTATCGGCAACTTCGCCTTTTGCACCGGCAAGATGTAAATCTTGATAATACAGTGCAGCATCGCCAATCGACTGACTGGTGATTTGGGGTAAGGTTTTATCCGCGACTTTGACATGCCGTGAAATCTCATTCAGACGTGAACCCGCGCACACATCACAGGGTGCATTGGATAAATACTGAGCGAGTTCGTCACGGACTAAATTGCTTTCAGTTTCTTTATAACGGCGCTCAAGGTAGGGTAATACCCCTTCAAAGGGTTGAATCCGATTTTGGCGACGTCCACGTTCATCGACATGGCTAAAGGTAATTTTGTCACGACCACTGCCATTTAATAAAATCTGTTGCTGTGATTGAGGTAGGTCGCTCCATGGCACGTTTCGGTCGATGTTATAATGATCAGCGACGGTGATGAGCTGTGCAAAATAATAAGGCCGTTGACGATCCCAACCCCGAATTGCCCCTTGATTGACAGACAGGTCAGCGCTTTGAATCAGTTTTTCGGCGGCAAAATGGCTGCGATGCCCCAAACCATCACAGGTGGGACAGGCGCCATAGGGGTTATTAAACGAAAACATACGTGGTTCAAGTTCGGCCACCGCCCGATCACACACCGGACAACTATGCCGCGCCGAAAACATCAGGTCAGCCTGATCACCTTCCATAAAGTGCAGTAAGGCCAAATCACTGCCTAGACGCAAGGCGGTTTCAAACGATTCTGCAACACGGTTGCCCAAATCAGGACGCACCTTAAAGCGATCAATCACCACATCAATGCTGTGTTTCTTTTTCTTATCAAGGCTTGGCGCGTCGTCTAAATCAAACAGTTCGCCATTGATGCGTGCGCGAACAAACCCTTGCCCGCGTAACTGATCAAATAGCCCTGCGTGTTCGCCTTTGCGCTCACGAACCACCGGTGCCAGCAGCATAATGGCCGTGCCTTCGGGCAGGGCGTGGACGTGATCAACCATCTCGCTGATCGTCTGTGCCACCATGGGCTGGTCGTGCTCTGGGCAAAAGGGTGTGCCAACACGCGCATACAATAAGCGTAAATAGTCATAAATTTCAGTGATTGTGCCAACTGTTGAGCGTGGATTATGGCTGGTTGATTTTTGCTCAATGGCAATCGCTGGTGATAAGCCTTCAATGCTGTCGACGTCGGGTTTTTCCATTTGTGACAAAAACTGCCGTGCATAGGCCGACAGCGACTCGACATAGCGGCGCTGGCCTTCAGCATACAAGGTATCAAAGGCCAACGATGATTTACCCGAGCCAGACAGCCCCGTAATCACCACAAACTTGTCCCTCGGAATATCCAGCGACACGTTTTTGAGGTTATGGGTGCGCGCACCCCGAATACGAATCTGATTTTGACTCATGCAGGACGGCTCGGTAGGGGAGAAAAGAGACCCTCTATCATGACGGCAAAAAACGGATCTTCAAGTGACGACGCGTGAACAGTGGATGAACTGCTGCAAGTGCCCTGAACCGGCGTATAATCTCGCCACTTTTGGTTGTTTGCTGGTTCTTTGCGCCCATGAACTCTTCAGAACGCCGTGCAACCGTTGCGCTTGGTAGTATTTTTGCGTTGCGCATGTTGGGGCTGTTTATGATCGTGCCCGTCTTTGCCATTTATGGGCAACGTTATGCCGGTGCAACGCCTGCGCTCATTGGCTTGGCGATTGGTGTGTATGGTTTAACGCAGGCATTTTTGCAAATTCCAGTCAGCTTATTGGCCGACCGTATGCCGCGTAAACCCCTCATCGTGGTTGGACTACTCGTTTTTGCACTTGGTGGTGCAGTCGCAGCCATGTCAGACACGATATGGGGAGTGATTGCAGGACGTGCCATTGCGGGTGGAGGCGCGGTGTCTGCGGTGGTCATGGCTTTACTGGCCGATGTCACCCGAGAAGAGCAACGTAGCAAAGCCATGGCGGCCATGGGCATGAGCATTGCGCTATCGTTTATTGTGGCGTTTAGTTTGGGACCCGTGCTGACACAGTCGGTGGGTCTGCATGGCTTGTTTTGGGTCACCTCCATTGCTGCCCTGCTCGCGATTGGCTTGTTGGCATTGGTACCCACACCCTTGCGTCTGCTGCGTTTAAGTCCATTGGCCTATCGGGATCAGCTCGCGACCGTCTTACGATTGCCAGACCTAAACCGACTCCATTTGTCTATTTTTATGCTGCATTTATTGATGACAGCAGCCTTTGTTTTGATTCCACATCTATTGGTCAATTTTGCTCATATTCCGGTCAATCATCATGGATGGGTCTATTTGCCCTTGTTGTTGCTGGGGTTTGTGCTGGCCATTCCGGCCATTATCGTGGCCGAAGCCAAGCGTCGGATGCGGCGTATTTTTATTTCAGGTGTAGGGTTGATTAGCCTGTCGCTTGTGGTGCTGGCCATATTTGATCAAACAAAATGGGGATTATTGCTGGGTATTGGCTTATTTTTTATTGCATTTAACCTATTAGAAGCATTGTTGCCCTCATGGCTGGCCAAGCGTGCGCCCGTTGCAGCCAAGGCAACAGCCATGGGTATTAATGCATCAAGTCAGTTCTTTGGGGCGTTTGTCGGTGGAGTCTTGGGAGGACAATTGCTGACTCATGCAGGGCCACAAACCACATGGATCATATTATCGGTGTTAGCACTATTATGGTTCATGGTAGTGCTAAAACTGGAATCACCTCCATATTTATCGAGTCTGGCTGTACGTTTGCCGGCTGAACACACTGACATGACCGCTCAAGATTGGGCGATTCGATTAATGGATGTACAAGGGATTGAAGACGTAGTGATTTTAACGGAACAACACGTCGCCTATCTTAAAATCGACAAAAAGCGTCTGACCGATGAGTCGCGACAAAACCTGTCGCACCTGCTGGGTGAGCCAGTGGTAATTTAAACAGCGCTGCGTTACAGTCGCTGTCATCAAAAACCCAATTCGAGGGAATGGTCATGCGTGGTGTCAATAAAGTCATTTTAGTCGGTACTTTGGGTCAAGACCCCGAAACCAAAACCTTTGCCAATGGTGGGTCTGTTACTCAGTTTTCGATTGCTACCAGTGAAAGCTGGAATGATAAAGCGACCGGCGAGCGTAAAGAAATCACCGAATGGCATCGTATTGTGTTGAATAATCGTTTAGGTGAAGTCGCTCAACAATATCTTAAAAAAGGCAGTAAGGTATTTATTGAGGGCAGTCTACGTACTCGTAAATGGACCGACCAAAACGGCCAAGAGCGATATATGACCGAAATTCGTGGTGATAACATGCAAATGCTCGACAGTGCGCGTGGTCCAAACCAAGTGCAAGGTGGAGGTGAGTATGACCAGCCTTATGGATCGCGTAACCAAAATGCAGCACCGACATATCAAAACAATACTCAGCAACGCGCACCAGAGCCAGCACGTAAACCAGTAAATGAGCCTCAACAGTCATATCAATCAAATGCAGCTATGGATCTGGATGATGATTTACCCTTTTAAACACAGTAAATGACTTTGCAGGCATCGAATATTGCAATATGATGCGCGGGTAATCCAATCATCCGCGTATTTCTGTTGATTACACAGGATATGCCTAAACCTAGAAACATGGAGTCATTATGAATGTTGATCTGAGCACCCTATCCGTTGCCGAACTCAAAAACCTTGCTGATAAAGCCTCCAATATGATTGGTAGCCGTCATCAAGAAGAATTGAAGGCCGGTTATGCTCAAGTTGAGCAAATTGCACAAGGCTTGGGTGTGACCGTTGACGCACTGATCGCTGTTGGTCAAAAAACCAGCAAAAAAGCAGCAACCACCACCACACGTAAGCCTGTTGCCCCGCGCTATCGCAACACTGACAACGCCAGCGAAACATGGACGGGTCGTGGTAAGCAACCCCGTTGGTTGGCTGCTAAGATTGCAGCGGGTTCAACCGTTGCTGATTTTCTCATTGCCGAATAATTTGGCCTTGGGTTGATGAAATACTCATGAAAAATGCCTGTTAATTCAGGCATTTTTTATGTCTATGCGTGTTGCTAGACTAAAAAGGTTTTGATTACCTCAGATTTTGCGCATAATCGGGTACTTTGTTTGCCACAGCTCGGATCGCCGTGACGAAACGCATCACAACAACACAGCCTCGAAAAAGCTGGTGGTTTCTTGCAGCCATCTTGCTTCTACTCTTCATCTTGCTTCAATTACCCGCTGCATGGATTTTGGCACGTGTGTCCCCACAACATGAATTTATTGACCATGTCTCCGGTAATGTGTGGCGTGGCCAAGCCGATTGGCGGGCTAAAGGATTAGAAGGTGTCGTGAGCTGGCGTTTGCGTCCATGGGAGTTTTTGTTGTTGCGCGTTGGAGCTGATATCAGCATTCAAACAGGTGACACCCAGCTGCAAGGTCGGGTTCAACTGGGGCGTCATCATTGGCAATTAATGGCCCTAGAGGGCAAAGTGTCGCCTAGTACATTAGCAACAGTCATGCCGTGGCAATGGCCAGAAAGCCCGATCCAGATTCGTCAATTGAGTGTCGGCAAAGATCAATCATCCGGTTGGACAGATGTGACAGGACAGATCAATTGGGGAGGAGGGGCGTTAGGTTATCCCTTCGAAGGACGGGTAGAGCATGCGGCACTTCCACCCATGGTCGGGGTATTCAAGCAAGATCGCGATCGCCTTCATCTTGCGCTCACGAATGCCAGTCAAGGTCGTATGGGAGATTTTTATTTGTCGACGGATCACATGCTCGATGTGCAACTCACCCAACGCTTATTGTCGTCTGTTGCTGGCTATCATGGACAAGCAGGTCTTGATACCGCAGTCATTAGCACACGCCAACCCCTTTCAACGTTAGGAGGTGGGATGTAATGCGTTTCCCACCAGCGTTACGTCGTATAGATGCAGTAGCACCATGGGTTTTGGGCGTCATTGTGGTGTGGTTGTGTTGGCAGTTGGCTGCAATATTTTGGTTAATAGCGGCTCCACCACAGCCTCCGGTGAGCCGGAGTGTGACGGTGGGCAGTGGTGGGCAAACAACCGCACCGAACATCACAGGTTTTTCGTTATTTAAAGAAGATCGTCCAGTGCTTTCTCCTGACGCTGCCATGGCACCAACGGTTGCCGTGCCCATGCATTTGGAAGGTGTCTTCGTGGCTCAACCCATGTCGCGTGCAGCTGCTGTGATTCGAGTCAATAATCAGTCTCGTCACTATCGTGTGGGGCAAATGATAGAAGAAAGCCAAATGACACTTGTGGGTGTTCGTTGGGATCACATCATGCTGCAACGAGCAGATGGCTCTCAAGCACGTTTACGCTTTAACGAAGACAGCGTCTCTGGCGTAGGGGCACCTCCTGTCATGTCTCAGCCCACCGCCGCGGTGCCTTCACAAGCCCAGCAAATTGATAGCATGTTGTCAGATGCTGCACATCAATTGACGGCCAATCCAGCGGCCTATTTGGCACAAATGGGGCTGAACTCCAGCAATAAAGGCTATGAGATTACAGCCAATGTCCCCGCCAATATGCGCGCCCGTTTGGGCTTGCGGCCGGGCGATCGAATCATCTCACTCAACGGCCAAACTTTAGGCCAACCCACTAATGATGCTCGTCTGCTTGATCAGGTCAAACAGCAGCGCCGCGCTCAAATTGAAGTGCAGCGCGGTGAGCAAACCATGACCATTCAACAGAGCTTTTAAGCGCTGTTAGGCGGAGAGTATTTGTCATGCGTACCACCCACACCCTTCAAAAACCGGATACCGTCAACGTCATGCCTGCATCCGCTATTAAACGTCATACCAGCATCTGGCTGATTGCACCACTATTGAGTGCGTTAGCATTTCCTGCATTTGGACAAACATGGAAAATTAATCTGCGTGACGCAGATATCACCGCTTTTATTGGTGAAGTTGCAGATATTACAGGAAAAAACTTTGCCGTAGACCCTCGGGTCAAAGGCAATATTACGGTTATTTCAAACAAGGCTCTATCAAAGGATCAAGTCTATGACTTGTTTTTAGGGGTATTAAACGTCAATGGTGTGGTGGCAGTACCATCAGGCAATACCATTAAACTGGTTCCTGATGTCAACGCCAAACAATCGGGTGTACCGTTTGACTTACGCAATAAAGCGCATGGCGATCAAGTCGTGACACGCGTGTTGTGGCTTGAAAATACCAATGCCAATGATTTGATCCCTGCTATTCGTCCGCTGATGCCGCAGTTTGCCCATTTGGCAACCGTTGCAGGTACCAATGTGCTGATTGTCTCTGATCGTGCTGAAAATATTGACCAATTGGATGACTTGGTACGGACCTTAGATGGCGGAGAAAGTGACCGCCTTGAAATGATTGCATTAAAAAACACCAAAGCGGATGAACTTCTGACCTTGGTTGACGCTATGAGTGCAACCTCAGTCAGCAAAGATGTGCGTGGCTCGCGTTTACGTATTGTTGCAGATACCCGCAGTAATCGGTTACTGGTCAAAGGTGATGCACGTAGCCGCAAACGCATCCGCGACCTCGTGAATCAGCTTGATGTCACACCTGCTGATCGATTGGGTGGTTTACGAGTTTTTAGGCTTAAAAATGCGAGTGCCAAAAGTATCGCAGCGATGTTAACGGGACTGATGAGCAATACTTCTCTCACCAGCCCTGCTGCTACGAGTACGCTCAGCGGCGCCAGTAGCAGCACAACAACAGGAAGTGGCAGCAGTAACAGTACGCCTAACGCCTCGGCAGTATCACCTGTCAGTGCCTCCAACAGTAGTGGCACAGGCGGGACAGGTACAGCCAGCAGTAACATGAGCATTATTGCCGACGAGAGCCAAAACGCGATTGTAGTAAAAGCTGACCCCAATCTGATGGTTGAAATTGAAAATGCTATTAATCAGCTAGATTCCCGCCGCTCTCAAGTCCTCATTCAGGCGGCTATTGTTGAGGTCTCTGGCGATAATATTGACCAACTCGGCGTACAATGGGCGCTTGGCAATGCCAGCAGTGGTGTGGGTGCTGTCAATTTTACCAATGCAGGTGTCAGCCTAACCACGTTATATTCAGCTATCGCCAGCAAAACCCCGTCGTTAGCCAGTGGATTGGCTGGTGCGTTGATCGGTTTAGGCACGACAAAAACCGACAGTAGTGGTAACACCAGTTTTTATGGTGCAATTTTGCAAGCGTTACGCACCACCAGCAATGCAAACTTGTTGTCTGTGCCGTCAATCATGACCCTAGACAACGAAGAAGCCACCATTGTGGTGGGGCAAAATGTCCCGTTTATTACCGGCTCAACCACCAGTAGCAGCAGTGGCACCAGTAATCCGTTCACCACCATTGAACGTAAAGACGTGGGCATTAATTTAAAAGTCATTCCGCATATCGGTGAAGGTGGCACAGTACGTCTTGAGGTCGCACAAGAAGTCTCTGCTGTGGTTCCTGCGGTCAGTGGCATCAATTCTGCTGACTTAATCACCAATAAGCGATATATCAAGACCACGATCTTGGCAGATGATCAACAGACTATTGCACTAGGCGGCCTGATTCAGGATGATAGCAAGCAGTCACTCAGCCAAGTACCGGGACTTGGTGGGTTACCCTTAATTGGTGGGTTGTTTCGCTCAAAAGGCAACCAAAACACCAAGCGCAACCTGTTGGTCTTTTTACAACCAACAATTTTGCGGGACAACAACGGCGCGACAGCGCTCAGCCAGCAGCGTTATAACCAAATTAGAACGCTGCAATTGGAACTGGACCAGAACGGAGAGTTCACCAGATTACCAGCCCGCGTGACGCAAGTGTATGACACTGGCGCAAGCGAGGTTAGTCCCGCCCTTAAAGCCAAGCAATAGAGGACGTTATGCTTAAGCTTCAGTTTCTTGACAACCGCCAAGCCTCGTTTTGGATCGTAGACGAGAACTTTGGGATTGGGAGTGAAATTAAGAACCAAATGGTCATTAAAGATGATCAGGTTCGCCCCTTTCATGCCACTATTCAACAACGTACCGGT
>JBEANQ010000108.1:0-8899 GCA_041165345.1 Pseudomonadota bacterium
TGCTTCAACCATGCCATTGCTATGGTGTTAGGGTTCATTTTGCCAGAGTGACATTTTAGACATACAAAACCGCACAAGTGTGATCAGATAGGATGGTTATCTTGACTGTTTCAAGCTAAAACATCATTTTTTATATACTGGATCAATACGTATGCCAATCTATCTCAAATATTTGATGACCGCCGGATTAGTGGTCATTATCTCTGAAATTGCCAAGCGTAATGATCAATGGGGTGGTCTGATGGCATCACTTCCCCTTGTTACGTTACTCACCTTGGTATGGATGCATGTGGAGCATCAGTCTATCGATAAAATCGCCAATCATGCGGGCTATACGTTCTGGTATGTTTTGCCTACCCTGCCTTTTTTTCTTATTTTTCCTGCACTGCTTAAAACGGTGGGGTTTTGGTTGGCATTGCTGATATCCGTGGGTATCACGCTCTTCATTGTATTAGGTACTGCTAAAATTTTGGCATTGTTTGGTATTCATTTGTGATAGCGTCCTGACGCTGACCAACATCATAATATAGGCAATGCGCTATCGGCACTTCAAGGTTGAGGCGTTTTGAACTACCCCCTGCTTATGCAGTTTGAGCCATTCTTACTCCAATGACTCGCCATCAAATGACCCAATGGCTCATAAACAAGACCAAGATGATTGATTTTTTTCTAGAAGCCCGCACAATGACCCGTTGTACAGCAACAACCTTAAACCTATGAATCGCACGACTGTCTGTGCCCTCCCCTTGACGATCGTTGCATTAGGGTCAAGCATGCCGATCATTGGCTGGGGCGCACCTGCCACGCCGCTACGGGTTGCAGTTCAGTCTGGTTTTAAGCCTGCTTTTGTCAGTCTGCTGCCACAGCTTGAGCAACAATTACATCTTGATATTATATTAAGCGACAGCGCGACCCCTCAACTGTTTGCCGCAATCGCCAAACCTGCAACGCCTTACGATGTCCTGATTGGCAACAACGATGGCACTTTTAATCGACTCGAAGACCAAAAACGGTTGATGAAAGGCAGTATCACTCCGCTGGTGTTCAGCCAGATCGTGTTGTGGTGCCCATCCAATCACGTCGAGATGCGTATCTCTATAAGCGAGACCTTACGTCGTTTTAAACACATCACGCTGGCTTTACCCCCCAAAGAAGCCCCTGCCACACGCGCCATTTTGCCGTTTTTACCCAGCCTAGACTCGTCGATCAAACTGATTTATAGCAAAAATACACTAGAATCGTGGCGCTTGGCCTATCAACAACAGGCAGACTGTGCAGTCACGCTCAAAAGCCTCATTGCGCGTGAAAGTGTCACTCAATATCGCCCATTTCCCCACCAAGTGGCCCACATCACAGGGGTTATATCTGCGGATAGTCATCAAGTAGGTGCTGCAACTCAATTGCTACAAAAACTCAATAGCCCCATTATTCGAGCCAAATTACAACTGTTTGGCTATCAATAAGGGCTGTGTTCAACAACGGTTTACCAATAGCGCGACGCTGTTTTGATTCCCCCTGTCGCACCCTTGCCCGCCCCCCCCTCGCACCAACAACTGTGGCACACTGTGGCCTAAACCCAACGATTGATAGGCTGAACAACGCTGTGCTGAATTGGTTTGAACAACGACTCAACCCTTACCCTCGCAACACACCGCAGGTTCCACCCGCACACTTTTGGGCATTTTTGTGGGTCAGCACACAGGGTCTTCGCGGCTATTTGGCCGTCATGACACTGTGTACGGCATTGATCGGGGTGTTTGAAGCGGTCTTATTTGCCTTGCTGGGGCAGGTGGTTGACTGGCTGAGCCATGTTCAGCCCCAACACCTGTGGGCGCAACACCATTTGCAGGTGCTGGGCTTGGCGGCCGTAATGTTGGGCAGTGTGTTGTTGGTTGCGTTACAAACCCTCATTAAGCATCAGACCTTGGCTGGAAATTTTCCCATGCGGATGCGCTGGAATTTTCATCGGTTGATGCTGTCGCAAAGTATGCATTTTTATCAGGATGAATTTGCAGGACGTGTCGCCGCAAAAGTCATGCAAACCGCGCTGGCCGTGCGTGATGTCTGGATGATCTTGGCCGATATTTTGGTGTTTGTGACCATTTATTTTTTGACCATTACATGGGTGGTTGGCGCGTTTGACCTGTGGATGGTGCTGCCTTTTTTAGGCTGGTTATGCCTGTATGTGGCTGCACTGCTTTACTTTATTCCACGCCTAGGCCGGATTGGCCAAGCGCAAGCCGATGCCCGCTCGCTCATGACCGGTCGTATCACCGACGCTTACACCAACATCAGCACGGTCAAGTTGTTTTCACATGCAGGGCGTGAGTCGGCGTATGTGCAACGCTCCATGCAAGAGTTTTTGGCGACGGTGCATGGTCAAATGCGCTTGGTCAGTGGCTTTGAGGTGGTTAACCATGCCTTGAGTGTTGGGCTAATCTTGGCCACCGCAGGCGTGGCGCTGTGGCTATGGATCCACGGTCAACTGGGCATTGGGGCGGTCGCGGCGGCCACGGCAATGGCGCTGCGCTTAAATGGCATGTCGCATTGGATCATGTGGGAAATGGCTGCGCTGTTTGAGCAAATTGGTACGGTGCAGGACGGTATGAACATGCTGGCCAAGCCGCAACAGGTGGTTGATCTGCCCGATGCACCCGCCATTCACATTCAGCGCGGCGAGATTGAGTTTCGTGACGTGTGCTTTGGCTATGGGAGCACAAGCCCGATTATTGACCACCTGAGTCTAACGATTCGAGCAGGCGAGAAAATCGGGATTGTTGGGCGGTCGGGCGCGGGTAAGTCCACCCTGATTCAATTGTTACTGCGGTTTTATGATGTGGCCAGCGGCCAAATTCTGGTTGACGGCCAGTCGGTCGCACAGGTGCAGCAAGACAGTTTGCGCGCTCAAATGGGCATGGTCACGCAAGACACCGCCTTATTGCATCGCTCAGTTGCCGACAATATTCGTTATGGTCAACCCGATGCCACCGACGCCCAAATCATGGAGGCGGCACAACGCGCCGAAGCCCACGCCTTTATTTTGCAGCTCTCCGATCAACAGGGCCACTGTGGTTATGACGCCCATGTGGGTGAGCGTGGGGTCAAACTGTCAGGTGGTCAACGCCAACGCATTGCCATTGCACGGGTCATGCTCAAAGATGCGCCCATTCTCTTGCTGGATGAAGCCACCAGCGCCCTTGACTCGGAGGTTGAAGCGGCAATTTCGGCCAGCCTATACCAGTTAATGGAAGGCAAAACCGTCATTGCCATTGCCCATCGCCTGTCAACCATTGCTGCCATGGATCGGTTGATTGTGCTTGATGAAGGCCGAATCATTGAGCAAGGCAACCACGCCGAACTGCTGGCACAGGGCGGTTTATATGCGCGGTTGTGGGCGCATCAAAGTGGTGGATTTTTGGGCGACCAACCCTAAAACAGGCGGGTGTTGAGCAGCATGTCCATCCGCGTTTTCACCCGTGTTTCTATCATGTACATGCTTATTGCACCGACACAAAACGATTCGGCTCACGCATGGTCACCAATTCTTCAGCCACGGTGGGATGAATACCAATGGTTTGATCCAACTGCGTTTTAGTCAGCTGGGCCTGTACCGCTACCGCAAAGCCTTGCATGATTTCGCCGACCTCTAACCCCACCAAATGAACCCCCAAAATCTGATCGGTGTGTTCATCGACCAGCATTTTAATAAAGGTACGATGCTGCAATTCGGTGGTGGTGTATTTTAAATGCCGAAACGATGAGGTAAACACCTTGGCGCTGATGCGGCGTTTGATGACTTCTTCTTCGGTCAGGCCAATGCTGGCCACTTGTGGATGGGTAAAAATGGTCGTTGCCACATGGCTTAAGTCAGGCGGCGTTACTGGTTGCGCCCCAAACAAGTGCCGTGCCACATACATGCCTTGCGCCAAGGCGACTGGCGTCAGGTCTGCGCCTTCGACAATATCACCGACCGCATAAATAGACGGGATGTTGGTTTGATAGTGTTGGTTGACTGCAATCAGCCCCTGACTGTCACGTTTAATCGCCAGTTTGTCTAAGCCCAAGCCTTCAAAGCGCGGTTTACGGCCGGTGGCAATCAATACCGTCTCGACCTGATCACACGAGCCATCACTGAGGCTGACGGTCAGCCCTTGCTCAGTCTTGGCAATTGCGGTGATGCTCAGTTGCTCTTGCATGTGTAGCCCTTCGGCGTGCAACTGAGTCTTTAAAAAATCGGTTGTTTGGCGATCAAAGTGTTTTAAAAACTGTCCTCGGGTGATCAAACGAACATCCACGCCCAACTTGTGATAGGTGCTGGCCATTTCGCAGGCGATATAACCGCCCCCAAACACCAGCATGTTGCGTGGCAAGGTCGCTTGGGCAAACAGTTGATCTGACATGATGGCGTGTTCAATACCAGCAATGTCGGGCATAACTGGCGTACAGCCCACCGCCAGCAAAATATGCTTGGCATGATAAGTTTGCTCGCCCACTTGCACCCGATGCGCATCCAGTAGGGTGGCAAAGCCATCAATCACCTGTGCGCCCGTATTGTTGAGCATATTGCGGTAGATCTGTTGTAGCCGGTTGATTTCGTTGTTTTTGGCCTGATGAAACACCGACCAATCCAGTCCATCCACCTTCACCTGCCAACCATACGCGCGCGCCAGCTCAATCTCGTCACGCGCACTGGCAACATAATGGTACATTTTTTTGGGCACACAGCCGACATTGACGCACGTTCCACCCCAATGGGTGTCTTCAATAATGGCAACGGTTGCACCAAGTGACGCCGCAATCCGCGCAGCGCGCACACCACCTGACCCACCACCAATAACAATGAAATCAAACTGATCGAGTGTCGTCATGTGAATGTATAATCCTAAACTTGGCGATACGGTGGGTAATGGCACGTCATGGCATGGTTGGTTAGGCACGGCGCGCATCATCAAAAAACATCTTGATCTAGGTTATAACTGACCTAACATACGCGCACCGGCCAAAATCACCTGAATCATTTGAATCAATTGCTCTTTTTGTTCCGTGTGTTGCGCAACGGGTTGATCGAGTGCCACTGCACCCATGGCAAAGACTAAGCGTGTAATGGCGCGCGCGACCAAAGCAGGTTCATGCAGCTGATGGCCATGCGCTTGTTCTAAACGGATTAAGTCGTCACGCAGTTCGTCTTCAAAAAAACAAAGCTGCTGTTCAACGGCTTGCTTAAACGCCACTGACCCAACCCGACCTTCCCGCAACAGCAAATGTAAAAACTGCTCATGCGATACCAACTGCTCCATAAACACGTCAATCGAGCTACGCACCACACTGTCATCTGCCGATGCGCGCTGACGGGCTTCACCTATCAAGCTACGCAGGGTAGAACCGGCACGATCAATCAGCGCAATCGCCAGTTCATCCACGTCCCGAAAATGCCGATAAAAACTGTTGGGCGCAATACCCGCCTCACGGGATATTTCACGCAGGCTGAGCGTCGAGATACTGCGCTCAGGCCCAAGTAATGCCAATGCGGCATCAATCAGTTCTTCACGGCTAATGACCGCACGTCGGCCAGCAAACGCCCGAACGGGTCGTGTTGATGGCGTCGGCTCAATCGTTTGTTCTGTCGTTGCAACCCTATGAGCCTGCGCATCTAACAACGAGTCTGTCATGCAAAATTTCCATATTTTCAATAAAAACAGAGTGTATCGACGTTCAACATGAGGCTTGCCGATTCGGGCAACACACGAGAACCACCGTCGATACTGCACTTTGCCACCATCGCTTTGATTCGGCAACCAACAGCGACGCGCATAATTAACTATACATTTGTCTATACAAGTGTATATTAATATAAACCCTGTAGACCTGAGCCGTGCCATGTCGTCAATCCTTGCCCCTTTCGGCCATGCTTGGCCGCGCTTCACCCGTTACGTTAAGCCAATGCTGTCCGCAGAAACGCTCAATTTTTGGGCAGGGCAAATCCATCCGTTGTGGTCATTTAATCAGCCGTTGGTACAGATCGTGGCACGGGAGATCAGCGCTCACCACACCGTGACGTTGACCTTAAAACCCAACCGGCATGTGCCGTCGTTTCAGGCAGGACAACATATTGGGGTGATTGTACCGATTGCAGGCGTGTTGACCCAGCGTAGCTACAGCCCCAGCCGTGTTCCGCATCAGCCTGATCAATGGTCAATCACCATTAAACAACAACCGAATGGGCGGGTCAGTCGCTATTTGTGTGAGCAAGTACAGATAGGAGATGTGCTTGCCGTCAGTCCAGCGTTTGGTCAAATGACCTTGCCCAAAACACCCCAACCTCTGTTGTTGCTGGCTGCTGGCAGCGGCATTACTCCCATGATCAGCCTGATTCGTGCAGCGATTGAGCAAGGGACACTCACCCAGCCGTTTCGCCTGATGTATTGGGTTCGTCACCGTGAGGACGCCTGTTTTGTGCAGGAACTACGCGCCTTAGCAGCACGCGACCCGCAATTGACCGTGCGGTTTTATTGGACTGCAAGCCCTGCTTTGTATGCGGACGAGCGCACAGGTCGGCTTGATGCACATCTGTTGCACGAGGAATTAGATCCGACCGATCTTTTAACATGCTGCGCGTATGCCTGCGGCCCTGCGGGGTTTGTAGCGCAGGCGCAATCGTTATTGGCACAACGCGTTGGCACGTGGCATCACGAGGCTTTTTCGTTGCCCGCATTGGCGATGGATGACTCAAACGCCGAACCCGCACGCACCGTCCAAGTGACCTTAAGCAAACAAGGCCGCACGGTTGTGGTCTCGACCCAACAACCATTGCTGGCCGCCCTTGAAGCCGCAGGGATTCAGCCCGCTTATGGCTGCCGTATGGGCATTTGTAATACCTGTGCCTGTGGCAAAACACAGGGCATCACCCAAGACCGTAGCACCCAACACACCCATAATCAGCCGACCCGCGCCTTAAAGCTGTGTATCAGCCACGCCCGCTCTGATCTGACATTAGACCTTTAAATCAACCGGACACATCGCCATGAGCATTGACCAAAGCCGCCACGCTCCCACCCGCACAACTCTGACGCCCGCCCAGCTTGATCGGCTGGCCGCCGAACTTGATGCCCTTCGCGCTCAAGTGATGGCCGATGTGGGCGCTGTCGATGCACGCTATATTCGTCAGATTGTCAAAGCGGTTCGTTATAGCAGCCTGTTGGGACGTGGATTACTTATGCTCGGTTGGTTTCCACCAGCATGGTTGGCCGGAACAGCCCTGCTGGCGACCGCCAAAATTCTAGAGAACATGGAGCTTGGCCACAATGTCATGCATGGTCAATATGACTGGATGAATGACCCCACGCTCAACGGCCAAACGTATGAGTGGGATATTGTCGGCACTGCTGACAACTGGCGCACCAGCCACAACCATATGCACCATACCTACACCAACATTAAAGGCGTCGATGATGATATTGGCTATGGCGTGCTGCGGCTGTTTCCAGAGCAACGCTGGAAGCCCTTCTTTTTGGGTCAACCACTGTATGCAGTGGTGTTTGCCTTGCTGTTTCAGTGGGGCGTGGCGATTCAAGAGCTACGTCTGGGGCAGGTGTTGAATGGTAAAAAAACCAAGCAAACCTTTGCCATCGAGTTTGCTCCCGTCAAACGCAAAATAGTTCAACAGTTGCTCAAGGATTATGTGTTTTTTCCGGTGATTGCAGGGCCATCGTTTTTGCCAGTCCTGTTGGGCAATGTGTGCGCCAATGGCATCCGTAACCTGTGGACATTTAGCATTATTTTTTGTGGGCATTTTACCGCAGACGCCGAGATTTTTCCGCGCAGTGTGCTGGACAACGAAAGCCGTGGTCATTGGTATATGCGGCAGATTCGCGGGTCTTCTAACTTAACAGGTGGCACACTGTTTCATATTTTAAGTGGCAACCTGAGCCATCAAATCGAGCATCATTTGTTTCCGGATATGCCCGCCCGACGCTATGCCCAGATTGCGCCACAGGTGCAGGCCATCTGTCAGCGGTATGGTATTCATTATAATGTGGGCAGCTTTCCTAAGCAGTTGGGACAGGTGGCATGGCGCATCTTACGACACGCCTTGCCCAGCACCCCGAACAAGCGGTCAACGCTGCCCTCATAAGGCTTGAACTGATCGAATGCGTTTAATCATATAGCGCGACATCTGATGTCGCGTTCTTCATCATCGTGGATTGCTTTTGTCCCATTGCTGTGTCTATATTCAGTGATGAATAAACATTCTTTGATTAACATGAATATAGCTCAAAATCGTCAGTATGTTGCCCATGTACGCAAAGATGGTGTGCAGCAAGCGCACTTAAGCGAGGTAGCAGTCATTTGTGCGTAATTGGCTGAGAAAATAAATTTCGCTTTGTCAAACACAAACGATTAGGACAATCATCATGAAATACTATGCACACTCTACATCTGACCTCAGCAAAGCCACCTGGCAACTTTTGGCAGATCATTTGATAGCGGTTAGTAAATTGGCCGAACAAGCAGCACAAGCCTTTGGCTGTGGTCAACTCGCTAAGGCGATTGGCCTGCTGCATGACTTAGGCAAATACTGCGCAGAATTTCAAAAACGCTTACAAGGCGACCCAAAATCTGTCGACCATGCCACATGGGGAGCGATTCAAGCGGTTAAAAAATATGGGGACTTTGGTCATGTTTTGGCTTATGTGATTGCAGGGCATCACGCAGGCTTGGCAAATGGCATCTATGATGATTCGGGGCGTATCACCGATCTAAAAGCACGTTTGGGCAAGGAGAATCAATTACCAAATTTAGCAGATGATTGGAAGGCGGAAGTTGAACATTTGCTCCCTGCTTTGAATGATATTTTACCGCCGCTCAAGCTCAAAAAAGACGCTGCAAACTTTCAACTGAT
>JBEANQ010000109.1:0-8853 GCA_041165345.1 Pseudomonadota bacterium
TGCTAATAGGCTTATGGCGATTCATATAGGTACTATACTTATTCTCTCGAATACACTGGTGATGATCCAATTGATTAATAACGGCCTGCATAATATCAGATGCAGCCATATGATCTGCATGATCACCCACATTAATCATAGGATTATTTTCAGTTAAATTAAACTCCATCTCTGTAGCAGCATCAACTTCGATATGAATAATTTTATTTAAAACATCATACAATTGAGCTAATTCGTATGTCGTGCCGTGGTCTATTGTTTTAAGACTCTTGATTCGATGTGCGTTGAGCTTCATAAGGCTTGTATGCTGAGTTCTCGGATATCCTTCCCCCTTACCACCACCATCAGGCAAACGTAGATTATATAAAACTATTTGATCATTCAACACACTACGATAAACTCGTATGCCATCAATATCAATATATTGATAAGCCATCGTTACAGGCGTATTGAGCCAAAAACTTACGGCTTTCGCGTGCGCTCGCTGCCTTGCTAACCAATAGCTAATACGATGACCTTGCTCCATCGTGTTTGCATATCCTGCATCGCCAGCTGTTAATACAATAAAAACCGTTTTATGCGTATCATGCTGTGCCACCATATCACTCGCATGCTGACCCATAAATAGCTCGATATCATCAGGGTGTGCTGAGGCAAAAAAAACTGTAGGTTGATTATTTTGAATAACTGGTGCAATAGTCGGTTGATTTTCATCGGGTGGTGCATTAATGACAGGAGGATTCTGATTATTACAAGCAGCTAATAAAATCACACAACAAAAAATAATACGTACAAAATTTCCATTAAGATGTTTTACAACAAACATAGCCTAACATCCACTCAACTAATATGAAAGAAGATTCATATTGACATCTTTCATTATACAAGGATTTTGTCTACACACTCCCAAACATCAATCAAAATATTCAAATCTTCATATTTTGATCATATTAAAAAAAACCCCTACGGATCAGCGTAGGGGTCTTTAAGCGTCTTCTTCACAGCAAAACTGTAGACGAGCTACAGTTGGTTGCGCATCAGTCGCCTTTATAACCTTTAAGATCTAAGCGGGCTTTGTGCAACAGTGGCTCAGTATAACCACTTGGCTGCACACCACCTTTAAAGATCAAATCACAGGCGGCTTTAAACGCAATGCCATCAAAGCTGGGTGCCATGGCGGTATACAGCACATCACTGGCGTTTTGTTGATCAACGATCACCGCCATACGCTTGAGCGCATCCATCACCTGATCTTCAGTCACTACACCATGACGCAGCCAGTTGGCAACATGTTGGCTGGAAATACGCAGCGTTGCACGATCTTCCATCAGGCCGACGTTGTTGATGTCTGGCACTTTAGAACAGCCGACACCCAGATCGACCCAACGAACAACGTAACCCAAGATGCCTTGGCAGTTGTTGTCGATTTCGCTCTGAACGTCCTCGGCTGACCAGTTGGTATCGGCAGCCAATGGAATCGCCAAAATGTCAGCCAGTTTGGCGTGTTCACGGGTTTTGATGCGGTTTTGCTCATCAAACACATCAACCATGTGGTAATGGGTCGCGTGCAAGGTTGCGCCGGTCGGTGACGGCACCCACGCACAGTTTGCACCCGATTGTGGGTGCGCGACTTTGGCGGCCATCATGTCTTTCATCAAATCAGGCTTCGGCCACATGCCTTTACCGATTTGCGCTTTGCCTTGCAAGCCACATTTTAGGCCCACATCGACGTTCCAATTCTCGTAAGCAGCAATCCACTTTTGCGCTTTCATGGCTTCTTTACGCACCATTGCGCCCGCTTCCATCGAGGTATGGATTTCGTCGCCGGTACGATCCATAAAGCCGGTGTTAATGAAGATGGTGCGGTCAGCGGCCTGACGAATACATTCTTTCAGGTTGACCGTGGTGCGGCGTTCTTCGTCCATGATGCCAATTTTCAAGGTCTTGGCAGGCAGGCCGAGCGCGGTTTCGACACGGCTAAACAGTTCAACCGCAAAGGCGACTTCTTCTGGACCGTGCATTTTTGGCTTGACGATATACATCGAGCCGGTACGCGAGTTGCGCAGGGTGTTCAGGTGCTTGATGTCATGAATCGAGACCAATGCCGTGACCAGCGCATCCATGATGCCTTCGAAGATTTCTTCGTTGCCGTTGCCCAGATCGACCAAAATCGCCGGATTGGTCATCAAGTGGCCGACGTTACGCAGCAGCATCAATGAACGACCATGCAGGCTGAACGCCTCGCCTTGGCTGTTTTTGAAGGTGCGGTCGCCATTCATGCGACGGGTCACGGTTTTGCCGCCTTTCTCGAACGACTCTTCGAGGTTGCCTTGCATCAGACCCAGCCAGTTGCTGTAGCCTTCCACTTTTTCTTCGGCATCGACCGCAGCCACCGAATCTTCCAAATCTTGGATGGTGGTCACAGCCGATTCTAAGCACAGGTCTTTCACGCCAGCGGCATCGGTTTGACCAATTGGGCTGGTGGCATCAATTTGAATTTCAACGTGCAGGCCGTTGTTTTTCAGCAAAATGCTGATCGGTGCAGCGGTCTCGCCAGTATAACCGACAAACTTGCTTGGGTCGGCCAATACGGTGCGGCTGCCGTCTTTGAGCGCGACAACCAAACGGGCGTCTTCAACACGGTATTGGGTCGCTTGTTCGTGCGAGGCTTGAACCAGTGGAAAATGTTCGTTCAGGAAGTTTTTAGCAAATGCGATGACTTTATTGCCACGGATCGGGTTGTAGCCTTTGCCTTTGTCCGCGCCGTCTTCGCTGCTGATGACGTCGGTGCCATACAGCGCATCGTACAATGAACCCCAACGGGCGTTGGCGGCGTTCAAGGCATAACGGGCATTACGCACCGGCACAACCAATTGTGCGCCAGCCAGTTGAGCAATTTCTTCATCAACGTTTTCGGTGCTGATTTGAAAATCTTCGCCTTCTGGCAACAAGTAACCGATCTCGGTCAAAAATGCGGTATAGGCTGCTGCATCAAACGCTGGATTGGCTTGATGCCATGCGTCAATTTGGGCTTGAATCTGGTCACGCTTGGCCAGCAAGGCTTTGTTTTTTGGGGTCAGGTCAGTGACGATCTGCTCAAAAGCCGCCCAGTAGTCGGCGCTGTTGACACCGGTGTTCGGCAGGGCTTTTTGCTCGATAAAGTCGTACAGTTCTTTGGCAATGGCAAGTTTGCCCTGCTGAATACGTGCAGTCATGGTTTATCCTGATCAATACAGAAAGCGAGAAAGTGCAAAATTATACTGTTTCTCGCCCTGTTTTGCAGCACACCGACCCGAACTACATGCGAAAGATCGTGATACCACCATGGCTTGAACAGCCATGAAAACACACGGACGATGTTGCAAATCACAAGCCAGACAAATTGACGTTTTAGCAAAAAATGGTTAGCATTAAGTCAAGTGCTCGTTGACAGCTTCTAGGCCAATATTTAATGCCTACAATGTGGTCAGCGAGCTTTTTTATGTCTGGATTTTGACTATGAGTACTGTTCGCCGTGTTGCAGTGTTAATTGATGGCGGATTTTTCTTTCATCGCGTCCAACACCAATTTCGAAAAAATTTTTCTGACCACCCTCTCACTGCAGACATCATCGAAAAAATTGTTCAAAAACTCGCAAAATGGCACACGCAATCTCGTGCACATGAACGACCATTAGAATTACAGCGGATTTTTTTCTACGACTGCCCTCCGCCCCAACATCAGATTCATAGTCCCATTAAACCGGTCGGGCACCGTACAGCCCCCTTAATTAAGTTTAAGGATCACCCAGCGTATCAACTACGCTTGGCGAGTCATCAACGCCTTGCTCGCTCGCGTAAAGTGGCGTTACGCATGGGAAAACTCTCCGAACATGGTGAATGGCAAATCAAATCCAATGTACTAAAAGACTTGTGTCAGGGTAAACGTGACTGGACGTCGGTCACGTCAGATGACTTTTTTTATGATATCCCCCAAAAAGGCGTAGATATCAAATTGGGTATCGATATTGCCCATCTGAGTCATCATCGCTTGGTCGATCAACTGGTGCTTATTACTGGCGACACCGACTTTGTCCCCGCTGCAAAAATGGCACGTGCAGCAGGGATTGATTTTATTCTTGACCCCTTATGGGCCACCGTTAGCGATGAGCTACACGAACATATTGACGGCTTACGCTCTCCTCATTTGCAGAAGCTCATTGAAAATGTTTTATCCTCTTTTCTCACACCGATTGACGAACAGGAATAGCCCATGACTATCACTCTTGGCACTCCCCTACAATCTTCAGCCTTCCGTGTCCTGCTGCTCGGCTCAGGCGAACTGGGCAAAGAAGTCGCCATCTCGCTGCAACGTCTGGGGGTGGAAGTCCACGCCGCCGACCGCTATGCCGATGCCCCTGCCATGCACGTAGCGCATTTTTCGCATGTGTTAAACATGGCCGACCCAGTCGCATTGCAAGCTTTGGTTGATCAGGTTAAACCGAACCTGATCGTGCCAGAAATCGAAGCCATCGCTACCGAACAGCTCCTCAAGATTGAAGACAGCGGCCAAGCCGTGGTCATTCCATCGGCCAAAGCGGCAAACCTCACCATGAACCGTGAAGGCATCCGTAAACTGGCCGCCGACACCTTGGGTCTGCCCACCTCACCGTTTCGTTTTGCCGACTCATTAGAATCTTTTAAAGCTGGTTGCGACAACATTGGCTATCCTTGCTTCATCAAGCCGGTCATGTCGTCATCAGGCAAAGGCCAATCACGCATCACCAGTTTTGACCAAACTGATGCTGCGTGGGAATACGCCATGCAGGGCGGGCGGGTCAGTCATGGCAAAGTAATTATTGAAGGCCAAATTCACTTCGATTTTGAAATCACGCTGCTAACTGTGCGTGCCAAAAATGCCGAAACTGGCGTCATTGAAACGCATTTTTGTGACGCCATCGGCCACCGCCAAGAATCAGGCGATTATGTCGAAAGCTGGCAACCCCAACCCATGAGCGCCAAAGCGCTGATCGAAGCCAAACGCATCGCCGACTTGGTGACCACCGCATTGGGTGGTTGTGGCCTGTTTGGGGTCGAACTGTTTGTGAAGGGCGACTTTGTATGGTTCTCAGAAGTTTCACCACGGCCACACGACACCGGTCTTGTGACCCTTGCCAGCCAGTTTCAAAGTGAATTTGAGCTACACGCCCGCGCAATTTTGGGCTTACCCGTGGACACCAGTCGTCATAGCGCCGCAGCAAGTGCGGTGATTTATGCAGGCATGGACGGTCAAAACCTCAGCTTTAGCGGGGTTGAACAAGCACTGGCAGTGACCGGTTCTGACCTACGTTTGTTTGGTAAACCTGAAGGCTTTGCGCGTCGCCGTATGGGCGTGGCAACCGTTCGGGCGGCAGATACCGACACTGCACGTCTGTTGGCTAAACAAGCCGCTGACTGTGTCACCGTGAATGGTTAAGCTGAAAATATATTGAGATGTTATCCCCTGTCGACAGATGGGGGATGAACAACAGTATCATTTTACGTTTATATCACGCATCCAGACTCACCACATTGCGCCCACTCAACATGACACGGTCAAGTGGGCACTACACAAGCAAGTCGCCACCGCAGTCAATACATCCGCGCACCACACTAGGCCTTTGCGGCATGTAGCACCTCTGGCAGCCACGCGATATCACGCACGGCCACAAACTCGCCGTTTAACAACGTGTCGCGCTGGTTATAGCAAAATGGCCGCCCCTGTAGGTCATACAAGCCACCACCCAATGCTTCAAGTAAGCACTGTCCGGCCGCCGTGTCCCACTCAGAAGTAGGGTGCAACCGTGGGTACACATCAATCTCACCATCGACCATCAAGCAAAACTTGTATGCACTACCCGCATGTACGGTATGCAATGTGCGGTTTTGCTGCTGGGTGAGCGATGTCATAAAGCCTTCATAACGCCCAGCGGCTTGGTATTCTGCCCGCCGCGACACCGCCACCCGCCATGCCCCCGTCAACGGGCGTGATTGTGGGGCACAAATGTGCCAATCATCGCCGGTCACTTTCCACACCACTCCATGTGCATCCACCCCATACACCTGTCGCTTGACCGGTACACCAATCACCACCATCTGCGCTCGGCCTGCCTCAACCAAGGCAATATTGACCGTAAACTCATCAGTACGATGAATAAAATCTCGTGTTCCATCCAACGGATCAACCAACCAAAACGTCGACCATGTCGCCCGATCCGGCTGCGCCGCCGACTCCTCAGACAACACTGGCAACGCTGGGGTCAATTGCGCCAGACCCGCTACAATTTGATGATGAGCCGCCAAATCGGCCGCCGTCACGGGCGACTCATCGGCCTTATGATGAATATCCAGCGCGTCCGGATTTTCGTAGAATGCACACAGCGTCTGATGCACCGACTGGGTCAATTTCACCAGCGCCACAAACAGTGGATCAGTAGACATTGACATTTTTTCTCCAAATGAATGAGCAGCACTTATGAGCAATATTGCATGGAACGACATTGACGTTGTCATGTTTGATATGGATGGTACTCTGCTTGACTTGGCGTTTGACAACTATTTTTGGCGCGAAGCCGTGCCCGCCGCATGGGCAGATGCCAACCAGCACCCCGCCGACACCGCACACCACACACTTGCCCCACGCTTTGAACAAGAAGAAGGCACACTCAACTGGTACTCGCTGTCGTTTTGGAGCCAAACGCTGGGCATCGACCTTGAAACCCTCAAAGTCCGTCACCGTGACCGTATCATGCTGCGTGACGGCGTACTTGACACCCTTGATGCGCTCGACAAAGCAGGTAAAACCCTGTGGCTGGTCACCAACGCCCATCCGATTGTGCTTGACCTCAAACTGGATAAAACCGATTTAGCAGGCCGGTTTGAGCGGATTATTTGTAGCCACGATATTGGCCATGCCAAAGAACAAGCCGAGTTTTGGCCAGCGCTGCAAAAACAACATTTTTTTGATCCAGAATCCACACTCATGGTGGACGACAGCGAACCCGTCTTGCAAGCCGCTGTCAATTTTGGCCTACAGGTTCGCGGCATTGTGCAGCCTGATAGCCTATTACCCCCGCGTATGACACTCAAATTTCCAGCTGTAGACCACTTGACCGAGTTACTCAAGGGGCTTTAAACCGCATCATGAGCGATGCGAGGCAGGCAGTTGATCGTCTGGCTAGATGGGCGGTTTGCTAACGTGCGCGATGCTTCAACAACCGTTGACGCGTCCAAATGCACTTAGGCTATTTAATAGCTTTCACGCACCCATCAGCACCCTTGTATTGCCAACCGCCGACCCGATCTACTACATCACCCGTTGTGCAATGCCCCGTTGTGCAATGTATTGTAGTTTTTAAATCAGCTTGAGAGAATTTGAATGGCTCGATCCGCAAATAATCCCCGTGATCACAAAGCCGATGCTGAAAACGGCAGTATGCGTATCGACAAATGGCTGTGGGTCGCCCGTTTTTTTAAGACCCGCAGCCTTGCCAAAGATGCGATTGACGGTGGAAAAGTGCATGTGCAGGGAGATCGCGTCAAGGTCAGCAAAGAAGTCCGCGTGGGTCTAGAACTGACTGTGCGCCAAGGGTTTGAAGAAAAAACCGTCCAGATTTTGGCGTTGTCTGCCGTGCGTGGGGGTGCGCCAGCCGCGCAACTGCTATACACCGAAACACCCACCAGCATTGCCAAACGTGAGCTGATCGCCGCCCATCGCAAGCTTAGCAACTTAGCCCGCCCCGACCACCGCCCCACCAAGCGTGACCGCCGACAAATCCATCGTTTTCAACAGGATAACACTCATCAATCCAATACAGCCTATAGCAGTGATGATGATGGTTTTTGACACCTCACATCTGCTTTCTCGTGCGACAAGCAATGTCGCACCATCGGCGTTTTGATCTATCCATACGCGGCAATCTTTGACACTATAGCCTCATCGGCAGGGCAAGCCACCGCCTGCTTCCATCGCAGCATATTCCGTCCGACCATTGGCTTTTAAAGAGGTTTCATGATGAACGATAACAAGAGCAAGGCGCTCGAAGCGGCTCTGAGTCAAATCGAAAAACAATTTGGCAAAAACACCGTCATGCGTTTGGGAGATGGCAATGCCATTGCCGCTGTTGAAGCCATCTCGACCGGTTCACTCGGCTTGGACATTGCGCTCGGCATTGGCGGCTTGCCCAAAGGTCGGATTGTTGAAATCTACGGCCCAGAGTCATCAGGTAAAACCACCATGACCCTGCAAGTGATCGCCGAATGCCAAAAAGCCGGCGGTACTGCCGCGTTTATTGATGCCGAACACGCCCTAGACCCACAATACGCCCGTAAGTTGGGCGTTGATGTAGACAGCCTACTCATTTCGCAACCTGACAATGGCGAACAAGCACTTGAAATTGCCGACATGCTGGTGCGTTCAGGTGCAGTTGATATTGTGGTCATTGACTCGGTTGCTGCACTAACCCCACGCGCCGAAATTGAAGGCGATATGGGTGACTCACATGTGGGACTGCAAGCGCGCCTCATGAGCCAAGCCCTGCGTAAAATCACTGGCAATGCCAAACGCTCCAACTGTATGGTGGTGTTTATTAACCAAATCCGTATGAAAATTGGCGTCATGTTTGGTAGTCCAGAAACCACCACCGGTGGCAACGCGCTTAAATTCTACGCCTCGGTTCGGTTAGATATTCGCCGCATTGGACAAATTAAAGAAGGCGAAGTTGTGGTGGGTTCAGAGACCCGCGTCAAAGTGGTCAAGAACAAAGTCGCACCGCCCTTCCGCGAGGCGCTGTTCCAAATCATGTATGGTCAAGGTACCAACCGCTTGGGTGAACTG
>JBEANQ010000110.1:0-8791 GCA_041165345.1 Pseudomonadota bacterium
GAGCAAGGCCAGCACTTCTTCTTCGGTTTCACCCAAACCGACCATCAGGCCGCATTTGGTGGGAATATCAGGCCGGACGTCTTTAAATTTTTTCAGCAATTGAAGCGAGTGCTGATAGTCAGAACCCGGCCGCATGGCTTTGTACAGCCGTGGCACGGTTTCGATGTTGTGGTTAAACACATCTGGCGGGCATTCGCTCATGATGCGCAAGGCGATGTCCATGCGCCCACGAAAATCTGGCACTAAAATTTCGAGCAAGGTGTTGGGCGTGAGTTTGCGGGTCTCGACAATACAGTCCACAAAATGCTGTGCGCCGCCATCTAATAAGTCATCCCGATCCACCGAGGTAATGACCGCATATTTTAGCCCTAAACCGGCAATGGTTTCGGCCATGTGGCGGGGTTCGTCGGGGTCTAAAGCATTGGGACGGCCATGCGCCACATCACAAAACGGACAACGACGGGTGCAAATTGCACCCATAATCATAAAGGTCGCTGTGCCACCGCCAAAGCATTCGGCCAAGTTGGGGCAGGCGGCTTCTTCGCAGACGGTATGTAGTTTTTGGGCGCGTAGGGTGTCTTTAATGCGTTGGACTTCTGCGGGGGCGGTCATTTTGACCCGAATCCAATCGGGTTTTTTGGGCAGTTCGACGGTAGGAATAATTTTGACCGGAATCCGCGCCATTTTCTCTGCACCGCGTAATTTTTCACCTTGAACAGGCTTCTTGAGCGGTTGCGTTGTCTCGTTGGCGTGGGTCATGTCAATACCATGTCGGTCAAATCTGTGCGGCAATTATAGGCCAGATTGCCCACAGGGACGGCGAGTTTTGGCGACGCGGGCGGCATTTTCTGGCATGGGGTGCGGTGGAGTCGCGCACAAATCGCCCATCCGTGTGCATTTTGTGTCAACAGAAGCCGGTGTGCGGGTGTTGCGTGGGGCAAAAATCGTTAAGATCAAGACCATCATTTCCTTGATACGGTCTCGTTGACTCATGCCCCGCTCAAAAAAAAACATTGATCCCAAATATCAAGATTCGCAGTATCAATATGACGCGGTGGTGTTGGGTGCAGGCCCTGCCGGTGAAGCCGCAGCCATGAAATTGGCAAAGTCTGGCCGCAAAGTCAGCGTGATTGATCTGCGTGATCAAGTGGGGGGCAACTGCGCACATGTGGGGACGATTCCCAGCAAAGCCTTGCGTCAAACGGTGTTTAACATCATGCGTTATCAGCGTGATCCGTTGTTTCAAAAAATTGGCGAATGGAAACACGTTCCATTGACCCAGATTTTGGGCAATGCACGCAAAGTGATTGAGCAACAGGTGGACACGCACACGCGCTTTTATGAGCGTAATCAAATTGATGTGCATCATGGCCGCGCCGTGATTGAAGATGCGCATCATCTGATTGTACATTTGCGAGAAGGCGGCACCGAGCGACTGAGTTTTGATCAACTGGTGGTTGCCACCGGTAGTCGTCCTTATCAGCCTAAAGAACTCGATTTTAATCATGCACGGGTGTTTGATAGCGACAAAATTTTAACTTTGGACTATCCGATCCAAAAGATCATTATTTATGGGGCAGGAGTCATTGGCTGCGAATACGCCTCTATTTTTGTGGGTTTGGGTTATAAGGTTGAGTTAATCAATACCCAATCACAATTGCTGAGTTATTTAGATGACGAAATCGCCGATGCCTTGTCGTATTATTTGCGTGAACTGGGTGTATTGATTCGACATAATGAACAAATTGACCGCCTAGATACCAGTGATGATTCGGTGGTGCTGTATTTGCAATCGGGTAAAAAGATCAAAGCCGATGCGATTTTATGGTGCAATGGGCGTTCTGGCAATACCGATGGCTTAAACCTTGAGGCGATGGGATTAACCCCCAATAGTCGTGGACAGTTAGCGGTTAATGCGCAGTATCAAACCGAAGTCGAACATGTATATGCCGCCGGTGACGTGATTGGCTGGCCGTCATTGGCCTCTGCGGCGTATGACCAAGGCCGTGCGACGGCGGCTTACATGCTAGGCGATACCGATGCACAACCGGTGGTGAGTGTGCCGACAGGCATTTATACCATTCCTGAAATTTCGTCGATTGGCAAAACTGAAAAAGAGCTAACCGATGAAAAAGTACCCTATGAAATTGGTCACGCGTTCTTTCGTCAATTGGCACGGGCGCAAATTACTGGCGAGACGGTCGGTGTGCTAAAAATGCTGTTTCATCGTGAAACATTAGAAATTTTGGGTATTCATTGTTTTGGTAATAACGCTGCCGAGATTGTGCATATTGGACAGGCGGTGATGTTATCTTCTAATAATAGCCTGAATTACTTCACACAAACCACATTTAACTATCCGACAATGGCCGAAGCCTATCGGGTGGCGGCATTAAATGGACTCAATCGGTTGTTTTAATGCCTACACCTAAGCGATAAAAAAAACGGGCGTTGCGATAGGGTTCGCAGCGCCCGTTTCTTTGGGTTTTGCATCAGCCGGTAATATAGCTTTGCAGTTGATCAATCATTTTTTGTTGTTCTGCGATCATGGTTTTCACCAAGTCACCAATCGAGAGCATGCCAATCAGACGGCCATGCTCCATGACGGGCAAATGCCGAATATGCTTGTCGGTCATCAGGCCAAGGCAGGCATCAACCGATTGTTGCGGTTCAACGGTCGTCAAGGTGGTGGTCATGATGTCCGCAACCAATGTGGTGCGTGATGATCGGTCCATCAGCGCGATTTTGCGGGTGTAGTCGCGTTCACTAAACATGCCGACGAGGGTGTCGTCTTGCATCACCACCAGTGCGCCAATGCCTTTGTCGGCCATGAGTGCAATCGCTTCAAAGACGGTGGCAGTGGGGGCAACACAATAGGTGTCTTGATGGGCTTTAGCGTTGAGAACATCGGTGGCTTTAGGCATGTGGTTTTTTCTCGCGGACAGTGGCTTGATGATTCAGGGTATGCAAAGGTCACACCAACAGTGAGGCCAGCAATATCATGTTTTGCACAGGTGTTCTATTGGCGCACTGCAATCAGCCGACAAAATAACCGTGGCGTAATCGAGTCATGCGCAGGCATGAAAGTCATGACCCTTGCGAGCCTTGGCAAATTCGCGCAGGATGATCGGCACTTCAAAAACAGCCCACATCAAGGAGTGGTTGCATGTCTGCTCGTCGCCTATTTGGCAACAATTTGCGTCTTCCAGTGATTGCCGCGCCAATGTTTTTGGTGTCTGGTCTAGACCTTGTGCAAGCCTGCTGTGTGTCGGGGGTGGTGGGGTCGTTTCCGGCTGCCAATGCCCGCACGCTAGAGGACTTGCGTGATTGGCTGACCCAAATGCAAGCCTTTATGCAGGCTCATCCTACCGCCGCACCGTATGCGATGAATGTCATTTTGCTGGACAAAATGAATGACCGCAAAGCCGAAGAGTTGGCCTTGGCAGAAGAGTTTCAAGTGCCAATTTTGATTACTTCTGTGGGTGATCCCACCGAGACCGTCCAGCGCGCCCATGCGTGGGATGGCAAGGTGATTCATGATGTGGTCACTATTCGACATGCCAAAAAAGCTGCGCAAGCCAAGGTAGATGGTCTGATTTTGGTCTGTGGCGGGGCGGGTGGTCATACCGGCCAAATGAACCCGTTTGCGTTTATCAGTCAGATTCGGGAGTTTTGGTCAGGTCTGTTGATTGTGGGCGGCGCAGTGTCGAACGGCCAAACCGTACGCGCCATTGAAGTGATGGGCGCAGATATGGCCTATATTGGCTCGCGCTTTATTGCCACCACAGAGTCCATGGCTGCCGCAGACTACAAAGCGATGGTGTTGAGCAGTGAGGCCAGCGATGTGGTGTTGAGTGCGGTGTTTTCGGGTGTGCCAGCGCATTATCTAAAGCCCTCCATTGCGCTGGCAGGTTTAGACCCCGATCACTACACCGCAGATGAAGTCAAGATTAAAAACATTAAAGCATGGCGTGATGTATGGAGCGCAGGGCATGGCGTGGGATCTATTCATGATGTGCCGTCAACCGCGACTTTAGTTCAGCGTTTATCTGATGAGTATCAGCAAGCGACTCAACACGCTGTTTTTTAATGGGTTCATTTGCACAAAAAACACCATCAATCGGCGTTTTTGTGATTTGCATCTGTTCTTATAAGCTTGTAGCGTGTGTCGATCCGGTTCAATTTGACAGATTTGGTTACGTGTTTCATAGAAACGTCACATTTGAATCGGATACTGCGTGCCAAGCGTCGAGTTTCTGTTGCATGTGAGCAACACCCGACCATATTGGCAGGACTGGCCTTTGATGCCGCCCGACCGAATTTTCTCTGGAGTGATTTTTCATGAAAAAGCTATTGCTGGCCACTGTAATTTCGGCCCTGTCGATTTCTGCTGTTCAAGCTGCACCAAAAGTGTACGGCAAACTGTTTGTGGGTACAGACTACACCAGCAAAAAAGGCCAAAATGGCGCGGATGATGTCAACACCACCAGCGTCAACTCCAACGCATCGCGCTTTGGTATTAAAGGCGAAGACGAACTGACCCCAACACTGAGCGCAGTGTATCAAATTGAATGGGGCGTATCGGCTGATGGCGATACCAAAGGTGATTTGAGCCAACGTAACCGTTTCTTGGGTCTAAAAAGCATTGACCTCGGGACTGTAAAATGGGGTCGTTTTGACACTGCTACTAAAGAATCACAAAACAAAGTCGACTTGTTCAACGACATGGTGGCTGAACAACTGGACATGAAAAACGTATTGGCTGGTGAAAACCGTGTCAACAACGTGATTGGCTATGAAGCACCAGAAATTGAAGGTGTTCCAGTTAAGTTCACTGCCAACTTGATCCTAGATCAAGAAAAAACCGCTGGTGACAGCAATACCAACGTCAATGGCGGTTTGAGCGGTAGCAAAAACGGCGACAACGGTTTGTCGGCATCGGTTGCTTATGATCAAGCGGGTGTATACGTCGCTTTGGCTGGCGACAAAAAAGTAAACAACACGTTTGTTGGTGCAGTGAGCACTGCGGTTCCTTCGGATATCATTCGTGTTGTGGGTCAGTTTGATTTGGCTCAAATTGCTCAAGTGACTGGTTTGACCGTTGGTGCGCTGTATGAAAATACCAAGCCATCTGACACCAACGTGGTTGTTGACCAGCAAGATGCGTATTTGTTGAGTGCAAGCTACAAACTGCCAGAAAGCACCGGTATGGATGGTTTTGGTCTGTTTGCTCAGTACCAACAATCTAAAACTGCGCTAAAACTGGCTGGCAGCCCTGATGACCTGAAGCGTACCCAAGTGGGCGGCGGTGTCACCTATGCATTCTCGCCAAAAACGACAGTGTATGGCTACGTTGCTCAACAGAAGTTTGATGCAGTCACTGTCGCGGCGACCAACACTTACGCCCGTGATGTTAAAACCAACTTCATTGGCATGTCACTTGAACACAAGTTCTAATCACTGCTGATTAGGCCTTCAAAAAAGCCCGCCTTGTGCGGGCTTTTTTTGTTTTCGTTCGATTTGTGTGGTTTGGCGATGACATATCATGCGAGCGCTTTGCTTTATGACCCATCGCTGAAGTAAAATCCTGCCGCTTGAGCATACGCCCGCAAGGGCTTGGGAGTAGAAGCTGATGACCAAATTCATTTTCGTTACCGGAGGCGTGGTGTCGTCTCTGGGCAAAGGCATTTCTGCCGCCTCGGTCGCAGCACTGCTTGAGGCCCGTGGTCTTAAAGTCACCATGACCAAAATGGACCCGTACATCAACGTTGATCCAGGTACCATGAGCCCGTTTCAGCATGGTGAAGTGTTTGTAACCGAAGACGGTGCCGAGACCGATCTGGACTTGGGTTACTACGAACGCTATTTGCGTCGCGCCCGTATGACCAAAAATAACAACTTTACCAGTGGTCGCATCTATCTGGATGTCTTGCAAAAAGAGCGTCGTGGCGACTACTTGGGCGCAACTGTACAGGTGATTCCACACATTACCGACGAAATTAAACGTCGCATCCATGCGGGTGCGGGTGGTTATGACGTGGCTATTGTCGAAATTGGCGGCACAGCAGGTGACATTGAATCCCTGCCGTTTATGGAAGCTGTGCGTCAAATGCGCACCGAGCTGGGTAGTAAAAACTCGGTGTTGATGCACCTCACCTTGGTGCCTTACATTGCCTCGGCGGGTGAAACCAAAACCAAACCGACCCAGCATTCGGTGAAAGAATTACGCTCGATTGGCTTGCAGCCTGACATTTTGATCTGTCGCTCGGATCACTCCATTGGTGAAGATTCACGCCGTAAAATTGCGTCGTTTACCAACGTAGAAGAGCGTGCGGTGATTTTGGCCGAAGATGCCAAAAGCATTTATTTGATTCCCAAGAATTTTCATGATCAAAAGGTCGATGACCTGATTTGTGAGCGTTTTGGCTTTGATGTTCCACCTGCCGACCTGTCAGATTGGGATGCCGTCACCGATGCACTGCTCAACCCTCAAGGCGAAGTCAGCATTGCCATGGTGGGGAAATATGTAGAGTTGCCAGACGCCTACAAATCACTCAACGAAGCGTTGCTGCATGCGGGCATCACTCACCGCACCAAAGTTAATATTGATTATATTGATGCCGAATCGTTAGAGGGCGGTGACTTGTCTCGGCTGAACAGCGCTGATGCGATTTTGGTGCCTGGTGGGTTTGGTGAGCGTGGTACTGAAGGCAAAATGGCTGCGATTCGCTATGCCCGCGAAAACAAGGTGCCTTATTTAGGGATTTGCTTGGGAATGCAATTGGCAGTGATTGAGTTTGCCCGCAATGTGGCAGGCCTAACCGAAGCGACCTCCACCGAATTTAACCGCCGTACCCCACAACCCCTGATTGGCTTGATCACCGAATGGATGGATGAGCGCGGCGAATTGCAAACTCGTAACGACACCTCCGATTTGGGCGGTACCATGCGTCTGGGTGCGCAAAAAGCCGAACTGGTCGAAGGCAGCCATGCCCGTGAAATTTATGGCCGTTCTGAAATCGTCGAGCGTCATCGCCATCGCTATGAAGTCAACGACCGTTATATTGCTCAACTTGAAGCTGCTGGACTCACCATTTCGGGCTATTCGGTAGGACAGCATCTGGTTGAAATGGTCGAAATCAACGATCATCCATGGTATGTGGCGTGCCAGTTCCACCCTGAGTTCACCAGCTCGCCTCGTGGTGGTCATCCTTTGTTTGCCAGTTTTGTGCAAGCAGCGATTGATCACTCATCTCAAAACTAAAGCAAAAAAAGGATTACCCATGACCGAACTTCAACAGCCCCGTTCAATCATTGAGCTTGGCGATATCCAAATCGGTAATGACTTACCCTTTGTGCTGTTTGGTGGCATGAATGTGCTGGAATCCAAAGACTTGGCGTTTGAAATTGCCGAGACGTATATTGATATCACCACACGTCTGGGCATTCCCTACGTGTTTAAGGCCAGTTTTGATAAAGCCAACCGATCAAGCCTAAGCTCATATCGTGGGCCGGGCATGGAGCAGGGCATTGAATGGCTGCGTGAACTCAAAGCCAAATACAATGTACCCGTCATCACCGATGTGCATGAACCGTATCAAGCCGCGCCTGTGGCTGAAGTGGCAGACATCATTCAGCTGCCTGCATTTTTGAGCCGTCAGACCGACTTGGTTGAAGCCATGGCTAAAACTGATGCGATCATCAACATCAAAAAAGCCCAGTTTTTGGCTCCACACGAAATGCGCCATATCATGCATAAGTGCCTTGAGGCGGGCAACGACAAGTTGATTCTGTGTGAGCGCGGTTCGGCTTTTGGTTATAACAACCTCGTGGTGGACATGTTGGGTTTTGACACCATGAAAGCCATGAACGTGCCTGTCTTTTTTGATGTGACCCATGCCTTGCAACAACCGGGTGGTCGTGCCGATTCTGCGGGTGGCCGTCGTGCACAAATTACCACCTTGGCACGTTCGGGTATGGCAACGGGTCTTGCGGGCTTGTTTTTAGAAGCCCACCCAGACCCAGACAAAGCCAAATGTGATGGCCCTTGTGCCTTGCGTTTGTCGCAGCTTGAACCGTTCTTGCGTCAACTGAAGCAATTGGACAGCTTGGTCAAGGGTTTTGACGTACTTGACACCCACTAAGCCCGTTTTGGCGTGGGTGATCCACAGAGTCGCCCACGCTATTTGACTTTATTACGCCGCAACGCTGTGGTTTGCGGTTGATTTTTTTTGAGGACATGTAATGAGCCAAATCACCGACATTCGCGCCCGCGAGATTTTGGATTCACGCGGTAACCCCACCATCGAAGCCGATGTCACGCTCGCCTCAGGTGTGGTGGGTCGTGCCTGTGCGCCGAGCGGTGCCTCGACTGGCTCGCGTGAAGCACTCGAACTGCGTGACGGTGACAAAAGCCGCTACATGGGCAAAGGCGTGCGTGGAGCAGTCCAAAACGTCAACACCGATATTCGCGATTTACTGCTGGGTCACAGCGCTCGTGATCAGCAAGGCTTAGATGACAAGCTGATTGCACTGGATCACACCGAAAACAAGTCAAAATTGGGTGCAAACGCCATGTTGGCGGTGTCGTTGGCAGCAGCGCGCGCGGCGGCAACAGACCTTAAAATCCCGCTGTATCAACATATTGCCAACTTGCGTGGTCAAAGCACCTTGACCATGCCAGTGCCGATGATGAACATCATTAACGGTGGCGCACATGCAGACAACACCGTTGATATTCAAGAGTTTATGATCGAGCCAGTCGGCTTTACCAGCTTTAGCGAGGCCCTGC
>JBEANQ010000111.1:0-8729 GCA_041165345.1 Pseudomonadota bacterium
CTGACAGTCTACGTGCTTATTTGCGTCGTGTGAGTGTGGCCGAACTCAGTGACTTTAGAAGTGCTTTGCCGCGCTTGCGTAGTTTGGCTCGAGATGCCGCTCACGCAGTGGGTTATTATCAATCGACCTTTCGGTTTGTGCCCAGCACAGATGGTCAACGCTTAACTGTGCAAGTACAGGCTGGTGAGCCAGTATTGGTGAAGCAACAGCAGATTGTAATCAGTGGCGAAGGTGGCGACAATCCGGCGTTTAAAGCAATTATTGCTAAACCTGATTTGGCCATACAAGACCGCCTAGACCACGCGCTGTATGAACGCACCAAGGGTCGTATTGTGAGCATGGCGGCTGACCAAGGCTATTTTGATGCCGAATGGCGTACCCATGATGTACGGGTGATTCAACCCGATAACGTGGCCGAGATTGAACTCGATTATGACAGTGGCCCACGCTATAAGTTTGGTGCAATTCGTTTTGAAAATGTGGGCGATGACCCCAATGCTTTACCGGTCGAACAGCGCTTACTGGAGCAACTACTGCCCTTTGCTGAGGGCGACGACTACGATGCAAGCGGCCTCGCTCGTTTATCGCGTAACTTACTCGATACCCGTTGGTTTAATGGTATTCAGGTCGATACCGTCACTCCAGATCTGATGAGTGATTCCACGACTGATCGAGCGGGCATGGCGCAAGCTGTGACGGCGGCGGCATCGGTGGATTCAGCGCGGGGAAACGCGCTGGCAGCAGATGCCCCCAACAGCATGAGCGACCCCAATCGGGTTGAGGCTAGTGTCACCCCACCTAGCGTGATGACCGCTGCCAGTGGTGTGGCCACCGAGGGTGATCAAGGGAATTTGGCAGCAAACTTACGCCGTACTGAAGTTAAAATGCAACAAGCGCGTCGCGAGCGGGTGATCCCCGTCAACATTACCCTTGATGCCCGCAAGCCGAATAGCGCAGAAGCAGGGGTGGGGTATGGCACGGACACAGGAGTTCGTTTGCGCACCCAATACCGCCGTGCGTTGCTCAATACCCAAGGCCACAACGTTGATGCCAACGTCGAGTTGTCACAGATTCGACAAGCCGTCGATGCACGCTATAACTTGCCATATCGTCACCCTTTAAATGACACCTTGAGTGTGTTTGGCGGCTATGAGCGAGAATTGCGTGAGGACAGTGCGACCAACCTTGACCTTAACACCCAAACCTTAACGCTGGGGGTCGAGCGTTCGATTAAGCCTGTCAGTGATGGCTGGCAACGCACGTTGTCTTTGCGCTATCGGGTTGATCAACTAGAAAACAATTTTGAAAGTGCGGTTGGGGTCAATAAAGCCAGCTTGCCCGAGCCATTTAACCTTGAAGGCGTGAGCTTTACTCAGCAGGCATTGTTGGCGGGTTATGCACTCAATAAGGTCAAAACGGTTGGTGGTCTCGACCCCGTACGGGCTTTTCGTCAATATTATCAAGTAGAGGTAGGCAGTGAGGCGCTGCTGACCGATGTCAATTTGGCGATTGTACGGGCAGGGTGGCGCATGATCGAAAGCATGGGTCAGACTGACCAGCATCAGGTGATTGGCCGGCTGGATGTGGGCAGTATTTTGACCTCAACGTTTAGTAAAGTACCGTATAACTTGCGGTTTTTTGCTGGTGGTGATCAAAGTATTCGTGGGTATGACTACAAAAGCCTGTCTGCACAGGAAGATGGTTATTTAATTGGTGGCCAACAGTTGGCGGTTGGGTCGTTAGAGTACAGTTATCGGTTCAAACCCAAATGGCGTGGGGCGGTGTTTGTGGACGCAGGTAACGCGTTTGATCAACACTTTAATGACCCCATCAAAGTGGGTGCGGGGGTTGGTGTGCGTTGGGCGTCACCGATTGGCCCGATTCGTTTAGATGTTGCTGCGGGTATTTCAGAGGCCAGTGTGCCGATTCGGTTACACTTTTTTATTGGTCCACCTCTTTAGCCTAAGCTGATGAACCGGAGTATTTTTTGTGATGACCGATTCCCAGCCTAGCTCTGCTGATCCTTCCACCGCAAAGCCCCGTCGCCGCTGGCGGCGTGTACTCTGGCATTTGCTGTGGCTGTTGTTGGGGTTGCTCATCACTGCTGTGGCAGTGCTGTATTACTGGGCAGGAACCAATGCGGGCAGTCAACGGATGCTGTCATGGATTGCCAATCAGCAACAGTTGATTCATTACCGCTATGTGGGCGGTAATTTGCGTGATGGCCTTCAGCTGGATCACATCACCGTCAAGACCAAACATATTGATGTGATGGTGCAGCACGCAGTGTTGAAGGTGGGCTGGCGGTCGGTACTGCAACGTGAGGTGCATTTTCGGCAGGCCGAGCTAACCGGCTTGGCGGTGATCAAAAAGACCCCACCGAGCGGAAAGCCATTTGATTTTAAAACCATTAAATTGCCGTTTACGCTACGTTTTGATGACGCCGTGGTGCATGATTTGCAGCTTCGGGTGTCTAAAAACCCGATTATTTTTTCAGAGGTGGTGCTGCATGATGCGCTGTGGGCAGGCGATCACCTCAGCCTAAAACAGTCAAGCCTTAAACACAGTGCCGTGGCGGTTGACCACATCACTGGTGATATTCGCTTTAGTGGGCTGTATCCGATTAACGCGACCGGCCAATTGGTCGTGCCAGCATTGTCTCGTTTGGGCTTAAGCGCGATTGACCTAAAAGCAACAGGGACACTCGACACCCTCAAGGGAACGCTCAAGGTGGCGTGGCCTGATGCAGCGGTGGCAAACGTGGTGGTACATCCTGTGCGTGACCACGTGCCGTATGCAGGTACATTGACATGGCAGGGTTTTGCTTGGCCGTTTGCCAAGGCGTTGCGCTTGCAATCCACGCACGGTCAGGCCGATGTACAAGGCACCGTGCAGGGTTTAAGCGCCACCATTCACAGCGATTTACGCAGCCGGTACACGCCGAAAGGCCAGTTTTTTGCGCAGGCATCGACCGACTATAAAGGATTAGAGATTCAGCAACTCACCGGCAATGTGCTAAAAGGCAGCGTCAAGGTGAATGGCCGTGTTGATTGGGCTGGTGGCGTGCGTTGGCGACTCTTGGGCCAGAGTGATCAGCTACAACTGCGGCCTTTAGCACCGCAGGCCATTGCAGGCTATGTGCCGCAGGCATTGACCGGACAACTCACCAGTATTGGTGCGCTGGGCGCGACGCGCTCGGTGGTGGGTGCGGTGATTCGGCAAGACAACGGCGAGTCGTTGGTGGCGGGTGTGGCACAGCTGGGTCATTTAGGACAAGCAGGCGTGCCGCTGTGGGTCGATGCACGCTGGAAAAACCTGCATCGTACGGTTGCGGGCGTGGGCGCGATTGACAGCGAAAGTGGTCGAGCAGTGGTGCAGGTTCACAACGGCACGACAGGGGTGGATGTACACACCACGCTGAAGGCTACTGCATCGCTGGTACCTGCGGGAACGTATCAGGCCAAACTGGGCGTGGCGGGGTCAGCCTTACAAATCCCACTATTGCGTTATGAGGGAGTAGCGGGGGCATTGGCGGGGTCGGCACAGGTGACCTTGGCACATGCCAAACAGCCGCTGCGTTGGCAGGCGTCTGTTCAGACCACAGGGTTGGATGCCCATCGTTTGGTGGCGAGCGTGCCATTTAAACAGATCACAGGTCGTATCACTGCATCGGGTCAATCGACCGCCGCACAACAGACCCTTCATATCAACCCTGTGGCCTTAAAAGCACTGTTGGTGCGTGATGAAAAAACCGCCCCTCGTCCGGTCGAATTAATCGGCAAGGGGAACGTGGTCTTGCTGATGAACCAAGGCAAAACGCACGGTCTCAAGTCGTTTGGGGTGCAGTTTGATGGGGCGCTCAATACGCCCGATGTACCAAAGGGCAGCCTGATTGTCAAAGCCGCAGGCACGCCACAGTTGATTCGGGTCGCACAGTTAACCCATCGGGGTGCAGCAGGCGCGATTGATGCTAAGGGTGAGGTTCGACTGGATCACGGCGCAGCATGGCAAGTGTCGGCGCAGATGCAGCACTTTGACCCCAGTTTTTTTGTGGCGGGTTGGAAGGGTGATTTGACAGGGCATGTGGACAGTCAAGGCCGTTGGCAGACCAGCGGCCGTGAGATCAAACTACACCAGTTGGATGTGGTCGGCACGTTACGTGATCAACCCATTCAGGCGTCGGGACAATTGGACGTGGTGCTGGGTGTGCCGCGTGTGGGTGAAAAACCCAGTTGGATTCCACAGCGGTTTTTGGCTCAGCAGTTGCGGTTGGCATGGGCAGGCAATCGCATGGTAGTCGATGGCAATGCGCAACAATTAAACGCCACCATCGACGCGCCCGCATTGGGCTTGATTCATCCCAATTTGCAAGGCCGCGTGACAGGCACAGCCACAGTGACAGGGGCAATCAATACCCCCGATGCCAAGCTGATGCTGGATGTGGATCAACTGCGGTTTGGCGAAATCAAGGTTCAACACGCCACCCTGCGTGGCAATGTCCCCGCATGGGGTCGCCAACCCAGTCAATTGACCCTGCATGCCGATCAACTGTCACAAGGCAACCGACAACTGAGCGCCTTAGACCTTCAGTTGTTGGGCACACAATCTGCCCACATGTTAAAGGCCAGTGCCACTACTGGCAAAACCACCTTGTCGTTTGGGTTGGCCGGTGGTCTACGCAATGGATATGACTGGTATGGTCAACTGCGTGATGGCCAAATCAACACCAAGCTCATCACCTTACGCCAACAAACCCCCGCCGCCTTGGTCTGGTTACAAGCCAGCCGTGATGTCACGCTGGGTCAACACTGTTGGCAAGCTGCCGATGCCAGCCACTTGTGTTTAACCGATGTGTTGTCGGCTAATCCACAACGCGGCATGCTGGCCGTGCGCCTTGAGCAGTTAGATTTACTGACCTTTCGTGACCTCATGCCAGAAGGTTTTGTCTGGACGGGCAAGCTGAATGGTCAAGCCAAAGCCGGTTGGCAAAAAGGCAACGAACCCAGCCTAGATGCACAAATTTACACCGAAAAAGGCACGCTAGGGCTGACGGCTGAAGACCCTCAAGACCCCCCAATGACCTTGCCGTATGACCGCCTGAGCTTAAGCGCCGTGACACAACCCGACGGCGTTAAAATTCGTTTTGATGCCAAAACCCCTGACATTGGCACAGGGTATATCGACGCCATTATTGACCCTAAAAGCTCACCCAAAACCATCAATGGGGCGCTGGTGCTGGACAACGTACAGGTCAACGTATTTCAGCCGTTCTTTGCAGGGTTGCGTACCTTGTCCGGCGTGGCCTCACTGGCAGGCGGGATGAGTGGGCCGCTGACCGGACCGCAGTTTTATGGCGAATTCCGGCTGAAAGATGGCCGTGTGGCCATGACCAATGCACCAGTGAACTTGGATCATATTCAACTGCATTCGAGTATTCGTGGCACACAAGCCAGTATGGACGGCAGTTTCTTCAGTGGCGATGGTCGTGGCACCTTGGATGGCAAGGCCGTTTGGCTGGATGAACCTCGGATCAACCTCACGTTGGCAGGGGACAATCTGCTGATTCGTAAAGCCCCACTGTTGACTGCACGCGTGACCCCCAACATTGATGTCTCCATCTGGCCAACCCGTAAACAAGTTGCTGTAGATGGCAAGGTCTTTGTACCCAGTGCGGTGGTAACACCAACACCGACCGATGACGATGTGCCAGCGGTGTCGTCTGATGTTCGAGTGATTGATCGTCGTATTCAAACCGAAGACCCTGTGCTTAAAGCGGTCAAGTCATGGCGTATTGATGCCGACATTGACCTCAGTTTTGGCAATGCCGTGTTTTTTCGTGGCTTTGGTGCTAACGCGCCTTTGGGTGGTCAGTTGCACCTCAAGCAACGCGGCTTTGATGGACTCACTGCCAGTGGACAAGTGGCCGTTCAACGCTCGGTGCAAGTGGAGGCCTTTGGTCAAAACCTCATGTTACGGCGCGGCATTGCCCGTTTTGGCGGCAGTTTGACCCAACCCATTTTAGACATAGAAGCCACCAAATCGGTGAGTGGCCGAACGGTTGGCGTGCGGGTAGGCGGTAAGTTGTCCAGACCCGGTATTGTGATTTTTAATGATGCTGGCTTAACCGAACAAGAAGCCTTAAACGCCTTATTGACCGGTCGAATCAGTGCCAACAACACCGTCACCAATACCGCAGGCTTTAAAAGCGAAGTGAACAACACCGTCGCCGCTGCTGGTTTAAGTTTGGGCTTGAGTGGCTCACGCAATTTTACCAACAAACTGGGTCGAACCTTTGGTTTATCAGGCTTAACCGTCGATGCTGAAGGCGTGGGTGATGACACGCAAGTCAACGTGACCGGTTATTTATCGCCCGATTTGTATCTGCGTTATGGGGTTGGGGTGTTTACGCCGGTCAATAAACTGACCCTGCGTTATCAAATCAATCGGCGTTTGTATATCGAGGCCAGTTCGGCGCTAGAGAAGGCGATAGACGTATTTTACAACTGGCGTTTCTAGTTGTGCTGCTGCACCACGTTGCATGGCAAAAACGCCTTTAGAAGTAAAAATCGGGTAGCATCCACAGGTCGAATCGACAATGCTGGAGATGAGTTGCAGCCACAAAGAACAAATTGGGATAACTTCCCAAACGTTGAGCTAATAGAGCCAGCCAAGACGATTGCGACACACCCAGCCTATTATTTAGCAAAACAAGGTGACTTGCAGGCCGCACTCACACTTGTTAATGATGTGCTTGATGTGGATGGTCTGTTACGTCTAAAAGCACGGTTTGAACAATATAAGCCTGACTACATACAGCCCATCCATGCCGAGGAGCAGTTGGGTCGCAACAAGCTTCCGGTCGCGTTTGGGTTACTCCTTAGTCATAATCTTGATGTGCCTTTAGGACGAGACATTGTCCAGTCTTCGCGAGCTTATCGTACCGGTGCTGATGGCTATCATCGTCTGATTGAGCGTGTTGGTTTTGATGGTGTTGTTCAACAGGGCGCACGTTATTTTATTGTTGATGACGCAATCACACAGGGCGGTACACTTGCTGATATGCGGAGTTACATTATTCAACAAGGTGGCTGGGTCGTTGGGGCATCCACATTGATGGGAAAACCACATTCTGCTACCATTGCAATCACGAAGCCGACATTGGGTTTGCTCCGTAAAGCTGCGGGTAAAGACTTGGAGCAATGGTGGCATGAACAGTTTGGTTACGATTTCTCAAAATTTACTGAATCCGAAGCAAGATACCTCACCAAGCAAATCAATCGCGAGGGAGTTGAGTCCGTCCGAAATCATCTCACTGAGGCAAGATTTGCGTCAGGCAGCCGATGAGGGAATGCGCTTGGTTGCTCAGATGCCAAAGAAAATATAAATTCTTTTGAATGCTCGCCCGTCCATGTGACGGGTTTTTTATTGCCAAAAATAAATCAGCTCTCGGTATGTATGCAGTCGTAGGGTAATGCACCATTTACTACCGAATATGCTTTTAGCTGCATGTTTGCAGGTGCATCGACATTGTGAGTTGGTGATTGGCTACTACTTTGAGTTTAATTGCCACAATTTGTATTGTGTACCAAGATGCCTCGACCACCCACCATGTAGGTATGGTAGTCCGCAACTTCAATGTTATACACCGTAGTGTGATAGGGTGTGAACCGCTCATCTGGCTCGTCATAGTAATACTCACCATCTTGATCTGCCTCAATGGGGTAGGCAACACTCTCTTCAATTTGTTCAAACCCCCCTCTTCCATTGTGCTGGCTGAGATCATACAGCATACCATCCATAAAGCTGTTGTTTGGTCCTAGCCCCATCTCTTCTTGGTCATAGCCGTGTATCCACGCCAAATGAGGTTGCTCACTGTCGTATTGATACACGGGTTTGGCAAGCGCAATTGCAAAAAGCCGATTTGAGATGGGATTAAATACCACATCATTAAAGACCAGTTGATCCACCCGCTTCCAGATCGGTGCTGCATAGGCCACATAATTGTCTGGTGTACCACGCTTTAGCTCGCTGCCTTGCACATGACCCTCTCCACCCACACACTGGCCTACCACTAAGAAAGGATGATTCGGCGTCACAAACAATGGTGAGGTCACGTTAAACCAATCGGCTAGCTCTCCGCCCCATTTGGCTTGTTCCCTAATATCATAAAAGCTGACATACCAGATCGGCTTATTCTCAAACACAAAGGTATTGAGCACAGATTTACGTTGAAAATCTCCTTGTCCTGACTCAGGTATAGCAATAACTAAATCATTTACCTGTACATCTTCAATTGCTCGACTGCCATTACCTCCTGCTATACGAACAACTGTTCCTGCTACAAAACAACCAATCGTCTGTCTTTGGGTATTTTTGATCGCATCATCTATCATCTTTTTCCAAAGCGCATCACCAGAGTAGCCAAGCTTGGCATTCAGATCTCTTAGCTCTGCAAAGGTCTTATTCGGATGGAAAAGGTCTAAAAAGTGCATGGCATTCCTATCGTCAATTGAAAACTTAGTCGCCGTCAAAATCGCATCTTGTATCAATACCGCCTGATCCTCCAGAGAGGGGCGTTTATCAATCCTCTGAGCAATCAATGCCCCTTGATCCTCCATCCATTTAATCGCGGCCTGCAAATCCATAGAATGCGCTTGAGGCAGCTTCATCTCCTCACCATTATAAAAGCGCAACTCACCACCCATATCATTCAGCACACTTCCTCCTGT
>JBEANQ010000112.1:0-8453 GCA_041165345.1 Pseudomonadota bacterium
TGAGCGTGCTTCCTGTGACCTTGTTTTTAGTGGCGTTATTGTTGCTCATGCTCACCGTGGCGTTTGGGATTCGTTGGAATCGCACCTTTGATGTGATTGGCCAAATGCCATTTTTGTTTCGAGAGTTGTTTTATCGGCATCAGCCCGAGCCAAATACCCAAACCCTGACCACGCCCATGTCGCTTGATGAGCGCGTCGCGCCCTCTAGCGATGTACCGCAGTCTATTGCTGTAGACGAGCCTACTGCGTTACTGACGCAACCTTTGATAATTGATGAACCCCCCATGCCTGATGTGCTCATGCCTGTTGCAGTGGCCAGCGTTGCGACGGCGGCGGTATTAAACACCCCAAGTGTGCCGGTAGATATCAACGCTCCACAGGCCGCGATCGCCCCAGTGGCCCCAGCGCAATCACGTATTGCGCCACGGTTTGATTGGGATGACCAAGCGGTGTTTCACGATTTGCTAGAAGCAGTCCCAACCGTGTCCCTTGTTGCTCCGACCACCAGTGGCTCTGATCCCTTCGATCATGCGTTATTGATGTTTGATGACGCACTCGCCCAGCCAACGCCTGCTGTTGTTGCACCCCTGCCGTCTCATGTCGAGGTTGAGGCTTTACCTGTGCCAGAAGGGGGGGGGGATCCCGTCACTGCATGGCTCGGGGATCAAGACACTCAAGACGCCATAGACACACCAGTCGATGGGATAGATGATGATCAAGCGTTCACCGCCGCTGAACCCCGTAGCGAGCCATCGCCCGTGTTGGCGCCAGCAGATGACGACGCTTTGGCATGGTTGACTGCGGGCGAGCCAGACACTCATGCACAGACCGCATCCTTGATGGACGAATGGCCCAAACAGGCTGAAATAGACGAGGACGAGGCAGAAGAGCAGTGGCTGAGTCCAGTGGCTGACGCGGTAGCCCTTGACGTAGAGCCGACGTGGCATGAGGAAAAACCCCTCACATCAGACCTTGATGATCACACCACTATTGGTGATGCCTCAGAGTCTGACGCCCTGATTGATCCGCCTGCCACCGCAGAAGATGGTCTACGCATTAACCCCTTAACACCCGATCAATTGGCCGCCGAATTAGACGCCCCACTGACCGACGCCCATGGCCGTACCATTGCGCCCCTGTCGCGCGCCATGCAAGTGGCCGAACGTCGGGCAGGATTGTCCCTGTTGCCCAGCATGGACTTGCTCGACCGACCAGACCCTGACCGTAAGCCCAGTTATACCGATGAAGAACTTGAGCGCCTGTCTGAGCTGCTTGAAATTAAACTGCAAGAGTTCAACATCAAAGGTCGGGTGATTGAAGCGCAACCCGGACCTGTGGTCACCCGTTTTGAAGTTGACTTGGCCGCAGGGGTCAAAGCCAGCAAAGTCACCAATATTTCTAAAGATCTGGCGCGCTCCATGTCGATGGCCTCGGTGCGGGTGGTCGAAGTCATTGCGGGCAAGCCCTATATTGGTATTGAAGTCCCCAACAAAACTCGTGAAATGGTGCGCTTAAGTGAGCTGCTGAATACACCCGCCTATCGTGACCCGAGTGCATTGATTTCAATGGCAATGGGTAAAGATATTGCTGGTCGTCCGGTGCTGGCCGATCTGGCCAAAGCCCCACATATGTTGGTGGCAGGCACGACGGGGTCGGGTAAATCGGTGGCGGTGAATGCTATGTTGCTGTCGATGTTGCTCAAATATCCACCGGCACAACTGCGTATGATTTTGATTGACCCCAAACAGCTTGAACTTGCCAACTATGGCGATATTCCGCATTTGCTCACCCCTGTTGTGACCGACATGAAAGACGCCGTCAGCGCGTTGAACTGGTCCGTGGGTGAAATGGAGCGCCGCTATAAACTGATGACCCTGTTTAAAGTGCGCAAAATTGACGAATTCAACCGTAAAGTCATTGAAGCCAACGAACGTGGCGAAGACCTGCTGGATCCACTGTGGAAACCCGAAGACAGTGCGGTACAAGACAAAGCCCCACGCCTTAAACCGTTGCCATTGATCGTGATTGTGGCCGACGAATTTGCCGACATGATCATGCAAATTGGCAAGAAAGCCGAAGAATTGATTACTCGATTGGCGCAAAAATCACGGGCGGCTGGTATTCACTTGATGTTGGCCACGCAGCGTCCCTCGGTGGATGTGATCACCGGTTTGATCAAAGCCAACATTCCCACGCGGGTGGCCTTGCGGGTCAATAGCAAAATTGACTCACGCACCATTTTGGATGCCGGTGGCGCAGAAGACATGTTGGGGCATGGTGATATGCTGTTTTTGGCACCGGGTAAAAACACCCCAGAACGGGTACATGGCGCGTTTATTAGTGATGACGAAGTCAACCGCATTTGTGACGCATGGCGTGAACGTGGCAGTCCCGACTATGTCGACGACATTTTAAATGGCTTTGATGAGGACGCAGGCAGCAAAGGCGGCGGCTACGATAGCGACAGTAGCGGTGACTCGGAGCGTGACCCCATGTATGACCAAGTGGTGGCCTTTGTGCTCGAGACGCGCAAGGTTTCTGCATCGTCGATTCAGCGTAAATTTAGTTTGGGCTATAACCGTGCCGCACGGATTGTCGATGCGATGGAGGCTGCTGGTATTGTCAGTGGTATGGGATCGAGTGGTAAGCGTGAATTGTTGGTGTAATGGGCTGCCTTATCCATAAAAGCTGGCTTGAGTTTGAGCGAAAAAACGCGCCGTTAGGGGCGCGTTTTTCGTGTGGGTTTTAGTTTAACCGCCTAGCGGTAACGTGCACGCAATACCCAACGTGAGCCATTCCAATAATAGCGGTGGTCATATTGGTAGCGGCTGTTGTACTGATGACGCAGGTCATAAACCCGTTTGCGGTGTTTGATTTTTTTGACCACATGCAGTGGTTTGGCGTGGCCATAGGCATGACCCTGTGCCTGTGGGGGAGTGTCATGTGGGCGAGCATCCGCTGCAAGGGGTAACATTGCAACCAACGATAAGGCCAAGATGGAAGATTTAACAGACATCATGATCACCTCAGTCAAGCAGTTTAATCTGCGATAGCGTTTGAGTATGCAAGGCAATATGGGTGACTGTGTGGTGGGGCTGTTGTGGTCGTGTGGTGGTGGTGCGACAAAATTGACCAATAACGAAAGATGATGAAGGTTGTAGTCAAGAACGTGCAAAGATCATGCGATTTTGATAGAGATATGGCTGGATGACCTGTAAAAGAGCATGGTGGTTTTTATGCGTCAAATTTTTTGCATGAAAACCACCGGTCTACGTTAGGCGCTATAGCGCATTAACAGTTCGATAAATTCGGCGTTATGGCGTGGATGTGCCGCGATCACATTGATCAGGCTTAAGCCTTCATCACCAAGCGCATTGATGTTACGGCCATCGGCTTTAAATTGCACCAATAGACGTTCAAAGTCATAGGCGCGCATGTGCTTATAGGCGTTATACAACACACCAAAGTCGGCATCGACACCCGCTGGGGGTTGATGGTTCAGATAGGCAAACACCCGCTCATCGGACCACGGTTCGTTAAAAGTTGCAGGCTGTGACAAGGCCATGATGGACTCCAAGACAATCAAAAAAGGGCAAAATGACAGTGCGCCATTTTGCCCCAATTGTGCCGATCAAAACAGCTTAGCGTTCTTCAGGCAGGTTAATGTTCATTTCCAACATTTCAATATTGGCTTCTGAACGAACCGACATTTGCACGTCTTGCTCGTCAACGCCACGCACGTAGCGGCTGACCACTTCCATGATCTCTTTTTTCATGCGCTCGATTTTATCTGGGCTTAACCGATTACCCAAACGTTGCTCGGTCGCCACGATCACCTTTAAGCGATCAGCGGCTACCCGCGCACTAGGAGGTGTGGTGGGTTCGCTTTTAAAAAGGGTGCTCCAAAATCCTGCCATGTCACACTCCAACACCGAAGAAACGCGCCAACCAGCCTTTGGGTTGTTGCTGAATATGGCGATATGGGCGTTCTTCGCCCAAGAAGCGCGCCACCAAGTCCTCATAAGCCTGACCGGCTTTTGAGTCTTCATTCAAAATGACCGGTTTACCACTGTTTGAGGCCATCAAGACTGAGGGACACTCTGGGATCACACCCATGGTGCCAACTTTCAGAATATCCTTGGAAATGTCATCAATGGTCAGCATTTCTTGACGACCAGCGCGGTCAGGGTCAAAGCGAGTGATGCACAAATGCTCACGAACACGCCCTAGACCTTCTTCGACTTTTTTGGTTTTGCTGTGCAGCATGCCAATAATACGGTCGGAGTCACGAACCGATGAAATTTCGGGGTTGGTGACAATAATGGCTTCGTCGGCATGGTACATGGCCAAAATCGCGCCGCGCTCAATCCCTGCGGGTGAGTCACAAATAATGTAGTCAAACTCTTTAGAGAGTTCATCCATGACGCGTGCCACACCTTCGTCAGTGAGGGCGTCTTTGTCGCGTGTTTGGCTGGCAGGCAGGATGTATAGATTTTCGAGTTCACGGTCACGAATTAACGCTTGTGACAGCCGTGCTTCGTTGTGAATGACGTTGACAAAGTCATACACCACACGGCGTTCACAGCCCATGATCAGGTCTAGGTTGCGTAGACCCACGTCAAAATCGATGACCACCGTCTTATGGCCGCGCTTCGCTAGACCCGTTGCGAAAGATGCGCTGGTTGTGGTTTTGCCAACGCCCCCTTTCCCTGAGGTTACCACAACAATTTTTGCCACCAGTCAAACTCCTTGCAGTGAAGGTTCCTATTGGAACTATAGATAAGGTGTACAGGATCAGGACATGGCCTGCAAGGGCTGGAAGTACAGCTCGCCTTGCGCGTTCATGCTGATGTGTACGGCATGGCCAATTAAATTGGCCGGAATGTCTTCTGCAACACAGTAAGTTCCGGCAATCGATACTAATTCGGCCTCAAGGCGATGGCAAAAAATACGTGCATTGGTTTCGCCAGCAGCCCCTGCAAAGACCCGTCCGCGTAAGGTACCGTAAATATGCACACTGCCCATCGCGATGATTTCAGAGCCGTTATTGACATCTGCGGTCAGAATCACGTCGCCATGTTCTGAGACAAGGCGTTGACCGGTTCTCACGATTTCATGATGCAATAATGTGGTCGCAGGTGCGGTGACAGGCGGGGCTGTGGGTGCGGGTGTGGTGGGGGTATCAGACACGCTCACTGGTGCAGGTTCGCTGGGCTGAATCCGTTGCATTGGGCGGTCTGCTGGCAGCACGGCGAGGCCAAGCGTCCGCGCTTGGTCACCCAGTAGGCCATCAACCACACCCATAATTTGTAGCCCTTGCGCTTTGAGCTGCGCAATCAGGTCGGGCAGGTGGGTCTCGACGGTGCTGTCAATTAAAACCGGCAAACCATCATTGGCACCCGCTGTGCCCAACAGCCGATGAAGTGCTTGGTGAACCCGTACAGGGTCTGCGGTATTGAGGGTGAGTCGAGAAAAACTCACCATTTTGCCGGTGAGGCGAAGATCACTCATGGCGCGTCCTTGAGAGTGCGAACCGAGGGCGGTTCGTACATGAGTTTGACGAGAGAATGCAGGCATCCTAGACCAAAACGGACAGGGCATCTAGCCGGTTATGGGCTTTTTTGTGATTGGCATGAATGGCGTCAAGCCGGTGTGCGTAGCGAGCACGTGATGAGCGACCCTCCGCTGATCACGCCGTCCCTCGGAAGTGGCGCGCTGAAGGGCGCTATCGTTGGGTTTTCCATTGTTGTACGGCCACTTGTTTACGCACGGCATCTAGGCTTTCAAACACCAATGATTCTAGCAATGCTTCAATGGCAGGGGCTTCTAGTGGCAAGTCGCCAATGTGTTCTGCAATCGATTGAATGGCTGGATTAATGGGGTCGTGTGCTGTGGCAGGCGCGCTAAAGGGCCGAATCAGTTCTGCGGTCAAATTGTCGCCAATTCTGCGGCCAATCGCCTGAACTTGCTGTTCCAGCCGTGTGCCAACAATCGGCATAAGGCGCATGAGCTGATGGAGTTCGGGGACATCCGCCAACGCCCGATACACTGCTTCACCTACTTCTTGTCGGAGGTCCTCGGTACGTGCTGCTAAGGCCGGTGCTAACCCTAATTGCAAAAGTTCACCCGTGGCGGCAATCAGTTGCGGGCGGTGCTTGTCGATCATTTGCCGAATCAGTGCCCCATGGGTGGTGCTTTGGCGCAGCTCACGTTCAATGCCGTCAAGGACGTTAATAATGATGCGATCAGAGATTTCTTCTAAAATGACATCATAATAAAAACGCCCTAAGCGAACCCAGCTGCGTGGCAGGATTGTGTAGCCCATTTGGTGTAAGCGATACGCCAGCACCACCGCACGCAATAATCGCAACGCCCGAAACGCAGGCAGACAACCCAGCACCTCGTACCAATGAATAAACGGAAAGAAAAACCAGCGGTGATAGTGTGAGCGCATCACCGCCCATAGCCAGCGAAGGGCCAGCTCAACCACCAAGATCACTGTAAACCAATCATCAATCAGCGCGACCAACGGATGCCAGTGTTGGCGATAGATCGACAAATTGGCATCTTCCATGATGACATGGGCAACGCTACCTCCCACTTGCCCCATCATTAGCGCATCAATACCCAATAAGGCTAAGTTGATTGCAATCATGATCAACATAAAAATATCATAGGCCATCCCTACCGGTGAGGGGGGCTGTGCATGAATGACATCATCAGTATGGGGAATATCAGAAGTAGGTTTAGACATTGTTGGACTCATTGATTACACAGTACGGGCAGATGATCATCGTGCCATAAGGGTGAAAACCATGCCAATAGGCAAGAAGTGACCATCGCGTTGTGACAGAAGATCACGCCACTCGTCTGCTGTGTAGTGCAAAAGCATTGCTGTACTTACGTTGCTTAAACTCAAAAACGCTATTGAAAATCTTCACATTCATTCGGCAAACACCATCATCTTGTAAATTAAGGCAGATTTTTTAACAAAACTCGAATGGTAGCGATGGCATACCCTCCGACACAATGCACCTGTTCGCAATACAAAACCGGATTAGGAGATTTTCCATGCGTGCATTGATCGTAACAGCAATGGTTGGCGGCTTGGCATTGTCGGGTTGTACTACTAACCCTTACACCGGCCAACAACAAATTAGCAAAGGTGCAATTGGTGGTTTGCTGGGCGCAGTTGCTGGTGCCGCTGTTGCAAAGTCGAACGGTGATTCTGACAAAATGGGTCGTGCGGCTGCTATTGGCGCCGTTTTGGGTGGTGGTGTTGGCCTGTACATGGACAACCAAGAAAAGAAACTGCGTGAGCAAATGCAGGGTACTGGTGTTGAAGTTGAGCGTAACCAGCAGACTGGTGCGGTTGACCTGATCATGCCAGGTAACATCACATTCGCCACGGACAGTGCTGCGATTGCGGGTAGCTTTACAGGTACCTTGGGTCAATTGGCCACTACATTGGCACAATATGACAAATCAACCTTATCGGTTCGTGGTTACACCGACAACACCGGTAGTGCAGCGTATAACCAACGTCTGTCACAAGACCGCGCCAACAGCGTTGCCAGCTTTCTGATCCGTTCGGGTGTGGCATCCAGCCGTGTTCAAGCCGTGGGTTATGGCATGAGCAACCCTGTTGCCAGCAATGCTACCGAAAATGGCCGTGCGCAAAACCGTCGTGTTGAAATCAGTATTAACCCACCTGCATCGGTTTAATCAACCGTTCCTGATCATGGCTTTGGCCTGATGAGGTTAGCACGTGCAAAAAAGCCGGTTTAAACCGGCTTTTTTGTGTCTGTGCATAAGCATGTGATGGTCATCTGTCCTTCGTAGGTTCCTTTGTCTGGCCTGACGGTGGTAGGATGAAGCCGATCCTGCCAGTGTGGCGGATGTTTGCAAACAACAAGATCAAGCGCCTGAGGGAAGCCATGCGTCATTTGCCTGCGGTAATCATGTTGGGAGTCGTGCTGTCAGGATGCAGCACGATGCAATCCGTGCGTCAAAATTTACCGATGCCATCGGGAAGCACCAGCACGGCTTCAGATCCGCATGTCCGCGCCAAACCTGATTTACCGGTCATTGATACCACCGTGCCTGAAAAATTTGCCGAACGTTTAAAACCTCATGGTTTTAGTTTGGGTGCATGGATTTTACGCAGTGATAATCCCAAGTTTATTCGCAGTGATGGTCCGTTATTTCAACCGGTTCCTGCTTTAGATGCCAATGCTGCAATTGTGTACTTGTATCGCCCATCCAGTACATGGAATTTTCAAGAGATCATTGCACCCAGTTTCTTTTTAAATGGGAAGCGTATTTCCAGCTTGATCAATAATCATTATTACTGGTTGGAACTGCCAAAAGGCACCTATCGTTTAGCAGTGCGTCGTCCTGTGGGTACGGTGTATTTTCAGAAAGGTACTGTGGTTGATTTTTCGGTTGAAGCC
>JBEANQ010000113.1:0-8400 GCA_041165345.1 Pseudomonadota bacterium
GTGGCTATTCTCGTTATGTTTTGGGCTCGGTAAAAAAAGCTCATCTTCTGAGCTATCTGTTAAGGTCATATGAGGCAATAAAAATGCAATGGTTTATGAAGTGTCTTAATCAATATGCTGATTTTTCTGGTCGAGCCCGTCGTCAAGAGTACTGGATGTTTTCGCTGTTTTACATGATTTTTGTCGCTGCTGCGGTGATCGTGGATGTGATTTTAAGTATGCCAATATTCACCTTATTGTTTATGTTGGGAGTGATGATTCCTTCGTTGTCGGTGATGGTGCGTCGACTGCATGATACGGATCGAAGCGGCTGGTGGTGTTTGGTGACTTTGGTACCGTTTGTGGGTGGTTTTATTTTATTATTCTTTTTATGTGTTGAGGGGACGCAGGGCGTTAATCGTTTTGGATCAAATCCAAAGGCCTCATGATACTTGCTTTCAATTGAGTGGATTGATGTGAAGTGAGCCTGCAATTATGCAGGCTTTTTTATGCGTGAATGATGTTGCTAGTAAAAATTGCGACGGGTTGATTTGCGTAGGTCTATGAAGAGTTTCTCTTGAGGAGGATTGAGATCGCTGACGCCATCTTGTCAATTTTCTGGCAAAATAGCCGACCCATCCTATCTTGGTGTGGACAGCCTTTAGAACAGGCGTTGATCAATTTCCATGTGATTTGCCAGACGGGTTGACCCGCTGGTCAATCCAAGACGCGAGTGCATCCCATGAGTGACGACAACACAGTCGCAACAGACGTTTCGGTAGTGGATTACAAACCGACCTTAAACCTGACCGAAACCGTGTTTCCTATGCAAGGGCAACTCGCTAATCGCGAACCGGCATGGCTTGCCGCATGGGGTGAAGACGGCTTGTATGCCAAAATCCGTGCTGCGCGTAGCGGTGCGCCCAAATATATTTTGCATGACGGCCCTCCCTACGCCAACGGGCAGATTCACATTGGACACGCGGTCAACAAAGTTCTAAAAGATATTATTATCAAAAACAAAACCCTATCTGGTTTTGATGCGCCGTATGTGATGGGTTGGGACTGTCACGGCCTGCCAATTGAGCTAAAGGTTGAAGAAAAAATCGGCAAAGTGGGTGTCAAAGTCGACGCGGCGACTTTTCGCGCTGAATGTCGTACCTATGCCGCTGCGCAGGTCGAGCTACAAAAAGCCGATTTTCAGCGTTTGGGCGTGTTGGGTGATTGGGATCGTCCTTATTTGACTATGGATTTTAAACAAGAGGCTGATACGGTGCGCGCCCTTGCCAAAATTGTGGCCAATGGTCATGTTCAGGCAGGTCTTAAACCAGTCAACTGGTGTTTAGATTGTGGTTCGTCCTTGGCTGAAGCAGAAGTGGAATACGAAGACAAAAAGTCTGATGCCATTGATGTTGGGTTTGCGGTAGTCGATGTGGATCACTTATCCACAAGACTGTGCGTGCCTGTGGATAACTTATCCACAGGTGTGGATATCGTGATTTGGACCACCACTCCGTGGACACTGCCCGCCAACCAAGCGGTCGCGCTGAATGCCGAGTTGGACTACCAGCTGATTCAAGCACACGGCGAGCAGGGCATAGCGCAGTTGCTGTTGGCCGCCGATTTGGTCGAGAGCGCGTGTGAGCGTTATGGCCTGAGCGATGTGCACGTATTGGCCACAGTCAAAGGCCAAGCCCTAGAAGGGTTGTTGCTGCAACATCCGTTGATTGCCAGCCGTCAAGTGCCGGTCATTTTGGGTGAACACGTCATCGCCACCAGCGGGACGGGCGCTGTGCATACCGCACCCGGTCACGGGGTGGACGATTATAAAGTCGGTTTGATCTATGGGTTAAAAGTCGATAATCCGGTGGGTGGCAATGGTGTATATTTGCCAGAAGCGCCTGTTTTTGCGGGTCAGCACATCTATAAAGCCAATCCACAAATTCTTGAGCTCCTGAAAGAAAACGGAAAATTGTGGGCGCATGTGGTGATCAAACACAGCTACCCGCATTGCTGGCGGCATAAAACGCCGATTATTTTTCGTGCTACGCCGCAATGGTTTATCAGCATGGAAGCCCAAGGGCTGCGCCAAGCGTCATTAGATGCGATTAAAGGGGTGCAATGGATTCCAGAATGGGGTCAAAACCGTATCGAAGCCATGATGGAAGGCCGCCCCGATTGGTGTATTTCGCGTCAACGGACGTGGGGCGTGCCGATTGCGTTTTTTATTCATAAAGACAGTGGGGCATTACATCCTGAAACCTTGAACCTGATGGAGGCTGTGGCGACGCGCATCGAAGCGGGTGGTATTCAGGCATGGTTTGATCTGGATGCGCGTGAGTTGATTGGCGACGATGCCGACCATTACAACAAATGCAGCGACACGCTGGATGTGTGGTTTGACTCAGGCGTAACGCATCATGCGGTGCTTGAGCAGCGTGCCGAATTGCAGTCGCCCGCCGATTTGTATTTGGAAGGCTCAGACCAGCATCGGGGTTGGTTTCAAACCTCGCTGTTGTCGAGCATGGCGATTGCAAATCGTGCGCCGTTTAAGCAAGTGTTGACGCATGGTTTTGTGGTGGATGAAAAAGGCCACAAGATGTCCAAATCCAAAGGCAACGTGATTACCCCACAAGACGTGATCAAAAAAAGTGGCGCGGATATTTTACGTTTTTGGATTGCCTCAACCGACTACCGTTATGAAATGGCGGCGGGTGACAAAGTGTTTGCCGGTGCAATTGATGGCTATCGCCGGATTCGTAATACCCTGCGCTTCTTGCTGTCCAACCTCAATGGCTTTGTGCCGTCACAGCACGCGCTGCCGGTTGATCACCTCGTTGAGCTGGATCAATACATCATCCGGCGTACCACCCAAGTGCAAGCACAGATTCAAGCGGCCTATGACGCGATGGATTTTCACCAAGTCACGGTGTTGCTGACCAGCTTCTGTGCCAGTGATTTGGGTAGCTTTTATATCGATATTATTAAAGACCGCCAATACACCACCCAAGCAGATTCTAAAGCGCGGCGCTCGGCACAAACCGCCCTGTACCATATCATCCAAGCCTTGAGCCGTTGGATGGCACCCATCTTGAGCTTTACTGCACAAGAAGCATGGCAGGAAATCCCTGAGCAAGATCAGCCTTATGTGTTTACCGCGCTGTGGTATGACGTACCCGTGGTCAGTGCCTTGCCAACCATCAGTGACAGCGATTGGCAGACGGTGCTACAGGTTAAATCGGCGGTGAATAAGCAGCTCGAGGCGGCGCGTAGTGCCAAAGTGATCGGTGCGAGTTTGTCGGCACAGGTTGAGCTATGGGCAGATGCCGCCTTGCAGACGGTGCTGAATAAACTGGGTAACGAGCTGCGCTTTGTATTGATCACCAGTGGTGCGACCGTCCAAGCGTTGACTGCCGAACAAGGCGATGCCACCGACTTGAGCGGCTTGCGTGTACAGGTAAGCCCCGCCGACGGTGTGAAATGCGCCCGTTGCTGGCATATTTGTACCGATGTCGGTCAACATGTCGCTCATCCATTGCTGTGTGGCCGTTGTGTGCAAAACGTCGATGGCAGCGGTGAGGTTCGGCAACATGCTTAAATCAAGCTGGAATGCCAAACATGCCGTTTGGCTGCTGTTGTCGGTGTTGGCGATTGGTCTGGATCAATGGACGAAAGTGCTCGCCACCCATTATTTGGTTTATAAGCAATCTGTCGCTGTGTTGCCGTTTTTAAACTGGACGCTGCTGTATAACTACGGGGCAGCCTTTAGTGTTTTGTCTGATGCAGGCGGCTGGCAACGTTGGTTTTTTACAGGATTAGCCGGTTTAGTCTCGGTTGTTTTGGTTGTATGGCTGTTGCGATTGCCCAAAAATACACCGGTATTGGCCGCTGCCATTGCCTTGGTATTGGGTGGCGCGTTGGGTAATGTGATCGACCGATTGACCTTGGGCTATGTGATCGATTTTATTCATGTGTTTTATCAAGATCATCATTTTCCTGCGTTTAATATCGCAGATAGCGCCATTACCCTCGGGACAATCTTATTGATTGTGGACACGTTCTTTTTAGAAAAACATCGGCTGGCCGATCAGCAAGGGCAGGACAAGGCATGAACGAGTTGATCAACCCCAACGAAGACACCCGCATCGAGCAAGGCTCGTTAGTATCGCTACATTTTTCAGTGGCGTTAGAAGGTGGTGTTGAGATTGACAACACCCGCAGCCGAACTGAGCCGGTCAGCTTGACCATGGGTGACGGTAATCTGCTCGAAGGCTTTGAAAACGCATTGCTGGGCTTGCGCGCAGGCGACCGCCGCACCGTGCATTTGCCGCCTGAAGATGCGTTTGGCGCGTGGAATCCTGACAACGTTCAAACGTTTGATACGGTAATGTTTTTAAAGTCGGGTGATGTGCCTGTGGTCGGCACCATGATGGAGTTTGAAGACAAAGGCGGTGGCACGCTGGCTGGTGTGGTCAAAAGCGTCAATGATGACACCGTGGAGGTTGATTTTAATCATCCATTGGCGGGTCGGAATGTGGTGTTTGAAGTGGAAATTGCCCGTGTGACACCGGCGGGGCAAATGGGCGTTAAATTGATGTAATAGGATGTAGGCTGTTTGAATCTGTCGGGAGGACGTTGATCCCGACAGAGATAAACATTGCAGCGTTTAAAATGATTTGAGCGAGCGCAAAAACAGCCCTGTGCCGCCCATCGACAGCACTAAAATAATGATTAAATTAAAGGCCGTCATGCTTTGAAAGCTAAAATGTAAAGAGCTGATGACACCAAAAATCAATGCCACCAACGCACCACCCGCCAATAACCAGCCGAGCCAGTTTTTGGCATTATAAAAAATCATCCCAATGCCAAACATCATGGGGATCAATAGCATACCGCTGGTGAGGCTGAAGCCACCCCAACCAAATAAGGGAAAGCCAAAGCCAAATGAGGATGACACCATAATGGCATTGAGGAGCAGGTAAAACCCGCCCAGCATCATGACCACTCCAATGACAAACATGCCAATGCCGCCTTGTGTGCCGCCTGCACCGTTGATCATGCCATCCTCCTTGTTGAGTCCAAATTAATGCATGTGTTGTTTTAGCTTGCCGATACCCATGACCACCGCCAACACCATCGCACCCGCTAACATGCCGATTAAACCATTGAGTAGTGCTGCGGTGATACTGGTGAAAAGTCCCGTCATTTGCGCCAGATGCTCAACACCGTGATGCAACGCAGGCACACCATGCGCCAAGATACCACCACCGACCAAAAACATCGCGATGGTGCCCGCGACCGACAAAAATTTCATCAGTTTGGGTGCGGTCGCCACCAAACCCCGACCAAACGTTTTTGCGAGGATTGAGGGTTTTTTGAGCAAATAAAATCCTACATCATCGAGCTTAACGATCGCACCCACCAAGCCATACACGCCAATGGTCATGGCGACGGCAATAATGGTCAGCACCAGCACCTGATTTAAAAAACTCACGCCCGCTAATGTGCCCAGCGCGATCACAATGATCTCAGCAGACAAAATAAAATCGGTGCGAATCGCTCCTTTAATTTTATCGTTTTCAAAGGCCAGCATGTCGGTATTGGGATTGGCAAGCGCGCCTAGGCGTTGTTCGGGGGTGCGGTCATCTGCATGGCTCAAAAACTTGTGTGCCAGTTTTTCGACCCCTTCAAAACACAGATACAGCCCACCAATCATGAGCAATGGAATAATCAAGACAGGGGCAAAGGCACTAATCAATAGTGCTACAGGCACTAAAATGGCTTTGTTAATGAAAGAGCCTTTAGCCACAGCCCACACCACGGGCAATTCGCGGTCAGCGTTGACGCCCGCCACTTGTTGGGCATTCAGCGCCAAGTCATCGCCCAAGACACCCGCAGTTTTTTGCGCGGCGACTTTGGTCATCAACGAAATATCGTCCAGTAATGTGGCGATGTCGTCGAGTAAGGTGAATAAACTTGCGCCAGCCATGTGGGGTTCCTTTGCGTGTAAGAGACGTGGGGTGAGCGTCTGGAGATTAGCCCAGTGTGCCCATGCTTTCGCCCATACGGACGACACTGTTGGCCTGTAGATCTTGTTGCCATGTCAGGGTTTGCGGTTGAAACAGCACAATGGCTGTTGAGCCGAGATAGAATCGTCCCAGTTCAGCGCCTTTTTCTAGATACAAATCGTGGTGTTGATGTTCGATATCACCTGTAGGTTGGGCTTTGCCGGTGGCCACGGTTTCGATTCCCGCCACAATCATTGCACCGACCAACACCACCGCCATCCGCTGAGCTTGGCCGTTGACGTCAATATCAAACAGACAAACCATGCGCTCGTTGCGAGCAAACAGGGCGGGGACGTGTTCGGCAGTGACGCCATTGACCGAAAATAGCTCACCTGGAATGTACAGCGTGTCCGTCAAACGCCCCGCAAATGGCATATGCACGCGATGGTAATCACGCGGCGACAAGTAGACTGTGGCAAATTCGCCATCTTTAAACGGGGTGGCAAGGGCATGATCGCCAATCAGTTGTTCGACCGAAAACGACTGACCTTTGGCCTGAAACACCGCATCGCCATGAATATGACCCAATTGCGAAATCGCACCATCGGCAGGCGATACCACGGCATCATCACGGTCATCAATCGGGCGTGCGCCGTCTTTGAGGGCACGGGTAAAAAATGCATTAAAGCTGGGATAGCGGGTGAGGTCGGCTTGTTCGGCCAGTGACATGTCGATGTCGTAACGTTTGGCAAAATGTTGAATAAAGGGCTGACCAATCGCGCTGATTTCGGTGGCGGCCAACCAGCCCACTAGGCGGCTTAAGGCATGTTGTGGCACGGCATGTTGAAAGGCGATAAAGGCGCGTTTTTTCGATTGATTAAACAAGCTCAAGGGTGTTCTCCAAGGGTGATGGGGGTGTCGCGGCGATTGCCCCATTCGTTCCAACCACCGGCATAGGCGCGGATGGGTAAGCCTAATAAATGGCCTAACACATAGCTAAAGCCAGATCGGTGGTGGCTTTGACAATAGGTCACGAGGGTGGCTGCACCCGCATCAGGGGTGGTTTTGGCCGCCATGATACCGCGTTCGCTTAACTCTTGCCGAATCTGATCCAAAGGCCGCAGACGCAGGCCATTTTGTCGGTCCATCGCTTGGGTCCACTCATAATGAATTGCTCGTGGAATATGCCCACCCCGACGCGCAGCAAGGCGGTCGCCAGAATACTCCTCGGCACTGCGGCAGTCCCATAGGGTCAGGTTGGGGCTGTCTAACAGCGCCAATAGCTCCGTGTGGTCAATGCCAACCTGTGGCTGGGCATGGGCGGTGGGTAAGCGTAGCGTGGTGGGGGTAATGAGGGGTGGCTCGCCCTCATCGGTCGGCAGTCCATCGGCTAGCCATGCGTGAATGCCGCCATCCAGCAATGACACCCGTGTAAAGCCTAACCCATGCAAGGTCCAAATCATTCGACCGGCCCAGCCACCGCCTTCGTCGTCATACACCACAATTGACTGGTCTGGATGCAGACCGAGCTGCTCACAGATGGCGGTGAGGTCTGCCAGTGCGGGCAGAGTGCCAACTGCGTCAGGGTCGCCACTCATCAGGCGTTTGCCGTCTAACCAACGTGCACCACGAATATGCACCTGCCGAAACACCGACGCACGGCCTAAATCAAGCAAGCACAACTGAGGATGATCTAAATACGGCACCAGATCGGCAGGGGCAACAAGAAACGCAAGATTAAGCATGGGCATCAGCAAGCTAAAAAACGTGGCCTGACTGTACAAGAAGCAGGCCAAAACCAGCTACCCTATCGCCTTTAAATGTTGCAGAACGAACCTTATGCGCGCCTTGATTCAACGGGTTTTGTCGGCCAGTGTCGCTGTGGACGGCCAAACGGTCGGTCAGATCAACGCCGGCCTATTGGTGTTGATTGGTTTGGGCAAAGGAGATACCCGCCAAACCGCCGACAAAATGATAGACAAGCTACTGGCCTACCGCTTGTTTAATGATGACAACGGCAAAATGGGACTGAGCCTGCGTCAAACCGGTGGTGGCTTGCTGCTGGTGTCGCAATTTACCTTGATGGCGGAAACCCGCAAAGGTCTACGACCTGATTTTGGCCCTGCGATGCCCCCGACAGAGGCTGCTTTATTATTTGAATATCTATTAAACACAGCCGCTGAAAAATATATGAATGTTCAGTCTGGCGTGTTTGGTGCAGATATGCAGGTGAGTTTAGTGAATGATGGCCCTGTGACAATAATGTTAGAGATTGAATAATATCTTGTCATGATTTAATGAGCCTCATGTGCTAGTGTTTTTTTTGAATCAGTATGGTTAGTATGCATTAAGGCAATCGGATAAAAAAACCTCTGCTTAAGCAAAAATACACGGATGAAGGATGCATCACTAT
>JBEANQ010000114.1:0-8080 GCA_041165345.1 Pseudomonadota bacterium
GCCGCGAGTCAAACCAATTTGGCTTTGCTCAAAGCAGTACGCCACCGTTGCCCAGATGCCTTTATTGTCTATAAGCCGCACCCTGACGTACAAGCTGATCTTAGAGTGGGTCGACTGTCGTCTATACAGCTTGAGGGATTGAGTGATGCGGTCATTGAGCGTTTGGATATGCCCTCGTGTTTAGCGAATGCAGATGAAGTGCATACCTTAACCTCGCTCACTGGTTTTGAAGCTTTGCTACGAGGTGTTGCAGTGACTTGCTATGGAATGCCCTTTTATGCCGGCTGGGGATTAACTACTGATGTAATGGAGTGTGAACGTCGCTCACAGCCTATTAGTCTGGAAACGTTGGTGTACGGCGCATTAATTGCGTGTCCAATGTATATGATTCCAGATCGAGAAGGTTTTGCTACTGTGGAGCAAGTTATTCATGAAATTCAATTAACAAAACATCATCCACAACAAAGCCACTGGTCTGTTGGTCGTTGGCTTTTGGCAGGAATTGCTCGCATCAGGGCGTTTTTTTTGATGTGATCTCACCTGTACTACGATTGTGATCATGAAGATGTGTTGTGTGCGCATCTGGTTTTTTATCGCTCTAAGAAAGCCTGTTTTTGATACCCTATAGAAAAATAGGAAGCCATTTTTAATGCGTTCATTAGAACAACTTTTGTCAGCTCGTCAGGTTCTGATGCTTCAAGGACCTATGGGGACTTTTTTTAATCAGGTAGCAACATGGCTACTGGCGCAAGGCGTTGCATGTCATAAGGTGAATTTTAATGGTGGTGACGCATGGTTTGATACAAGCTCCACATCATTAGATTATCGTGGAAGGTTGGAGGATTTTCAGGGGTGGTTGAGTCAGTTGATTGATCGCCTAAACGTGGACACGATCCTTTGTTTTGGGGATTGTCGGCGTTATCATCTAGAGGCAAAAATCGTCTGTGAGTATAAAAAAATAAAATTTCTGGTCTTTGAAGAAGGTTATTTAAGGCCAGACTTCATTACGCTTGAAAATGGCGGCGTTAATGCATACTCACTGATTCGGCCTGCTCAAGTCTTACCAACGACACCAACCTATCAACATCCTAAGCCAACTCAGACCAGTTTTATGCGGATGGTGTGGTCTGCGTGTATGTATTATTTAGCATGGACGGCACTTCAGTGGCGTTATCCATATTATCAGCATCATCGAATTCTGACTCCTAAGCAAGAGATTGCTGCATGGTTTAAAGCATTTTATCGCCGCATCGCGTACACATTCACAGATGGGGTTCGTCAGCGGCGTATTCGGCGACATTGGCACAGTCAGTATTATGTTGTAGCGTTACAGGTGCATAATGACAGCCAAGTGCGTGTACATAGTCATTATATCGATGTTAAAGATTTTATTGTTGAAACCATGACTTCATTTGCAAGTCATGCATTGCCCATGCAAAAACTAGTGATTAAGCATCATCCGATGGATCGGGGGTATCGTGATTACCGTACCTTTATTGACACCACTGCTAAAAAACTGGGTATTCAACAGCGTGTGATGTACGTTTGTGATGTGCATTTGCCATCGTTGATTCGAGGCAGTTTAGGGTTAGTCACTATCAATAGCACCACTGGTTTGCAGGCGTTATTTCATGGCAAACCGGTTAAGGTGCTGGGGCGAGCCATTTATAATTTGCCTCAACTTACTTGTCAGCAGTCTTTAGATGAGTTTTGGGTTCATCCCACAGCTGTTGATCGGCAGTATTATGTGCGTTTTCGGGAGTTGCTGATTAAAAATTCACAGTTAAATGGTTCTTTTTATGGTGATTCACCGTGGATGCTGTTGAATCGATCTCAAATTCTTGCTGTGAAGGAGACAGCGACAGCAACTTTAGCGCCAAGAGCAATGTTGCAGCGCCGTCATGGTTAATATTTTTACGCATTTGGTTCGGGTGCTTGATCAACATATTGATGCGCTGGGACATGTCAATAATGTGGTGTATTTGCAATGGGCTGAGCAATTGGCATGGCGGCATTCTGAGGCTTTAGGTCTAGGAATTGATGCTTATCAGGCTTTAGATGCTGCAATGGTGGCTCGGCAACACAGTTTAACGTATCTCGTGGCCTGTGTTTTGGGTGATGAGTTGCAATTGCAGACATGGTTGGGCGAACGCAATGCGTTGCATTTGCATCGTCATTATCGTTTTGTGCGTGTGGCTGATGGAGTTGTCGTCTTTGAAGGGCAGACCGATTGGGTCTGTATTCGCTTGTCGACAGGCCGTGCCCAGCGGATGCCTATCGCATTTAAGGTCGCTTACGGAGTGGGGTGATCCGATTCACCTGTAATGCTGCAAAATGCGCTAGAATGCGCCAGTTTCCATTAGCCAGACTTAGACCGCGCCGTGACCGATATTACGCACATTCGTAACTTTTCCATCATTGCCCACATTGACCATGGCAAATCGACCCTTGCCGATCGGTTTATTCAAAAATGTGGTGGCCTTGAAGACCGTGAGATGCAAGCGCAAGTGCTCGATTCGATGGACTTAGAGCGTGAGCGTGGCATCACCATTAAGGCTCATTCGGTCACGTTGTACTACAACCATCCCAATGGAGAGCGTTATCAATTAAATTTTATTGATACACCAGGCCACGTTGACTTCTCTTATGAGGTCTCACGGAGTTTGGCCGCGTGTGAGGGTGCATTGTTGGTGGTTGATGCTGCACAGGGCGTTGAAGCTCAATCCGTTGCCAACTGCTATACCGCGATTGATCAAGGTCTAGAAGTGCTGCCGGTGTTGAATAAAATCGACTTGCCGCAGGTCGAGCCTGAGCGTGTGATTCATGAAATTGAAGAAATTATTGGCATCGAAGCAGAAGATGCCCCGCGGGTATCGGCCAAAACTGGTTTAGGTGTTGACGAGCTATTAGCAACACTGGTTGATCGTATTCCGCATCCAGTCGGCGATCGTGAGGCACCGTTGCAGGCGCTGATTATTGATTCGTGGTTTGATAATTATTTGGGTGTGGTGTCGTTGGTTCGGGTCAAACATGGCCGCATCAAAAAAGGCGACCGCATGTTGGTCAAGTCGACAGGGTCATCGCATCCGGTGTCTTCTGTAGGTGTGTTTAATCCCAAGCATTGTGAAACGGGTATTTTAGAGGCCGGCGAGGTCGGCTTTGTGATCGCAGGGATTAAAGACATTTTTGGTGCGCCAGTGGGTGACACCATCACCCATCCACAAACACCTGATGTTGAAATTTTACCAGGGTTTAAGCAGGTTAAACCGCAGGTCTATGCTGGTTTGTTTCCGGTTGACTCTAGTGATTTCGAGAATTTTCGCGAAGCCCTACAAAAGCTTAAAATTAATGACTCAGCGTTGTTTTTTGAGCCAGAATCCTCTGACGCGTTAGGGTTTGGGTTCCGTTGTGGTTTCTTGGGTATGCTGCATATGGAGATTGTACAAGAGCGCCTAGAGCGTGAGTATGATCTTGATTTGATTACCACTGCACCCACGGTCATTTACGAAGCTGTGAAGCGTAATGGCGATCTGATCCATCTTGATAGCCCGTCTAAAATGCCTGAGGGTGGCTCGGTTGACGAACTGCGTGAACCGATTGCAGAGTGCCATATTTTGGTACCACAAGAGTTTTTGGGCAACGTGATTACCCTGTGTATTGAGCGCCGTGGTGTGCAAAAAGACATGAAGTTTTTGGGTAAACAGGTCTCGTTGACCTTTGAAGTTCCCATGGCTGAAGTGGTGTTGGATTTCTTTGATAAGCTCAAGTCCTGTTCACGCGGCTTCGCCTCGTTGGACTATAGCTTTGTGCGTTTTCAGGCGGCACGGTTGGTTAAAATTGATATTTTAATCAACGGTGAGCGTGTTGATGCACTCGCCATGATCGTGCATGCCGACAATTCACGTTATCGCGGTAATGCGGTCGTGGAGAAAATGAAAGAGCTGATTCCCAAGCAAATGTTTGATGTGGCAATTCAGGCCGCGATTGGCAGTCAAATTATTGCCCGTAGTACAGTAAAAGCGATGCGTAAAGACGTGTTGGCCAAGTGCTATGGTGGCGACGTCTCGCGGAAGAAAAAGCTGCTCTCCAAGCAAAAAGAGGGCAAAAAACGCATGAAGCAAGTGGGTCGTGTGGAAATTCCACAAGAAGCCTTCTTGGCCGTGTTGAAAGTTGACAAATAAGCGCAGTTGGACTGAATAACTCGTCCTGATGTGACCGGAGTGATGTGATGGATTTTGACTTTAACCTGATACTCGTGCCGGTCACACTGGCTTTTTTTGTGATTTGGCTATTTGATCGATTGGTGTGGAAGCAGCGGGCAACGCGTGGCAAAGGTCACGAAAGTACCCTTGTGGTCTGGGCATATGATTTTTGGCCGGTTTTGGCCTTGGTGTTGGTGGTGCGCTCATTTTTAATTGAGCCTTTTAATATTCCATCAGAATCCATGGTTCCTACTTTGCAAACAGGCGATTTTATTTTGGTGAATAAATTTGCTTACGGGGTGCGTTTGCCAATTGTCAATCAAAAAATATTAACTGTAGGGGAGCCGAAACGAGGTGAGGTTGTGGTTTTTCGGTATCCATTAAATCCCTCAACCAATTATATTAAGCGTGTGGTTGGCCTACCCAACGACATCATTGCTTATAAAGAAGGTGCATTGACCATTAATGGTCAGGCAATTACCCGTCAAAATATTCCTGATTTGGGTGATAGTAGCTATGAGCGTTTTTATCATGAAGGCCTTGGTACGCATAATCATTTGATTCGTGAGTTGAATGATGTCTACAGTGGAAGCCAAGCGCCTTTTGTGAATACCTATGATCGTGGCCGTTTTATGGGACGAGCAGGTCATGAATGGGAAGTTAAAGTACCCGCAGGTCATTATTTTGTGATGGGCGATAACCGTGACCAAAGTGCTGATAGCCGTTGGTGGGGTTTTGTTCCAGAGGGTAATTTATCGGGGCGGGCTTTTTATGTGTGGATGCACAAACCACAAGGCTTGCATCTGCCGACATTTTCACGCAATGGTATGATCAATTAAGCGGTTTACGGCGAGTCACATTTCATTCTCAGGCAGGGTCAAGGAGTAGGACGTATGATGCAAATCAGTGCGCAAAAAGGGATGTCATATTGGGGCGTGATGTCTCTGACCATGGTTGCAGTCGTTTTTTTGAAAATCAGCATTGTTGCGATTCCAGCCTATATTGATGATCGATTGGTTGATAAAACCATTGAGGAGCGGTTACGTGTTGTTGAGACGAGTACGACACCTGCAGCACTGCTGAATGAATTAAGTCAGCAATTTACCATGAATAACTTGCGTGATATCAACCCCAAAGATATCGCGACAGTGACCAATATTGATGGGTTGCAAGTGGTGAAAAATTACGAGATTCGCAAGAATCTCATTGCGAATATGGATTTGGTGCTGCATTTTGAAAAAACCTATGACCAACGAGAGATCAAGGCTGGCAAAGGTACAGGTAGCTGACCCCAGACTCGAGTTACGGTTGGGACATGCATTTGCCCAACCTGCCCTTTTGGTTCAAGCGCTGACCCACCGTTCTGCAAGTCAGCGTAGCAATTATGAGCGCCTTGAGTTTTTGGGCGATGCGTTGCTCGGCGTGATTGTTGCCCGTGAGCTATACGAGCGCTTTCCCCACGAAAACGAAGGCCGCCTGACTCGTATGCGCGCCACATTGGTTCGTCAAGAGTCATTGGCGCATATTGCCCGTGATCTGGGCCTAGGCCCATGCATGATTTTATCGAGTGGCGAAATGAAAAGCGGGGGACACCATCGTGAGTCTATTTTGGCTGATGTGGTTGAAGCGCTGATAGGAGCCATCTATCTCGACAGTGGTGATTTGGATCGTGTGCGGGCAGTGGTGTTGCAGTGGTATGCACCCTATCTGTTAACGCTTGCGCCGACTGATGCCCTTAAAGACCCCAAAACCCGTCTGCAAGAATGGCTACAAGGGCGTAAATTGCCGCTGCCTGAGTATCAATTGCTTGAGGTTCACGGTGAAGCCCCTCATCAATCCTTTACGGTCGAGTGCCGTGTCAGTGGCGCTCCCGCGACCTGTGGTAAAGGCGCGAGCCGCCGCCATGCCGAACAATCTGCCGCCAGCGATCTTATTCAACTTTTGGAAGCTATCCCCACATGACCGATTCAAACGATCAACTCCCTGACAGCAACGACCTGATTAGCCAGTTTTTTAAAGACACGCCCCAAGTTGCTGCTGATTTTCGCTGTGGGTTTGTGGCCATTGTAGGTCGTCCAAACGTGGGTAAGTCAACGCTGATGAACCACTTACTCGGTCAAAAACTCTCGATCACCTCACGCAAACCGCAAACCACGCGGCATAAAATCGTCGGCATTGAAACGCGTGACAATGTGCAAGCCGTCTATGTAGACACCCCAGGCATGCACAAAAAAGAAGTCCGTGCGATCAACCGAATGATGAACAAAGCCGCCACCTCGGCGCTGCGTGATGTCAACTTGGTGTTGTTTGTGGTGGATGGCTTGAAATGGGTGCCAGACGACGACTTAGTGCTTGAAAAACTCGTCCATGCCGAAATGCCTGTGGTGTTGGTGGTCAATAAAATGGACACCTTAGACAATAAAAACGCCATGCTGCCGCATATTGAAAAATTGTCTAAGCGCATGAATTTCAGTGCGATTGTGCCTGTATCAGCGTTGCAAGAATCCAATTTAGACGAGCTGCGTAACGTGATTGCCAGCCATCTGCCGTTTGCCCCACCGATGTATGGCCTTGACCAACTGACGGATCGGTCAGAGCGGTTTCTAGCCAGTGAAATTATCCGTGAAAAAATCATGCGCATGTTGGGCGAAGAACTGCCATATGACCTCACGGTACAAATTGAGAGCTTTAAGGCAGAGCCTGCGCATATTCATCCAGAAAGTGGTAAGCCTAAGGCGGCCTGTACCTTTATTGATGCCACGATTTTGGTAGAGCGCCAAGGTCAAAAGGCCATTGTGATTGGCGACAAAGGCCAAAAGCTCAAACAAATTGGCGTTGAGGCGCGCCAAGACATGGAAAAAATGTTCTCGCAAAAGATCATGCTCACCTTGTGGGTCAAGGTAAAAGGCGGCTGGTCGGATGATGAGCGCGCCCTTAAAAGTTTGGGCTATGGCGACGTTTAACCCTGCCATGTTGTTGCATGACTGCTCATCTCGCGTCATAGGGGCGTTGATGGGCAGTGCTGCTGCCTAACGGGAGGCTAACCGCATGATGCGTCAACAGTTGCTGCATGGCTATGTGATTCACCAGCGGGCGTATCGTGAAAACAGCCGCTTGGTCAACTTTTTGTCGGTTGAGTATGGGCGAGTGGATGGCGTTGCACGGCAAGCCTTACCGCCGTTGTATCAGCCGACCTTGTTATATGCATCGGGCAAAACCGGCCTCAAAAGTTTTAGTAAAGTTGAGCTGGCAGGTGGTGTGCATACCTTACAAGGCCAAGCCTTGTTCGCTGGATTTTATCTGAACGAGTTGCTGGTGCGTCTGTTGCCCATTGAAGAACCAGTACCAGAGCTGTTTGCAGCCTATAACACCGCGCTGGTTCAGTTGATGCAGTGTGATTCATTGCAGTCCATTGAGCCTCAGTTGTTGCCGATTTTACGGCGCTTTGAGTCGGTATTATTGTCGAGTTTGGGCTATCCGGTTGATTTTAGCCAAGACACACAGCAGCAGCCCTTTGTACCAGAGCAGTGTTACCAGTTTGAGTTGGGGCATGGGTTTGTCGCGACTGAACAGGGTGAGCAAGGCAGTGTATTGCTGCTGATGAGTGATCCTGAGCAGGCGTTTAGTGCGCTGACCTTGCCGATGTTGACACGGGTGTTTCGGCGCGTGCTGGCTGAGCAGTTGGGCGAGCAGCCGTTACATAGTCGGGCGTTGTGGCGCAGTAGTCGGGGTTGATTTTTAGAGTCGTTCGAACCTCGATTATCGCGGATGAGCTAACGTCCTGCTATTAATCTCTATGAAAGTGATAGCCCTGCTTGAGGATATTGTAAATTCATAGACAACGCTTCTTTATCAAATATACGATCTAAGACCTGAGC
>JBEANQ010000115.1:0-7959 GCA_041165345.1 Pseudomonadota bacterium
TTCATCAAAACGCAAATGCTCAAACGCCATGCGCAACAGGCCAAATGCGGTATGTCGTCCCGCCAGTGCTTTGGTGGACAGCACCAGCCATGCGCTGATCTGCTCGCCATCGCTGATGGTGCTGCGTAGGCTTGCGCCCATATGCAGACCGCCGGTGCTGGCGGTTTGCGCTTGTTGCAATTGCAAATAATCCAATTCGCCTGCGCCCAGTTCACCCAGCAACGAGGTGTACATGGACAGCAATGGGGTATTGAGCAATGCTGGCGGAACGGCAATCAGCACTTGTTGGTAGTACAGCCCATTGGTGCCCGCAGCATAACGATACAGCGGCGCGGTCTGGTCACCCAGTGTCAACGAGACGGTCTCTCCCTGTACCACATGCATAGTGGCAGGCACATCGGCCAGCCCGACTTTAGGCAGCAGATTGATGTCATCAACGGTGGCCTGACGGTCGGCCAAGGCTTGGGCTTGGGCGTTTAAATGCGCACATTGGGCAGGGTTAAGCTGCGCAGCAATGGCGTCTAAACGGGCTTGCTCGGCCGCAGCCATACGCGCAGTTTGCTCGGCGTCGGGGCTTAGAGTCAGTCGAACACGGTGCGGATTGTCAATTAAATGTTGACGAATCAAGCTAGGCAACCACATAGGATCGGCCAATTGCTCACGAATCGACACCAAGAGCGGCTCAAGTTGCCACACGGCCAAGGGGTCGCCGTCTTGAATGGCGCAAGACAGGCCATTTAACAACAGTTGTAAGCCATATGGTGTGCCATCACCGCCAATTTCGCGTTGATTGAGTTCAATTTGGTGCAGAACGGCATCAATCACCGCAGGGTCAATCGGTGCGGCAGCGCATTGCTCTAAAACCTGCAACACGCCTGCTTCTAGCGCATCGGCTTGCGCGGCTTCACTGCCTTGAATGCCACAGTAAAAGGTCATCTCGTAGTTGCTGTCATCCAGCCCCAACAAGGGTGATGGCGACTCGCCCAATCCACAGGTTTCGAGATATTGACGCAATGGAGACGATGAATCCTCCATCAACACGCCCTCAACCAATCGCAAGGCCATACGGGTTTGCATGTCCGTCGACGGCGGCAAGAGCCACGCCAGTACAATATGGGTTTTGGCGCTTAGATCTGGTTCATCAACCGCGTAGGTATCGACCACACGAAGCGGTGCAGTCAGGCGTTGTTCTGGCTTGGGATGGCGGCGTTCACCCGCACCAAACTGGGCAAGGGCTTGCGTTTCAAAGGCAGTTTGTAGCTCAAAAGGCGATAGATTACCGTAGGTCATCAACACGGCATTGGACGGATGATAATGACTGCGGTGAAAGTCGATCAGGTCTTGGTGGCTTAAGTCTGGGATCACCGCCGGATCACCACCAGAATTATAATGATAGGTGGTTTGTGGGTACAAATGATGCGCCAAACGATGATACAACTGGTCGGTCGGCGAACTCATTGCGCCTTTCATTTCATTAAACACAATGCCTTTATAGACCGGTTTGCCGTCTTCTAACTCGACCCGAATGCCTTCTTGGGCAAAGTCTAAGGGATGCAAATTTGGAAAAAACGCTGCATCCAAATACACCGACAGCAGGTTAAAAAAATCCGTCCGGTTTTGGGTCGCAAACGGATACGCCGTCCAGTCGGAAGCAGTAAAGGCGTTCATAAAGGTATTGAGCGAGCGCCGAATCATTGAAAAAAACGGGTCACGCACCGGAAACCGCGCCGAACCACACAATGCCGTGTGTTCTAAAATATGCGCAACCCCACGTGAGTCCATCGGCTGAGTCCGAAAGCCCACCACAAAGACGTTTTCGTCATTGTCTGCGGCCAAATGAAAATGTGCAGCGCCAGTGACCCGATGCCGGAACTCCAGCAATTCAACCGACAGTGCGTCAACCGGAATGCGGCGAACACACTCAAAGGCCGGATGAATCTGTAGGTCGGGGAATGCGGCAATATTCATGCAGGCTCCATGCGGCAGCATAGCTAAAGATTAAGTCTGCCAACATAAGGCCGACGTGTCGATAAAACAAGATGGCAACGCGACGGGGTGAAAAATAGACCGAATGTGATGCCCAGTACACACCAACATGAAATTGTGAATTGTCAGCCCTGCCCGAGCAAGGCACACTCGCTGCCATTCTTCACCTCTGCCCCCATTTGCAAGGAAAACACCACATGTCTCTTGATGTATATGCCATTGGCAACGCCCTCGTTGACCACGAATACCCCGTTGATGACGCCCTATTGGTACGCTGCAATGTGCAAAAAGGCACCATGCAACTGGCTGATGACGCCCAACAACACGCCCTCATGACCCAGCTCAACCAGCACACCACGGCCAATGGTCGGGTCAGTGGGGGGTCTGCTGCCAATACCGCATTTGCGGTGGCTGCGTTGGGCGGGTCGGCGTTTTATGCCTGCCGCGTGGGCAACGACGATGCGGGCAGCTTTTATCTGGCAGACCTTGCCAGTGCAGGCGTGCAAACCTCGGCGATCTCGCAAGAACTCGGCCAAACCGGTAGCTGCTTGGTCATGGTCACCCCAGACGGTGAACGCACCATGCAAACCCATTTGGGCATTACCGCCGCACTGTCGCCCACTCAAGTCGATCTTGCGCCGCTGACCGGTGCGCAATATGTCTATATTGAAGGCTACCTTGCCACCAGCGACAGCGCCCGTGAGGCGGTTGCGGTGGTTCGCGCACAAGCCCGCCAACACGGTATTAAATTGGCGATTAGCCTGTCCGACCCCGCTATGGTGCAATATGCCCGTCAAGGCTTGGTCGAACTGCTCGGCGATGGCGTAGACGTGTTGTTTTGCAACGACATGGAAGCTCGACTGTTTACCGATTGCAGCAACCTAGACGACGCACTGGCTGCCCTGCACGCCTACAGCCCCTTGGTGGTGGTGACCCGTGGTGCAGAGGGTGCCGTCATGAGCCATGCCGGTCTGGTGCAACCAATTGCCCCCCAAGTGGCCACACAAGTGCTGGACACCAATGGCGCCGGCGACGGCTTTGCCGGTGGGTTTTTGTATGGTTTAACCCAACAATTTACCCTCACAGACTGTGGCTATTTGGCCACCACACTGGCCACCGCCGTGGTCGAGCAATACGGCCCACGCCTGCCCCGCCAGCGCTATGCCCAACTGCTGCAACAGATGATTCAAACCCAAGCCTAAGGACGCCCACCATGGAACTGCTGTGCAAAACCGAACAGATCGAAGACCGCGACGCCCGCAGCTTTGACACCCCAAAAGGTGAAGTGATTGTGACCCAGCGGGATGGCGTGTTTTATGCCTACCTCAACCGCTGCCCGCATTTGGGCATCTCGCTTGAGTTTCAAGAACAACAGTTTATGGACATGGACCGCGAATTTTTAGTCTGTGCCAACCATGGGGCGTTGTTTCAAGTGGACAATGGCGAATGCGTGTTTGGGCCGTGCAAAAACCAATCGCTCACCCCCATTGCCATTGCGGTGCATTCCGATGGTGGCATTTATTTGCTTGACGCATAAGGCATACGTCAGTACATCGCTTGACCCGTGCCTGTATGCGTTGTGCAGGCACGGCGTTAAAATCGTGTTGATATTCGTAAATAAAATCTAGCTTGAGCCAAAAATCGCGTATCGTTATTGCATCAATAAAAACATGAGGCACGCAGCCTAATCGCTGCTGATTACACCATGGAATTGCTGACATTGACGTCACCTGCGCTTTGGCCGTACAGCTTTGCCATCATTCTGCTGTTGGGCTTGCTGGCGCTTGAATTGATCGGCCTGCTGCTCTCGAGTAGTCCATTTACATTAATCGACAACCTCATTCCGCATATTCCCGACGGCCCACTGGAATGGCTGCATCTGGGCCGTGTGCCTGCTGTGGTACTCATTTTGCTGTTTTTGCTGGGCTTCGCGCTCACCGGCTATGCCATTCAAGCGGCGTGTTGGCATGCACTCAGGCTATTTTTAAGCCACCTGTGGGTCATGCCATTGGCGAATGTTGGCGGATTACTGCTCATGCGCACCCTCGGGCTGACCCTTGGCACATGGGTTCCGCAAGATCACAGTTATGCGGTCAGTGAACTCGCCTTGATTGGCCGCATGGCCACCATGAGCGGTGGCACGGCGCAAAAAGGCATCCCCGCACAAGGACGCGTGCGAGACCAACATGGTCGGCTCCATTATGTGCAAATTGAACCCGAAGACGGCGAACTCCCACTCGGTAGTGACGTCATGCTGACCCACAAAGTGGGCGTGTGTTATCGCGCCCGCCTATTACTCCCTGTCACCCCATCACACGACACACACTAGGGTCTGTTGACATTTCATGCGTGAGCCACGTTACTTGGCAAAATCATACCAGACCCTCATCACTTGGAGTCCTCCACATCATGCAATCCATTCTGTCTATTCTGATTTTGGCCGGCATTGTGCTGGCCGTCTTGGTGGTGATCGGCATTATTTTTGCCCGTCTCTACCGTCGTGCCACCAAAGAAACCGCCTATGTGCGCACCGGCCTACGCGGCCAAAAAGTCATCATGGATGGCGGTGCGATTGTTCTGCCGATTTTTCATGGCACCATTCCCGTCAACATGAACACCCTTAAACTTGAAGTCGAACGCCGCCAGCGTGAAAGCCTTATCACCCATGACCGGATGCGGGTGGATGTCATGGCGGCTTTTTTTGTGCGGGTCAAACAAACCGAAGAATCCGTCAGCACCGCCGCGCAAACGCTCGGCCAGCGCACCATGGACCCCAATGCACTCAAAGCATTGGTTGAAGACAAATTTGTGGATGCGCTGCGCTCCACCGCCGCCACCATGACCATGCATGAACTACAAGACAAACGCCGCGAATTTGTCCAAGCGGTACAAAACGCCGTGGCCGAAGACCTCGAAAAAAACGGCCTAGAACTTGAAGCCGTCTCACTCACCCGACTCGACCAAACCGACAAACAATTTTTTAACCCCGACAACGCCTTTGATGCCGAAGGTCTGACCCGCCTGACCGAAGAAACCCAAGCACGCCGCAAACAACGCAACGACATCGAACAAGACACCGAAGTGCAAGTCCGTGCCAAAAACCTCGAAGCCGAACGGCAACGACTCGACATTGAAAAACAGCAAGAATTTGCCACCCTGTCACAACAACGCGAAATTGCCAGCACCCGTGCCGAACAAGCCGCACTGACCGCCACCCAAGAAGCACAACGCCACTTAGAATCTGAAGGCTCACGCATTGAAGCCGACCGTCAAGTGGGTCAACGCCGCATTGAAGCCGACCGCGCCATTCGTGAAGCCGAAATTGCCAAAAACCTGACCCTACAAACCACACAAATTGAAGCCGACCGCAAAACCAAAGTGCAACAAGCCATGCAGCACAAAGAAATTGAAATTGCCAACCAAGATGCCAAAATCGCGATTGCCACCAAATCACGTGAGCAATCCGAAGCCGATGCCGCCGCCAACCAAGCGCTGTCTGAAGCGGTCAAAGCTGAAGAATTGGTCAAAACTGCCCGTGAAGTCGCCGTGGCTGAACGTGACAAGCAAATTCAACTGATTGACGCGGCCAAAGGCGCAGAACAACAAGCGCTCACCATCCGAGTCGCTGCACAAGCTGACCGCGATGCAGCCATAGACCGTGCCGAAGCCACCAAACTGACCGCCGATGCCGACAAAGCCGCCGCCCTTGCCCGTGCCGAAGGCGAACGTGCCTTAAACGAAGCACTCAACATGCTGTCTGCGGCACAAATCGACCTCAAGGTTCGGCTACAACTGCTTGAACAACTGCCCAAAATCTTGGCTGAAGCAGTCAAGCCCATGGAAAAAATCGAATCGATTCGCATGTTTCAAGTCAATGGTCTGTCCAATCTGGGCGGACAAGGCCAAGTGACCGACGGCACAGCCCATCCGGTACAGGGCGGTAGCCTGCCCGATCAAGTGATGAACTCGGCGCTCAACTACCAAATCGCCAAACCCTTAATTGATGCCATTATGCAAGATGCAGGGCTAGGCAATGGCAGCTTGACCGGCATTGCCCAACAACTGGCCGCCATGAACCGCCCTGCCGATCACAGCTAAACGCCATCAGTCGCTGGCGTTTGCACAACCCGTGACCACCCCGTTATACCAACACGCCATGTCCCTAGGGCATGGCGTGAACAACGCATCATCGCAAGGAATTTTTAAATGAGCGCACCAATTTTTTTATGGGATCCTGTATTAAGCGAAGCATGGCCGAACAGTATTGAACAGGCCGATGAATACCGTATTCAGTTGCGTCAGGTCGGGCATGATCACAGCCCACGTATTGATCATTTTGCCGAATTGCTAAAAGCCAAAGTCGCCGCCGAAAAAAGCTTTGATGCAGATTTTAAACAAGATGGCTATCTTGAAAGTGCATATTTGTTTCAGCCACAGCACACCGCAGCACTGGTCAGTTGGGATTATTTTAAAGATGCTTATGCTGATCTTTTTTTTGTGCTGATGGTCGAAGCGGCGCGTGAAGCAGGACTGCTGATCTATGACACGCGCTCAGAATGGGTATTTTTACTCGATGGCAACATGCTGCCCCGCCAAGCTGCATCAAGCTGGGACAAACATGCAAAGGCTGTCAAAGCAAAAGCCAAAAAGGGCTTTAATGTCGCAACCGATATGCCCAGCACCGATGCACAGTGCGAGAAGCTGATGCGCTCAGTTATGTTAGAGCCATTGACCGCGCTGGGTTTTACTGAGCAGGTTTGTAAGGATGATTACATTCGTGATCGTGAGTACAAGGCATTTATTCTAGAGATAAATGGTTTTAGGCTACAATATCAACTGTCCTCGTTTATGAAAAAAGTCTTGGATCAAGATCATTTAAAGTTGCTACCTCATTATGGTGGTTCGATTGGTTTAACACATAAGGAGCTACATTTTTTCAAAAAAGAAAGGGAGAATGAGTTTGTAGAAGCCTATCCAAAGTTTATATTTGACTTTCGTAGACAATTTGGCGAAGTTTATCCAGCAGGAAATATCCCATTAAAGCAATTGTATTTCCGTACACGTAGTGAGATTGACACTTACTTACAGAAGCTTATCCAAGCGATCCAACAACTGGTGAGTCAGTGTACCTCGCTGTCACAACTGCATCACTATATTCACTATGACGAACAAAACCTGTTTAAAACACAGATCATGTACCAAGACTATTGTACTGCCTTTGTCTATCATTTGGCACGTCGCTGTGAGGGTGATGTGGGTTTTGCCAATCTTATCCAGCATATGCGTAGCGTATGTCTGAAGATTTGGGCAAATATAGATGGTCAGCATAGTGAAGGATATGCAATGGTAGTCGCCAACTACGCTAGGGATTTGGCAGCATTCGAAGCTCAGCACCTTCTCTATCTAGACCAATCCGTGCTTCGTGAGTAGTGTTGTAGCAACTACCGCTCCCCCATGCCCTGCGACAGCGTCCGCGTGATCGGCTTGGTCAGATACGATAGTTACAGTCACATTGACACCGTAAACCCGCCACATGGATTGCGCAAACCGCAACATCTGCGCGCCCCATACTCAACCCCATCTGTTTCATATGATTGTGGATTGCCTGCCATGCGACTGACTGCCCACTCCCGCCTTGCCAACCCCTTGCGCGTCCTGCCCCGCTATGCCGTGCTCATCGCGTGCATGGTGCTGTGTCTCTTTGGGCTACTGCTGCAACATCCATGGGCAACCACCTTAGGCGCACTCCTCACCACCCTTGGTCTGTATGATCGGTTTCAGACGCGTCATGCCATTTTGCGCAACTATCCGATTGCAGGGCATTTTCGTTATTTGTTTGAAAACTTCAGACCCGAAATTCGGCAATATTTTATTGAAGGCGACCATGAGCAAGTGCCGTTCTCACGCGAGCAACGCGCCTTGGTCTATCAACGTGCCAAAGGCCAAACCGACACACGCGCCTTTGGCACGCTG
>JBEANQ010000116.1:0-7956 GCA_041165345.1 Pseudomonadota bacterium
TGAGTTTACTTTCTGTTGCTTGTTGTATTTGGTTTCCGCCGTCCATAGGGGTGTCGCCAAGTTGGTAAGGCACCGGATTTTGATTCCGGCATTCGTTGGTTCGAGTCCAGCCTCCCCTACCATATTCTGATCTTCTTCTCTCATAGCCTACAGGGTGCGTCATGCCCAATCTCGTCGTTTTTAGCGGTAACGCTCACCCTCAGTTGGCACATAAAGTCGTGAGCCATCTGCATATTCCGTTGGGTGCAGCCGATGTCAATCGCTTCTCTGATGGCGAAATCGCTGTTGAAATCAACGAAAACGTGCGTGGCAAAGATGTGTTTATCATCCAGCCGACCTGCGCCCCAACCAACGACAACCTGATGGAAGTCTTGGTCATGGCTGACGCGCTGCGTCGCTCTAGTGCAGGGCGTATTACAGCGGTCATCCCTTACTTTGGTTATGCCCGCCAAGATCGCCGTCCGCGTTCTGCGCGTGTGCCCATCACTGCCAAAGTCGTCGCTGATATGCTGACCACTGTGGGTATTGACCGCGTACTGACCATCGACTTACATGCCGACCAAATTCAAGGGTTCTTTGATATTCCCGTCGACAACATCTATGGCTCGCCCATTTTGTTGGCAGATGTCAAACAACAAAACTACGAAAACCTTGTGATTGTATCGCCAGATGTGGGCGGTGTCGTTCGCGCACGTGCCGTTGCCAAGCAATTGGGCGACATCGACCTTGCCATTATTGACAAGCGTCGTCCTAAAGCCAATGAATCTCAAGTGATGCATATCATTGGTGAAGTCGATGGCCGTGACTGCGTCATCGTCGACGACATGGTTGATACCGCAGGAACCTTGTGCAAAGCCGCAGCCGCACTCAAAGACAATGGCGCACGCCGTGTGGTTGCATATTGCACCCACCCCGTGTTGTCGGGTCCAGCGATTGATAACCTCAATCGCTCTGTGCTGGATGAACTGGTCGTTACCGACACTATTCCGCTGTCAGAAGCCGCGCAAAACTGTAGCAAAATTCGTCAAGTCAGCTTGTCTGGCATGCTGGCAGAAACCCTGCGCCGCATTAACAATGAAGAATCCATCAGCGCGATGTTTGACCTGCTGTAATGTCTTTTAGTCAGTTGATCTGACTAAAAATACCGCCGAACTGGTCGCAAGTTCGGCGTTTTTTCAATCCAATGAGGATACCTCAATGAGCAACAATTTTAGCCTGAACGCTCAGGCACGTGACCTGCAAGGGAAAGGTGCGAGCCGCCGCCTGCGTCACACCAACCTCGTTCCAGCCGTCATCTATGGTGGCAGCGCAGCTGCTCAATCGATTGCTGTGCAGTTCAAAGACATCGTCAAGTGCCTAGAAAACGAAGCTTTTTACTCACACATTCTGACCCTGAATGTTGATGGTAATGCCGAGCAAGTGGTTTTGAAAGCCTTGCAACGTCATCCATCAAAAGGCTTCCCAATGCATGCTGACTTCTATCGTGTAGAAGCAGGCCATGCCATCACCATGCGCGTCCCATTGCACTTCACCAACCAAGAAACATCGGTTGGCGTCAAGCAACAAGGTGGTGCGGTATCGATCATTGCAACCGATATCGAAATTTCGACATTGCCAAGCAACTTGCCAGAATTCATCGAAGTTGACTTGTCAGCTGTTGAAGTGGGCACCACCATCCATCTGTCAGACATCAAACTGCCAGAAGGCGTGACCATTCCAGCATTGGCACATGGTGCAGACCATGACCAAGCAGTTGCCAACATTCACGCTGCTGGTAAAGCAGAGTAATTGTTGCGTGTCAAACGAACTTCGTTTGATCGTGGGCTTGGGCAATCCGGGAACGGAATATGCCCAAACCCGTCATAATGCTGGGTTTTGGTACATTGAGCGCCTTGCCCAGCAGCATGGCATTCGCTTGAACCTTGAGTCACGCTTTCACGGACTCACTGGTCGTGGTCACATTGATGGCCATGAGGTTCGATTATTACTGCCCAATACGTTTATGAATCGTTCGGGGCAGTCTGTGGTTCCTTTCGCCAAATTCTTTCAAATTGCACCGCAGCACCTGTTAATTGCTCATGACGAGCTAGACATGCCCGCAGGTGCGATCCGCCTTAAAACAGGCGGTGGTCATGGGGGGCATAATGGCCTGCGTGATATTGTGCCGCACATGGGCAGTGACTTTCACCGCTTACGCATTGGCATTGGTCACCCTGGTCATCGCGACCGTGTGACGGGTCATGTCCTCGGTAAGGCTCCGCGTGCTGAACAAGACGTGCTGGATCAAGCCATTGATGAAGCCCTTAGACTCACCCCCATGATGGTGAGTGGTGACGTCCCACGCGCGATGAATCAGCTCAACAGTTTTAAAATCACCTAAGCGATTGCTTTTGTCCTGTACTGACATTGCGTCCCGACGTGAAGCGCGGCACAATATTGCGCGCTTATCGCCGCCCCCTTTCAGGGCAAAATGCGTGCTTTTGCTGCGCTCGTTGACCCTTTGTTGTCACTGGCCCTACTCCCACGGAGATCATCGCCATGCAAACCACCATGCTGAAATGCAAAATCCACCGTGCCCGTGTGACCCACGCCGAGCTGCATTACGAAGGCTCATGTGCGATTGACGGCAACCTGATGGACTTGGCTGGCGTTCTTGAATACGAACAAATCCAGATTTATAACGTCAGCAACGGCGAGCGCTTTACCACCTATGCGATTCGCGGTGAAGAAGGCTCAGGGATTATCTCCGTCAATGGTGCAGCTGCATTTAAAGCCGACGTGGGCGATATTGTGATTATTGCCATTTATGCCAATTATGACAGCCATGAGCTGGTCGATTTTGCACCCCGTTTGGTGTATTGCAACGCAGACAACACCGTCAGCCACACGGCTAATGTGATTCCGGTACAAGTGGTCTAAAGCCCCCTTCACCGCTTGCTCAAAACGCCGCACGCTGTGCGGCTTTTTTGTGATTAAAAGCAAGGTCAGTCATCTACTGATGGCGTCGTTTGACCAAACCGTGCCGCACGCAACCATGCAAACTCAAAACTGGCCACTGCAAGCGCATACAGGCGCTGCTCCACCTGCTGCCACGTTTGTTCAATCTGTGCAGCCGACAACCCTAAACCCGACTCAGGCAAACGCAGAGGCGCACGTTGCACCACCCGCAACACCTCATAAATCACTCGACCTTGGCTGGCTTGCTCTGGCAATCGAATCTGGCGATCCGACAAAAACTGTAACATCTGACATGGATCGACCACAGGCACAATCGGCACTATAATTTGCGCCAACTGTTGATCTAACCGCTGCCAAATAAACTGCCGTTGCTGCACGGTATAGCGGTTCCAATCAATCACCTCATGACTGAACCTGCGACAACCGCGACACACGGTATCACCAAATACCGTTGAACAACGTCCAGCGCAGGGTGTGGATGCAGGCGCGTTGTTCGTTGACAGCATATTCATTGTCCTAACCACTCCAATGCGGCATGTTATGACCCAAGTTGAATGGTTAGACTACCCACCATTTTTAAGGAACATCGTCACCCATGACTCAGTCCACCGACCTCACGCCATCGTCACCACAGACCCTCATGACCGACGACTGCTGGACCGTGGCGGCATTGTATCAGTTTCATGTGGTCGAACAGCCTGAACAACTGCGTGACCAACTCACCGATTTAGCCGCGCAGCTCGCCTTATGTGGCACGCTCATTGTGGCCAAAGAAGGCATTAATGGCACGGTGGCGGGGTCACGCTGTGCCATTGATCAACTGCACCAAGCGTTATTGGCGGCAGGTTTTACCCAAATGGAATATAAAGAATCAACCAGCAAAGACAAACCCTTCAAACGAATGAAGGTCAAACTCAAGCCAGAAATCGTCACCCTTGGTGTAGAGGTTGCCCCGCGTGCCTTGGTCGGCCACTACCTTGACCCACAAGAATGGAATGCCCTACTGGCCGAAGATGACGTGATTGTGGTGGACACCCGCAACCGCTACGAGTATCAAGCGGGCACCTTTAAAGGCGCGATTGACCCCGACACCGAAACCTTCCGCGAGTTTCCTGCCTTTGTAGACGAACATTTACACGATGCCAAAGGCAAAAAAATTGCCATGTTCTGTACGGGTGGTATTCGCTGTGAAAAATCTACCAGCCTGTTGCTTCAGCAAGGCTTTGAGGAGGTCTATCACCTCAAAGGGGGAATTTTAAACTACCTTGAAAAAACCGCCCCAGAAGACAGCCTATGGGAAGGCGAATGCTTTGTCTTTGATGGCCGTGTGGGTGTTGGTCATGGCATGAGCGAAGGCGACAGCGCCATGTGCTTTGGCTGCGGCTGGCCGCTGCAACCCGAGGAAATGAGCGGCGCGTTTTATGAGCGGGGGGTGAGTTGCGTCCATTGCTTTCATCACACCAATGACGCCCAAAAAGCCCGTTTTAGAATGCGCCAAACACAAATGGATGAAGCACGCCGTTTACGCAAAATTTAAACACCCAGCACCGCACTTACACACAAAAAAGGATGCCAGAGGCATCCTTTTTGAGTCGGTGAATCACCCTACCACTCATTCATCAGGCGCATGAAACAACAAATACAGCTTGGTTAAATTCTCTGGAATTTCTTCGGCCATTTCGTCCATCAAATCGCCATTACGACGCACACTTTGCAGTTGCGCATCATCTTCATCAATGCCACTAAACACCATCATGGGCAAGGTCAACATGCCCACAGCTTCTTCGTCTATCTCGTACCAGTCATTTTCTTCGTTCAAAAACAACGCATCAACAAAGCCAATCGCCCAGTCACCAAGGCTTGAATCAACCGCAGCCTCTTCAATCTCGACCGGAAAATCAAGCGTTTCTTCATTGGCAAGCGTTTGTTGAATATCCGTCCGCCATAGCTCGATTTGCGCCAAGATCTCAGCAGGCACTTTGTGGTCATCACCATCAAATAAGTGCTTACGCCAGCCTTTTAATTCAGGCCCCACCACCGTGGCACACAAAAACCCATGCGTGGCGGCAAAATCGAGGCCGTATTCATTTTGTTCACCGTCTAGATAGGTGACCAGTACATCAAGGTCAAGCACTGCCATGATAAAAAACCTCTGCTAGATTCTGGCCGTCACTGTAGCAAATCTCGGCTCACCATACATGCTCATTGCATGGGTTTGGCCGACCTGCACGCATAAAAAAAACGGCTCATGCGCCGTTTTTTGGTTTCTCAATCAGCGGGCGTGCTTAGACATCCTCTGAATCATCATCAAAGTCAAAGTCGTATTCTTTTAATCGACGTTGTAAACGCTTTTCTTCCAGCAGATCGTCGATCAACCGACGTTTGGTTAATGAGTTTTTGGTGTTTGCGGCTTTGCTGCCCTCATCGGTCTCAAAAGGTGCATCATCTTCAAAGCTATCTTCAAGCTCAAAGTCTTGGCTACCAGCACTGGCCATGCTCGCCTCTCCTTGCAGATGTATGGATACTTGCGGCTATTTAAAGTTGATTCACATTTTTGTCAAGTATTTTTGTTGATGAGTGTATTTTTAACCCGACCAAAGGTTTAGCCTGATCAAATGCTGTTCAATCCTTTTCCGCAAACAAAAAATCCGTCTTAGCATAAGGCTAAAACGGATCATTGTGCTGATGTGAAAACATCATGCAAATATGGGGTGGCTAATGGGACTCGAACCCACGACAACCGAGATCACAACCCGGGGCTCTACCAACTGAGCTATAGCCACCATTAAGCAATGGATGGTGATCCACTGAAACTACCAAGCGCAGATGGCGCACCTGACAGGACTCGAACCTGCGACCATCCGCTTAGAAGGCGGATGCTCTATCCAGCTGAGCTACAGGCGCATGTGTGTCGAACATGTAAGATCTAACGACAAGGCCAATTGTTGGTCGGAGAGCAAGGATTCGAACCTTGGACCCCCTGGTCCCAAACCAGGTGCGCTACCAGACTGCGCCACACTCCGAGTTTCAACAACCTTTTACATCGCACCATCGCTGGTGTGTGCGCTATTCTATGGATCGAAAGCGCTAACGTCAACACATGCAAACGCATTTTTAATTAAAATGCGTTTGAGTGCTGATTTTTTAAACATATCAGCGTTTCATGGCTGCTGTAAAGCTCAACATTCGATCAAGGGGTTGTTTGGCACGTCGTGCCAGCACGGCATCCACCTGTATTTTTTGGTCACCGGTCTTTAACACATGCAATAGGTTGTCCATGCCATTCATGGCCATCCACGGGCAATGCGCGCAGGAGCGGCAGGTTGCACCCTCGCCTGCGGTGGGTGCTTCGATCAAGATTTTGTCTGGCGCGGCTTGCTGCATTTTGTAGAAGATGCCACGGTCGGTGGCCACGATCATGGTGCGGTGTGGCAGGGTTTGCGCCGCTTTGATCAACTGGCTGGTGCTACCGACGGCATCGGCCAAATCAATCACGTCTTGGGGTGATTCAGGATGCACCAAAATGGCAGCTTCAGGATATAGCGCTTTCATACGAGCAAGCCCACGCGCTCGAAATTCTTCATGCACAATGCATGAGCCATCCCACAGCAGCATGTCTGCACCCGTTTTTTTCTGAATGTAGCGCCCTAAGTGCTGGTCGGGTGCCCAGATGATTTTTTCACCCAAGCTGTCCAAATGTTCAATGATCTCTACTGCACAGCTGGAGGTCACCACCCAGTCGGCACGTGCTTTGACTGCCGCCGAGGTGTTGGCATACACCACCACGGTGCGGTCGGGATGTTGGTCGCAAAACGCGGTGAATTCGTCAACAGGGCACCCCAAATCTAGTGAGCAGGTGGCTTCTAGAGTGGGCATTAAGATGGTTTTGTTGGGGCTGAGGATTTTGGAGGTTTCACCCATAAATTTGACCCCTGCCACCATTAAGGTGCTGGCGGGGTGGTCACGGCCAAAACGTGCCATTTCCAACGAGTCAGAGACGCAGCCACCAGTGGCTTCCGCTAAGGCTTGAATTTCGGGATCACAATAATAATGCGCAACCAGCACAGCGTCTCGACGCTTGAGTTCTGCTGCGATGTCTTGATGCAGGGCAACGCGTTCGGCATCGGTGAGCTGAATGTCGGGAATATGCCCCAACCGATCCAGATGCTCACGCACGACGGTTTTGGCGTTATTGTCGATGAGTGGGGTGTGATTCATGAAAAGCAGCTCGCGATAAATCAGGCCAGACGCGTGGCAGGGTTGGCTTAGTTTAGCCGATTTGGTCGAGGCTGTTAGGGTTGGCGGGCATTATCGTGTGGTGGTGTCGATGTCTGACCCATTGATAGACACCGTATGGCTGCTTATGGCAGCAAAAAACCCTCAACAATGAGTAATGCCAGTCATTTAAGAAAAAGCTTCACGGTGCAGAGTGCCGTAGAGTTTTTTTATTGAGTTTGAATCGCGAGTCTTCTTACTTTTGACGCACCAAAAGTAAGCAAAAGTGCTTTTTCGTGCAAAACTCGCCATCCATGGCTCGAACAATTGCACTCAAGCATCCCTACAAAAAGCATCCCATCTGCTTAACTAACCGGTATTGCTCAACCATGAGCGGTTTTTTGCGGTCAAACGTGATGATTAAGAGCGGTAATCCGCGTTGATTTTGACATAGTCATAGGACAGGTCACACGTCCAGACCGTGTCGGTGGCACTGCCCCGCCCCAGATCAATCCGAATGGTGATTTCGCTACGCGCCATCACGGCTGCCCCTTGGGCTTCGGTGTAGTCCGCGGCTGCACCACCATCACGACAAATTTGTACATCATCCAACCAGACATTGACCAAAGATTGGTCGAGGTTGGGCACGCCCGCTTTGCCAACAGCCATCACGATCCGTCCCCAGTTGGGGTCTGAGGCAAAAAATGCGGTTTTGATCAAGGGAGAGTGCGCGACGCTATATGCAACATCGCAGCATTCTTGGGTGTTGCCACCGCCGTCCAC